>NZ_PSTN01000033.1:0-26447 GCF_002930955.1 Rathayibacter sp. AY1A4 | reverse complement strand
GCACGAGACGTCGTGGGCGCGGGAGTTCGACCTCGTCGTCGCCGAGCAGTACCCCGGCCACTCGACCTCCTGGCTGCCCGGACTGGTGCGCACCGCCACACGCCCTCGCTCACGCGAACCGCACCGCCTCACGCCCCCCCCCTCACGCCCCCAGCCTCACGCGAGCCGCCCCGCCACTTCCGCCAGGCACTCCCGGAACACCCGCACGGCCGGCGACGCCAGCTGCGCCTCGCGCTGGGCGGTGAAGATCGTGCGGCGGGGCGTGCCGGGCAGCTCGAGGAGGCGGCAGTCCGGGGCCTCGCCCGCCCAGACCAGGTCGGGCATCAGGGCGACGGCGTGGCCGGAGGCGGCGAGGCGGATCTGCGCCTGCAGGTCGGCGGTCTCGAAGCGGACGTCCGGCTCGAAGCCCGCGACCCGGCAGGTCTGCTCGGCGAAGTGGCGGCTCGCGGTGCCGCGCGGCTCCATCACCCAGGCGGAGTCGCGGGCCGAGGCGAGGTCGACGACGGCGGAGTCGCGGCTCACGGCGAGGCGGATCGCGTCGGTCGTCAGGTCGCTGCGCACCAGTCCGGGCAGCCAGGAGGTCGAGTGGCCGGGGTACTGCTCGGCGACGACGAGGTCGAACTCCCGCGCCCACGACGTCTCGTGCAGCGCACCCTCCGGCTCGCGCTGCACCATCTCGATCCGCACCTCCGGGAAGCGGTCGGCGACGGCCCGGAGCGCACCCGGCATGAGCGCGAGCGCGGCCGACTGGAACACCGCGACGCGCACCCGGCCGGTCACCGACTCCCCCGAGGCCGCGAGCGCCGCCTCCGCCCGCTCGAGCAGGGCCATCACCTCGCCGGCCGCCTCGACCAGGATCTCGGCCTGGGGCGTCAGCTGCACGCGCCGGCCCGCCTTCCGCAGCAGCTCGACGCCGGCCTCGCGCTCGAGCACGGCGAGCTGCTGCGAGACGGCCGAGGGACTGTAGGCGAGGGCCTCGGCCGCGGCGGCGAGAGTGCCGCGGATGGCCACCTCGCGGAGCAGGACCAGGCGGCGGACATCGAGCACGGCGTCTCTCCGATCGTTCAGCTGAGCTGACCGGTACCGGTAAGGAACGGTCGCTTCTGCTCAACGGTAGTCGGTCGAATACTGAAGGCACCCACCTCAGAGCAGAAGGACCGCACCATGACGGATCTCGCCAGCCCCGCTCTCGCCACCGGCCCCGCGGCCGACGGCCCGTCCGCCGATTCGATCGATCCGCGCCTGGTCGACGAGAGCGTCGCCCTGGTGCGGCGCTGGCTGCGCGAGGCGTCCGCGATCCCGATCGACGCGTCCGGGGCGCAGCTGGCGGGCGTGCTGAAGGACCCGACCGGCCTGGACTTCACGGTCGGCTTCGTCGACGGCGTCGTCCGCCCCGAGGACACCCGCGTCGCGGCGGCGGCGCTGAAGGCGATCGCGGGCGGCGTGCCGTCCTTCCTCCCTGCTCCGATGCGCGGCGCGGTCGCCCTCGGCGGCGTCATGGCGCCGCTCCTCCCGGACGTCGTGGTGCCGATCGCGCGCCGGGTGCTGCGACGGATGGTCGGCCACCTGATCATCGACGCGACCGACTCGCGCCTGGGCCCGGCCATCGCCGCGATCCGCCGCGACGGCGTCCGGCTCAACATGAACCTGCTCGGCGAGGCCGTCCTCGGCCGCGAGGAGGCCCACCGCCGCCTGGAGGGGACGCACCGCCTCCTCGCCCGCGACGACGTCGACTACGTCTCGATCAAGGTCTCCTCGAGCACCGCCCCGCACAACCCGTGGGCCTTCGACGCCGCGGTCGACGACATCGTCGAGGAGCTGGCGCCGCTGTTCGCCCGGGCCGCCGCCTCCTCGCCGCAGAAGTTCATCAACCTCGACATGGAGGAGTACAAGGACCTCGACCTCACCATCGCGGTCTTCACCCGCATCCTCGACCGGCCGGAGTTCCTCGGTCTCGAGGCCGGCATCGTGCTGCAGGCCTACCTGCCGGACGCGCTCTCGGCGATGATCCGCCTGCAGGAGTGGAGCGCCGCCCGCCGGGCCCGCGGCGGCGCCGGCATCAAGGTGCGCCTGGTCAAGGGCGCGAACCTGCCGATGGAGCAGGTCGAGGCCTCGGTCCACGGCTGGCCGCTGGCGACCTGGAGCAGCAAGCAGGACTCCGACACGAACTACAAGCGCGTCGTCGACTACGCGCTGCACCCGGAGCGGATCCGCAACGTGCGGGTCGGCGTCGCCGGGCACAACCTCTTCGACGTCGCGTACTCGTGGCTGCTCGCCGGCACCCGCGGCGTCCGCGAGGGGATCGAGTACGAGATGCTCCTCGGCATGGCCCAGGGCCAGGCGGAGGCGGTGCGCCGCACGGTCGGCTCGCTCCTGCTCTACACGCCGGTCGTCGCGCCGGCCGAGTTCGACGTGGCGATCGCGTACCTGATCCGCCGGCTGGAGGAGGGCGCGTCGAGCCAGAACTTCATGTCGGCCGTCTTCGAGCTCGAGGCCGACCCGGCGCTCTTCGCGCGGGAGGAGGAGCGGTTCCGCGCCTCCGTCGCCGCCCTCGACGGGGCCGTCCCCCCGGCGCACCGCGTGCCCGACCGGTTCGCCGCGAGCGGCCGTCCGGGACCGGGCGACTTCCGCAGCACCCCCGACACCGACCCGTCCGTCGCCGCGAACCGCGAGTGGGCGCAGGCGATCCTCGCGCGCGTCCCCTCCTCCCGGGCCGGCGCCGACGCGATCGAGGCCGCCACGATCGGCACCCTCGACGAGCTGGAGTCGGTGCTCTCCGGCGCCCGCGGCAGCGGCTGGAGCGACGTCCCGGCCGAGGAGCGCGCCCGCATCCTGCACCGCGCGGGCGACGAGCTGGAGGCGCGCCGCGCCGAGCTGCTCGAGGTCATGGCGGCCGAGGGCGGCAAGACCCTCGACCAGGGCGACCCCGAGGTCTCGGAGGCCGTGGACTTCGCCCACTACTACGCCGAGCGCGCCCTCGAGCTCGACGCGGTCGACGGCGCCCGCTTCCACCCGGCCGCGCTGACCCTGGTCGCTCCGCCGTGGAACTTCCCGGTCGCGATCCCGGCCGGCGGCGTCCTCGCGGCGCTCGCGGCCGGCTCCGCCGTGGTGCTCAAGCCCGCCGGTCCGACCGCGCGCTGCGGCGCCGTGGTGGCCGAGGCGCTGTGGGCGGCGGGCGTGCCCCGCGAGGCCCTGCGCCTGCTCCGCCTGCCGGAGGAGGAGCTGGGGCGCGACCTGATCGCCTCCCCGCAGGTCGACCGCGTGATCCTCACCGGCGCCTACGAGACGGCGGAGCTGTTCCGCTCCTTCCGGAACGACCTCCCGCTGCTCGCCGAGACGAGCGGCAAGAACGCGATCGTGGTCACCCCCTCGGCCGACCTCGACCTGGCGGTGAAGGACGTGGTGGCGAGCGCCTTCGGGCACGCGGGCCAGAAGTGCTCCGCCGCCTCGCTCGTCGTGCTGATCGGCTCCGTCGCTCGCTCGAAGCGGTTCCGCGCGCAGCTGCTCGACGCGGTCTCCTCCCTCACGGTCGGCTACCCGACCGACCCCGCGACGCGGATGGGGCCGGTGATCGAACCCGCCGAGGGCAAGCTGCTGCGCGGCCTGACCGCGCTCGGCGCCGGTGAGACCTGGCTGCTGCAGCCGCGGAGCCTCGACGACTCCGGACGCCTGTGGAGCCCCGGCGTCCGCGACGGCGTGCGCCGCGGCTCCGAGTTCCACCGCACCGAGTACTTCGGGCCGATCCTCGGGATCATGACGGCGGCGACTCTCGACGAGGCGATCGCGATCGTCAACGAGGTCGACTACGGGCTCACCTCGGGCCTGCACGCGCTCGACCCGGAGGAGATCGGCACCTGGCTCGACGGGATCGAGGCGGGCAACCTCTACGTGAACCGCGGGATCACCGGGGCGATCGTGCAGCGCCAGCCGTTCGGCGGCTGGAAGAAGTCGGCGGTCGGCCCGGGCACCAAGGCGGGCGGGCCGGACTACCTGCTCGGCCTGGGCTCCTGGACCGCGGCGCCGTCGGAGGCGACCGCTCCGGTCGTCGGACCGGCCGCCCGCCTGCTCGCCGCGTCGCGCGCGGAGCTCCCGGCGCAGGAGTACGCCGCGGTGGAGCGGACGGCGCGCAGCTGCGCGGCGGCGTGGGCCGCGGGCGCTCCTCGCGACGTGACGGGGCTGGAGGCGGAGCGGAACGTCTTCCGCCGCCTGCCCTACGACTCCGCCGTGCTGGTGCGCCTGGCCGCCGGGGAGCCGCTGGGCTCGCTCGTGCGGGTGGCCGTCGCGGCGGCGACCGCGCAGGCACGGGTGGTCGTCTCGAGCGCCGTGGCGCTGCCTCCGCAGCTCGCCGCCGGTCTCGACGAGGCGGCCGGCGCCGTCGTGGTCGAGGACGACGCGGCGTGGGAGGCGCGGGTGCGCGCGCACGGCGCCGGACGGGTGCGCCTGCTGGGCGCCTCCGCCGCGACGGTGACGGCCGTGACGGGCGGGCGCCCCGACCTCGCGGTCTACGCCGGCCCGGCGACCGAGGCGGGCCGACTGGAGCTGCTGCCGTTCCTCCGCGAGCAGGCCGTGTCGATCACGGCCCACCGCTTCGGCACGCCGGACCACCTCACGGACGGGCTGCTCTGACCGGCCTGCTCTGACCGGCCTGCTCTGACCGGCCTGCCGCGGTCCGTCACTCCGCGATCCCCCTCCCGCGAGATGCCGCGCGGAAGAGGGCGCGGGAGCGCGCCGCCGTGTACCGGGAGCGCGAGGAGAAGCTCGAGACCGACTGCGTCGCCGCCACCGATCGAGAGGGCGCGCTCCTCGCGGAGCTCGAGGAGGAGATCTTGAAGCTGCGCGCGGCATCGGAGGAGCAGGCCGCGGCCGCTCGGCTCGATGCGGCGAGGGCGATCGAGGGCAGGGACGCCTCCGTCTCCGTGGACGCCGGTCGGTCCAGGGGGCGGTGGTCGACGTCGCGGGCTTCGCTGCTGCGCTGATCTCCTCGGCCATGGTCTCGCGGGACCGCCCGGACATCGTTGCGATTCGGCCGCGGAGGATCGCTTCGGGGAGTACGACACACGCGCCAACGTCGGAGGCGGCGGTCACGATGGTCTTCTTGCAGTGCTCACCTCGGGTCATGCCGACGGAGGCGCTGGCCCCCGTGGTGAACACCGTCGACGTGATGGCGCGTCAGCCTTGCGTCGAATCCGAGACCACTCGATTCGATGATCGAGAGTGTGTCATCTCGTCGAGAGCGGTCTGAAGGGGAGCGAGTGCGCACCGCTCAGGACTACCCGATCGTCAGGTCAGAGTGGTGGGCTGGGGCGTCACCGGGTACGACAGTGGCGGGACGTCGTCCGCGGTCGGACAGAACGTCGTCGAGCCGAGTTCGACTCGCGTGGTGTTCGGAGCACCGGATACCGCGATGAGCATGGTGGCGGCGCCCGTGGGCACGCAGGAGCCGGTGGTATCCGTGAGGAAGGTGAGATAGGCGTGTCCGCCCGGGTCGACCTCGACTGGTGTTCCCGGGAACTGCTCGCCTGAACTCGCCTGGACAGCGATCGCCGCCTGGGTGCCCTCGGCGTCGAGGAACGTCACCTGCGGAGTGCCCTGCAGCTCGCAGGATCCGCCGCCGGCGTCGGTCAGCTCGACGATCACTGTCACTTCGTCCTGAGTCGTCAGCGTCGAGGTCTCGCTGAGCTCGCAGCTCTCGCCGGTCGGTGGTGTCGTCGTGACCGCACTCGAGCCGCGGACCGGGGTGGAAGCGTCCGGAGCGGAGCTGTGTGAGCTCGACGGGGTGCAGCCCGCGACTCCGAACGCGAGGAGAACAGCGGCGCCGCCGAGGATGAGCGCATTTCTCGTCACTGCGGGCCTCGATTGTCCACGCGGCACTCCTTCGATCATCCGGCGCGACGTGCGGCTCGTGGCCCTCAGGACGCTCTCGTCGCGACTCTTCGAGCGCCTCGTCACAGTGTGCGCGCGGAGAGGGCGGCAGGGGAAGAGAGACGCCGGTACCGACAGGTCTGCGTGGGGGCTGGGACTTCATGTGGTTGAGGATCGGCGTCGGCGACGTCACTGCCCTTCGAGCCGGGAGCACTGAGGTGACCACCGACTTCACGCACCACGACGCCCTGGCGATGTTCTGGATGGTGGGCACGGCGAGTCCAATTCATGATGGGTCATCTCAACCCACCCGGGATGCTCCGACAGACCCTCCCCTGGCTTTGCACGCGTCTCCCATAATCCGCGTTATGTCAGTTCGGATGGGCGCAACTTCGTGTCGAAGCACTACGCGGCGTCATCCGTCCTTGCCGAGTTCCGCTTTGGTCGAGCGAACGTGTCGAGCGGCATGGTTGACGGCTCGTTAGGTACGTTCGACGTCGAGGAGGACGCTTCCGACCGTGTCGGAAGCACGAACGGAACATGAATCAAGCGCAAGAGAGCCCCGCGGTCAGCCCGCTCACGCCGGAAGACATCGTTCCTGACGAACCCCTACAGGGCGTCGGCCGCGCTGCCATCTCTGCGGAACAAGACCTCCTTCATCATCGAGTAATTGCCCGGAGAATTGCCGAGTTGGCTGTATCGGCATCCGGCAAGGTCAACGTCGCATTGTTCGGCCCGTGGGGATCTGGCAAAAGCTCTTTCAATGCACTGCTCAAGGAAGAGCTCGCAGCCGTAGACAGAAGCGTCGGCCATATCACGTTTGATGCTTGGAAAAACTCCGGAGAAGGATTTCGGGCAAACTTCCTGAGCGAACTCGCTCGACAAATTTCCCCAAAGAACGACCATATCCCTGATCAGCTTTTCCAAGGGACCACAAAGGTTAGCTTCCCCCTAGGCGCTACCTACGTATCAACAAAAACGCGACGAATAGCGACCAGTATTTTACTGCCCTTAGCCCTTCTCCTCTTATTTCTAGGAGGTCCCCTACTATGGGCATTAGCAGCTAATGCGGTCGAACCGTCGAAGAGTTTTGTCGGGCTGTGGTGGCAAAACATTCAGGGGTGGAGTGCATTTGGAGTCAGCTCCACCTTGATTGTTGTAGTTCTCGCAGGACTAATCGAATTGTCCAAGGTGACTGTCTCTCAGTCGATGCCTTCTCACGTTGCCCAGTTCAGCAAATTGTTCGATCAACTCCTCGCGGCAGGACAAAGCAAACGCTATGTTGTCTTTATTGATGAACTCGACCGTTGCTCACCCGATGATGTAGTGAAGACTCTTGAGGGCCTGCGCACGTTCCTCGGCGACAAGCGATGTGTATTCGTAGTGGCTTTCGACCGCGAAGCTGTCGCAGAAACTATCTCGAAACATCTTCGCCACGAAGTACCGCATGGTCCTGCCGCGCCGTACTACGGCACGAGCGGCGAGTATCTGGATAAAATCTTCCAATTCCAGCTCTCCCTCCCACCTCAGGCCGCTCACACCTTCCGCCGATACGCACTTTCGCTCGTCTCCGCCAAGGGCGGTGTCTGGGCCGAACTTGGCGCATATAGAGAAAACTTGCTAGAGCGAGTCGTCACAGTACTCGCCCCAATGCACCTAGCCAGCCCACGCCGCACGAAAGTCTTACTCAATGAATTTGCCGTAACCGCGCGCATTTATCAAAGTTTAGGATTTGAATGGGTTCAGTTTGCCGAGGAGATAGCGATCCTAGCAGTGCTCCGAACCGAATTCCCTCATCTTATGACCGATGTCGAGCGGACGCCCGCATTGATGCGGTTTCTTTACCGCAACGAATCTTCTACCCGTCCAGAAGTAGCCAAGCTTCTCGCCAAGTATTCCGAGCCTGACCCCGAGGACGAGGATGCTTCGGAGCCTACGCAGCTCGACCGCGTGATCGCGAACACCGACACCGACGCCGTATCGGACCAGCTGCTTGTAAACCTACACCGCTATCTACGCCGACTGCGTGAACTGCGCGCGCCCGAACCGCGAGCTGAACTCATCATGATGCACTCGGGGGGCGCGCTAGTGCACTTCGAGGACCCGGCGGTCTATGACGCGGTGCTTCTCGCTCCCGACGCATCTCGTCGTGATGTAGTTGCAGAACTTGCCGCAGCCTCAGAGAGCGACCGGTCTCAAGCGATTCAACACATTCTGGAACAAGCGGAAAGAGAGTCCGCTCAAATCGCAGAGCATCTCAGAATTTTAGCCGGCGACCTAAGCTCGGTCCTGACCGTCGTCCCTGTGCCCTTATCCGATGCACTCCGTGCCGCCGTGACATCCGGTTTTGACGGCCACAGTGAAGACAGCTTGCGTGGCTACGCGGGCGCTATCTCTGTTGCATTCACTATTCCTAGCGCGACAGAGCTGCTGGATGCAGCGGAGCGCTCGCAGGGATCAGCAGGGAGCCTTGTGGTTCGATTTGTCGAAACTCTTACAGAGAACGACTGGCATGTCGCGCAAGCTCTCTTGACGTCGAAGGCTCTTCGCGTGGTTTTGACGGAGCCAGAAGTGCTCGAGACAGTTCTGCGCAGGGTTGAAGTGGCAGCCGAAAGTTCGCTTAGTGCCTCGGACCTGGCAATACTCACCGCTGAGCTTTCTGTTTCGAAGCCGGCAGAGGTCACACCTGAGTCCGCAACGGTTGCCGCGCGTCAGGCCGCTAACGAGGAAAACGAAGCCGCAACCGAAGCGTTTGAAGCGGCTGTCGCCGAGACGCGGGAAGCAACCACACGCGTGCTGCTGGTCTGGGACCACCTCCAGCCAGCCTCAGGGTTACGCCGCGATCTATTGCGAGTGCTTCGCAATGTTAGGGACGATTCACAGTGGCATCTGGACCAACACGACGCCCTCGTGACCCAGGTACGAGACGGTGGAGACATGTCTACTGCTAACCAATACCTGCTAGACGCAATCGCGGAACACCCTGAATGGGCAGCCGGTCGTTGGCGAAAGATGCTAACTATGAAGGCTCCTGTCAAGGCGATCGACAAAAGCAACGCACTGCGGGCGGTCGTCCACCGTGCCACGAACGCCACCAGAATTCTCGTGAGCGAGAATGGCGCCACTAACTCGCTGAGCATCGCCAACTTGATCTCTCCACCTATTTCAGCGGCCCCTTTGGTAGAAATGGTCCGTGAGGACTTAGACAAGGAATGGGAGGAGTACAGCGATAATCGTTTTGAATACCAGTGGACGCTTCTCGCTGCGCTCGATGCGATAGAGGATTCAACTTTGAGCACTCTCGAGCTACGTGCGCATCTGGTCGTCGATGCAGTCGGCACTGCGGCCGAAGACGGAGCATCGGTTGATGCAATCGTGCGCGCGGTGGGCACGGTTTCCGATGAGCAGTGCGTTTCTATCGCCAACATCCTTCAGAGTTCAAACCTGTGGGAGGAAGACGACTCCTTTGCTTCGCAACAGGTCCTTCTCACCACTCAACTTCGAATGTTGTCATTTGGAATTTCTGTCCATCCTCTCCCCAGTAGTGCCCTTGGGTTGATTACTGACGTTGAACAACGTGCGTCTCTCGGTCAACTATGGCTCCAGACCGCGCCGGCCGCACAGGAGATCGAGAAGGTTTTGGCAGACGTCACCTTCTCGAATAGCGCATGGGGTGTCTATAGCCGTAGGTCAACGATCGGTGAGCGCGCGAAGCTTTGGGAAGCGCTTTGGGCGGCGAATGCATCTCCTGCCGCCCTCCGCGCCCTAAGCTCTGCCGGGATGCCCTCCGACATCTACGAGAAAGCAGCCGGCCCTGTGACGGATGCGCAAAATACGAAGGCGCGCCGCATGGCTTTGGATGTGTTCCTGACGTTGCCACCCGGTGTTGCAGGTACCGCCACAGCCCGTGAACTGATCAAAGTGATGAGTACTGAAGCTAAGTTGACGCAGGTGCCCCTCGGTGTCGATTTACTTCGCGCCTACGCCCCATTTTGGCCAGTATCCACTCGAAGTGGCCTGCGGGGCCGGCTCACACCTTGGATGGAAGCCGGCAAGAACTACACCACTAAATCTAACTTGAACTGGCTGATGCAGGAGGGCTTCATCTCGAAGAAGTCCTCGCTCTTCGAGAAACTTCTTGGTATTTGATATCGCTCACCTCCGCGGTTGTGCGAGAGTACTCTAGACGCATAATTCCGTTGTCATAGAATCCCCTGCGATTGGCGGCTTCGCGCGCGAGGAGGACGGGTGCGGCCGCTCCCCGCGTGAGGCATGTGCCGGCCACCATGAGCGGATCGGTCACGCTTAGTGCAGGGAGCGAGAGCATAGCGAACCCGATGAGTGCGCCAAGGATGTTGCGCTTGGAGCCGATGCGGTCGGAGAGAATCGGAAATTGACTTGAGGATCACCCCGTCTACGTCATAGAGCGCGAGCAGTATGTGGATACGTAGGAGAGTGAATCCCATGTCCTCGCCCGTCGTGCCTGATCCTGCCGCAACGATGTGTGCCGGAGGGCGTCACCAAGCTGGCCGCGTAGAGCGGCGCCACTTGGGGAGCATCGGTGGGCCTGGTAGGAGTGCTCGGTCGTAGCGAGACCGACGACACTCGCCATAATCCGGCTAGCACCGCTGGCGACGGGGCGGAGCCGATACTAGGTCCTCGGCGAGTCGCGCTCGCGAACGTGCCTCTGAGCTGCGCCCTTCGCGGCGCTTCCGCATGTTGAACAGCCGACGAGTGCAGGTGGTCACATGTTCAAACATGAGAATTTGTTCGATAATGATACTTTTGTTAGCTTGGTCGCATGGGCGCTGTTCGACGGGCCTCGAGGTTCTGGTCGCACACGAGCCTCGGAAGTCGTCGAAGTCCCGCCTTGTTACGCGTCGGGTGCGAGCCCGAGCTGCTTGAAGATGCCGAGCTCGTCGCTGCTCCCCCAGCGCTCGGCGAGCTTGCCGTCGACAAAGGTGCTGATCTGCATGCCGCGGATCTTCACGGACTTGCCCGTCGGTGCGTGGCCCTGGAACACGCCGGTCTGCGTCCCGGTCAGCGTGTAGGCGAACGCGACGCTGTCGTCGTCGGCGACGAGCTTCTCGACCTCGAGCGCCATGTCGGGGAACGCGGTCCGCAGGTCGCTGAAGAACGCGGCGTACCCCTCCGGACCCGGTGCCTGGCCGGGCGCCGGGTCGTGGTCGACCGAGTCTAATGCGACGAGGTCGTCGAACGCGGCGAAGTCGCCGGCGTTCACCGCCTCGCCGAAAGCCTGCTGGGAGGCGATGTTCTGCTTGCTAGTCATGTGCTGTCGCCTTGCCTGCACCGGTCCGGTGCCTCGAGGAGTGGTGCGGGTCGTCAGCGACGGTACGCAGGTGCGTCAGGGCGGTACAGGGCTTGCGATTCCCCCAGGCGCTTCCCGCCATCGCTCCTATAACTGAGATTATGTCCGTTTGCAGTGCGGTCACACGCAAGAGCCTCGGCTCGAAGCTCGTTCGCTCGCCGACGACAGAAAGGCGGAACGTAGCCTGATGAGTTCGAAGCCAGAGTTTCTAACGGAGGGCTTCGCCGCTGCGCGCAAGGCCAGCCTCGACCGCTGAAGCCAGGTCCGGCGCGTGGATGCCAATAGAATTGGGCTCTCGCGAGACCCGCCAGCTGCCGCCAAGCCGACGAACCCACACCGTGTCTTGCCAAGTTCCATCAAAGAATCGCTGAACCACGAAGAGATCGTGATTTGAGTGGTGCACCTGAATAGTGCGACCTTCGCGATCGACCTCTATTGATTTTCCGTGAGGGATCGTGAACCAGTCGAACATGTCAAAATCCTACAGCGACCTCGGCGAAGCCGCACCACGATCAGCCAACGGGAGAGTACAACTCGTTCGGGTGGAGCATGCTGCGATACTCGACCTCATGACGGACGACGTATGGCCCCAGGTGGTGACCGGGGCGTTCACCTCGTCTGCAGCGTTGCTCGGATTCTTTCTCGCGGGCCTGAACGAAGCTCGCCGCGATGGAAGATCAGCGGTCCGGGAGAGGTCGGCGCGCGCGGAAGAGCGCCGTTCGGCCGCGCTCCAGAATCAGCATCAGTTTCAGCTTGACACCCTCCTCGCGTTGCAGGACGCCGTTCAGCGCATGGCGCGTCTTGCTGGACGCACGATGCACTTCGACCACATGGAGGCAAGGGAAGGCCGATATTCTCTGCTCCCCTCTGAGTACGACGCTGACATGACGACGAACGACTTGGACGTCATCAGGCTGCGGAATCGTCTGCTAGATGACGAGCTACGCGGTGCCGTCGAGAAATTTGCCTCCGCCGCCGCCGCGGCAACCAGGCCCCCGGTCTTCTACCGAGGGCTGGACGAAGGCGAGCGTGAGCGAAAAGCGAGCGACCTCATTCAAGATTTTGAGAGCGACTACAAGCTGGTAATGGATCAACTCGGTCAGACGCTACGTGCCGAACTCGCCTGGGTTCCGACCTACCCTGGGCACTGATCGCTCGAACGAGCGCGTCCCCCCGGGCCAGCGAGTCGACGTCCTCGCCGAGCTCACTGACCCTCTCCCCCGCCCTCCTCGATGTCGCCACCGTTCAGGTCAGAGAGCAGTAGGACGCTTGGCGGAGGCTCTGACGAGGCTCAACCGTCGCCGCGGTGCTTGTCGGTCTCGTCGTTGACCTCCGAGTAGGCGTGCAGCTCGGCCCAGAGCCCGGCGACGTCGTGGTGTCCGGCCTCGGTGAGGAGGTCGATGATGGGCGTTGCGCGGGCGCAGGTGAGCGTCGGGGCGATCGCTTCCGCGACGGCCGGGTCGGAGAGCGCCGAAACGTAGGCCTCGACAGCAGCCTTGTACGCGACGGCCGCGTCGGGCGAGGTGGGCTGCTCGACGAGCGCGTCTTCGGAAATCGGGGTCGTAGTCATGATGAATCCTCTCATTGCGGGCGTGATGGCGGCGGATTCGAGTGGGTGGCGGCGGTCTTGTTCTGACCTTCCCCCTCGTTTTTTGCCGTGATTCTCAATCAGGTTTGTCAAGCCAGCGGGGGTGGTCTGGCTCGCCTGTTCTTCCTTCTCTCCCAGCGTTTTTTTGCCTGGAAGGCACGTAGTGCCGAGCAGAGGCGGAGGCGGGAGCGCAACCCGGAGGGCGGCGGAGGAGAGGTTGTCGGCGCGATGTGAGGGAGCGCAGCGACCGCGTGGCGGGAACCTCGGAGGAGCCGGCCGCGCAGCGGCTTGCGTGGACGCCGCAGGCCCGTACGCTGCCGAAGGCTTCCAGGCAAAAATGCGCGCAGCGCACACCACAGCGCCGACCGAGGTCGGCGTCTGCTTGCTCGCGGAGACTTCCGCCGAGGGGGTTCGATCGGCCAGAGGACGAGCCTCTACTGGGAGGCTGTCTGCTCTTGAGCAGGAGCGCGCCGAGTGGCGTCCGCCTCGTGGCGATACAGCGAAGCCCGATCCCACCTGACGAGGTGGCCCGGATCCTCAGCAGTACGGCCGCGGGTACCGTTCCCTGGCGGTCTGCGTGCTCGTTCGCCTCGGTCTGCGCGGGGATGGAGAGCAGCGCGCTGCCTCGGGCCTTCACGCGAAGGAGCGCGCAACGGATCGTCGCTCTCGCTGAAGCCGCCCGCCGCGCGGATGCTCTCCCAGCGATCTTCTCGCCTCGTTGAACGTCCGCGACTGCTGTGTCGTGTCCTCGGTGGGACCACCTCGGCCCCCGCACTACAGGAGGCATCATGCTCAAGCGAATCGCGACCACTGTGACCACTGCGGCGTTCGCCGCCGTCCTTCTCGCCGGATGCTCGACGGCCGCCGGCTCGGCCGCCTCGTCGGAAGCGCCGGCCGACAGCCCTTCCGCCACCGCCTCCGCCTCCGCTGAGACGGCGGCTCTCACGACGGCGTCCTCGCCGCTGGGCGAGATCATCACGGACGAGGCCGGCTACACCGTCTACACGTTCACGAAGGACACGCAGAACTCGGGCAGCAGCAGCTGCTACGACGAGTGCGCCACGACCTGGCCGGCCGTGTCGGCGTCCAGCACGACCGCCGCGGATGGGATCACCGCAGAGGTCGGCTCGATCACGCGCACCGACGGGACGACCCAGCTGACCGTCGACGGATGGCCGGTCTACCGGTTCGCGAAGGACACCGCACCGGGCCAGGTCAACGGGCAGGGTGTGAAGGACGCCTGGTACGTCCTCCTCCCTGACGGCACGACGAACAAGGAAGCTGCGGGCATGAGCACCTCCACCCCGGCGTCCTGATGCGCCGGCGACCCGTCCCCGCGCGCAGCGAAGCGCATCGCCCGGACGGGTCGCCGGTTCTCGACAGGCAAAGACCGGAAGGGATGACCCGCAGTGATCGGAGCAACCGAGATGACGGAGTGCGCCGTGGCGCTTCGAGGCGGTGAGCACTGTGCCCCGCCCCGTCGATGAGCTCCTGGCGGCGCTATACGAGAGTCACGGCCCGGCGCTGCGGCGCTTCGTGCAGAACCTCACTCGGAACGCGGCGCTGACGGAGGACGTCGTGCAGGAGACGATGGTCCGGGCCTGGCAGCGCCCGCAGGTCCTCGAACGCGACGCCGACGCCGCTCGCGCGTGGCTGTTCACCGTCGCCCGCAACCTCGTCATCGACGACGCCCGCTCCGCTCGGAGCCGACGCGAAGTGCCGGCGAAGGACGAGGACGGCGGCGGCGCCGTCCCCGATCACACCGACGCAGTCCTGGACAGCATCCTCGTCGCCGACGCTCTCGCATCGCTGTCGGTGGAGCATCGTCGGATCGTGGTGGACGCGTACTTCCTCGGACACACCGTCCCCGAGATCGCCCGCCGGCACTCCATCCCCGAGGGAACAGCGAAATCTCGATTGCACTACGGACTGCGCGGACTGCGACTGGCTCTGCAGGAAAGGGGCGTCACCCGATGAACGACCACCACGGAAGCTCTGCGACGGAGGACGAGTACCGCGACTGGGACGCGTCCTACGTCCTCGGCGCTCTCCCCGCGGATCAGCGACTCGAGTACGAGCAGCACCTCAGCGGCTGCGCGGCCTGCCGCGCGGCCGTGGCAGAGCTGGCAGGACTGCCCGGCATCGTCGGTCGGCTCTCCGTCGAGGATGCTCTCGCCATCAGCGCATCGGACGACGGCGAGGACGCGCCGCCCTCCCCGGTGACGCTGCCCGCCATCGCTCACCGTGTCCGGACGCGCCGACGTCGGCGCCAGCTGGTGACGTCCCTCGCCGTCGCGGCCGCCGTCACCGCCTCCGTCTTCGGAGGCGTCGCTCTCGGCACGGGCATCGCGGGTGCTCCCGTGGCGAGCGAGGCGACCCTCGAACCGATGGACCCGATCGCGGACGATCCCGCTCTCGCTGCGGACATCCAGGTCGAGGGGAAGCCGTGGGGCACCCGGCTGGAGTGGAGCTGCACCTACAGTGGTGATGCGCCCGCCGACGCGGAGTACGAACTCGTGATCACCCGCACAGACGGCAGCACGATCACCGTCGCCACCTGGACGGCGGCCGGGCAGCGCGCCGTCGACCTGGCGGCGTCCACGGGCATCGCCCGGTCGGAGATCACCGGTGTCGACATCAGGGTCCGCGGCACGAACTCCCCCCTCGTCCGCACCGACACCTGAGACACCGCCCACCCGCAGGAGACACCGGCACTGCCCGCGGTGCCGCGGACACAGGACAGGAGCAGACCATGAGCACCGAGACCACACCGCTGCACATCACCCGCGAGGGCCCGAGAAGCTTCATCGGCCGCAACGCGCGAGGAGCCGAGGTCCGCATCGGCGGGTCGGACGCCGACGGCGTGTTCTCGCCCGGCGAGCTGCTGCACCTCGCCCTCGCCGCCTGCGGCATGCTCTCCTCGGACCACCTCCTCGCCAGCCGACTCGGAGCCGACTTCGAAGCGACCACCGACATCACCGCGACCAAGCCCGAGGGTGAGGACCGCTACGACTCCATCACCGCCGTGATCCGCGCCGACCTGTCGGCGCTCGATCCCGAGCGGATCGCCTCACTGTCCGAACGCACCCACCGGGCCGTGGATCGCCAGTGCACCGTCGGCCACACGCTCGAGCACGGCGCGGCGTACACCGTCGACGTCGTGGACGACCCGGCCGCTCCCGTCAGCGGTCCGAGGACGGGGACCGTCTGAGATCAGCGCCTCATCGGTCACGACGACCGGTGCCGACCGAGCCGCGGACGTCTCCCTTCAGTGCCGTCAGTCTGCGATTCGCCGACCGGATCCGAGACGATTCGCGAGGCGGAGCGCGTTCACGGAGCGGAGGTGCTGGTCGGCGCGGTGACGTCCGTTGGCCGGTGAGGGGTGCGGTGCCGCGAGTACGGGGACGACACGGGGATCATCGTGCAGGGTCAGATAGCGCATGACCCCGTCGAGCGCCACGGTCCCGTAGGTGACGACGGCGCCGAGCGCGGGCAGCAGCTCCAGCAGCTCACCGAGCGCGAGCCGACCCTCCTCGATGTCCGCGGGGCGGACGCGGCCAGGGATCTCCCACGGGATGAGGTTCCATCGGAGGTAGTGGTCGCGGGAGAGTCCGGACTCGATTCGGGCCGCCCGGAACGCGGCGGCGGTGGGCCCGAGGTTGTCCTCGCTGCAGACGGCAGCGGATCCCGCGGCGATCGTCCGAGGGCCGGGTGACTGCATCAGCACCAGGACGCGACTGGCGGTGCCGCCGGAGCAGGGATCGAAGCCCGGAACGAAGCGTCCGGTCGCGTCCGCGGTACTCCGCCAGGTCTCGGCGAGGGCGTTCAGGCTTCGGACATCCACGATGGTCCTCGATCCCGGTCAGGCCGGCCGCGGTGGTGCGAGCAGGGTTCCGCGGATCACGGAACCGTGGAACGTGCGGGCGGCGACGATGATCCACGCGGCGACCAGGCCGACGTAGTAGAGCACCGCGAGGCCGGCGACAACCGTGAGACCGGAGTGCAGGGCGAGGCCGTTCAGTCCGGTGACGCAGGTGCCGACGGGGAACGTGAACGACCACCACGTCAGGCTGAACGGCAGGTGCTCCTTCGCGGTGCGGAGGGTGATCGCGAGGGCGATGACGGTCCAGAGCAGTGCGAAGCCGAGCATCGCGAAGCCGTACACCAGAGCCACGACCAGCAGCGCACGCGCCATGCCGGCGTCCACGACGGTGGGCGCGTTCGAGGCGAGCAGATTCACGGCGGTGATCGACTGTCCGACCGGACCGAGGACGATCCACAGCGTCGGCACCATCCCCGCCGCTCCGACCTTGTGCTGCGCGAGCCGGTTCCAGATCAGGGTGATCACCACCAGCGACGCGACCAGGCTGAGGCCGAAGAAGCCGTAGCAGGACCACAGGAGCGTCTCCCGCGCTTGCCCGGCGGGCGCGTACGGCAGCAGCAGTGCGCCGGTGGAAGCGGACACCATCGGCGGAACGATCGGCATCAGCCAGCCGCCGAACGCCGAATCGGGCTTGTTCTCATGCCGGGTGAACGCGAGGTAGGGCACCAGGACCGCCGTCACCAGCCCGCCGAGAGTCCCCGCACCCCAGAGCACCCAGTCGATGGTGACAGCGGCCGGCAGGCCGATCCAGTCCTTGCCGAGGAGGAGGGTTCCCGCGCCGACAGTGAGGAACGCCATGGGCGGCGCGCCGTAGAAGTGCGAGAGCACGGGATTCAGGTGGTGCCTCACCGCTGTACCGCGGTAGCGGACCCAGTGCAGCCCGGTCGCGACCGTCAGCGCGACGAGCAGCAGCGCGGCGATCGCCCAGACGACGGTGGCCCCGGTGCGGAGTCCGGGGAACTGGAGTGGCAGGGACGCGGCGGCGACCGCGACGATGCCGGTGCCCATGATCGACGCGAACCAGTTCGGCGTCAGGTTCGACACGATCAGTCCCGGATGCTCCAACTCCCGGAACAAGCGCCTCGACCGCGGAGGATGCCCGATCGAGGAAGATGCGCGGGCGGGGGAGAGAGTTGTCATGCCTCCAGCCTGAGCATCGCCGGCACCAGCCGATACAGCGATCGTCTTGGCGGGGCACAATGAGTGCTTGTGGCGACGCGGCGATTGACGGACCGGATCCTGGATCTCGACACGCTGGAGGTGCTCGAGCGCATCGCCGAGGCGGGCTCGCTCTCCCGCGCTGCCGAAGACCTCGGCGTCACCCAGCAGGCCGTCTCGGCGCGTCTGCGGGTCGCGGAGCGCGCCATCGGGCAGCCGCTCGTGCGCCGCTCTCCGACCGGGTCCCTGATGACCGACGCGGGCCGGCTCGTGCTCGAGCTGGCCGGCCCGGTCCTCGAGGCGTCCCGCCGCCTCGAGGCGGGCGCGGCAGCACTGCGACAGCCGACCGGCTCACTGGTTCTCGCGGCGTCGCAGACCATCGCCGAACTGCTGCTCCCACGCTGGCTCCTCGAATTCCGACAGCGCACACCCGAGGTGAGTGTGCAGCTGATCGCCGGCAATTCAGCCACGGTCACAGAGCTCGTGAGATCCGGTGCCGCGCAACTCGGATTCGTCGAGACACCAGCGTCCACGGCCACGCTCTCCTCTGACGTGGTCACGGAGGACGAACTCGCTGTCGTCGTGGCACCCGACCACCCCTGGGCACGCGCGGCGAGTATCAGCGCCGAGGACTTGGCCGGCACCGCACTGCTGACACGAGAGGAAGGCTCCGGCACCCGGACGACCCTCGAAGCATGGCTCCACGACGCCGGGCTCGCACTCACGACTCCCGCCGCGATCCTTGAAACGACGGCGATCATCCGAGCGAACGCCCGCGCCGGCATCGCGCCCGCAGTCATGAGCATCCTCACCGTCGAAACAGATCTCGCCGCGCGCTCACTGATACGAGTGCCCCTCCGCGGACCAGCACTCGTGCGACCCCTCCGCGCCATCTGGTCCGATCGCATCGGGTCGTCCGCGGCGGCGTTCCTGGAGATCGCGCACGAGATGCGCTGACCGGTGCACGGCTCGTCGCAACGCCGATCACGCCAGCGGCCGTGTCTGCTCGAGCTGGAAGGCGGTTTTCCGCCTTAGCAACCGGAGGGCGCAGTGCAACCCGCAGGGCGAGGGGGGAGAGAGTTTCGGCGCGAAATAAGGGAGCGCAGCGACCGCGTGCTGAAAGTCTCGGAGGAGTCGGTGGCGCAGCCACTTGAACGGAGCCCGTAGGTAGCTACGACCGCAGCGAAGCGGAGGGAGCCGCCGAAGGCTTCCCTACGGTGAAAAACGTGGATCCGAAGCGTTCGTAAGCTTCGGAACGCGCCAGGGATCCCAGGTATGGCCAGAAGGCTTCAGCCCAGTGATGGCACGCCGTGATTTGCCACCCGGGACCCCGCAACGACACGACCGCTCATTGAGAAACGCGATTCATCGCCCCGTAGGGACTTGCCGGCTTGGTCGCTGAAGGCGCGCACGAAAACACACCTCGAGGAAGGACATGCGCGTGCCGCAACTCTGGGCCGGGATCGATGCCGGCAAGAACCACCACCACTGCGTCGTCATCGACGCAGACGGGAACAAGCTCCTCTCCCGCCGCTTCGCTAACCGCGAACCCGAGATCCTCACCCTAATCGGCGACGTGACAAGCGTGCAGGCAGGTGCCGAGATCACCTGGACGACTGACCTCAACCATGGCGGAGTCGGCCTCTTGCAGGCAGTGCTTTCCGCGCATGCGCAGCCCCTGCACTACATCCCCGGACGAGCGGTTCACCACGCGGCGAATACCTACCGCGGTGAGGCGAAGACCGACGCCAAGGACGCCGTGATCATCGCCGATCAAGCTCGGATGCGCCACGACCTCGAGCCCATTCGGCAAATCGACGACGTCTCGGCCGAACTCCGATTGCTCTCCGCTCGCCGCGAGGATCTGATCCACGACCGCACCCGCGCCGCGAACCGCCTCCGCTCAACCCTTGCGCACTACTTCCGCGCACTCGAGGCCGCCTTCAACTACGCGGCCACGAAGTCTCCGCTGATCCTGCTGACCAAGTACCAGACACCCGCCGCACTACGCCGCATCGGCCAACAGCGACTCACCAACTGGCTCAAGAAGAACGGAGCCCGCACCCCAGCCGCACTCGCCACGACAGCGCTGGGGGCGGCGGCTGAGCAGCACACTGCGGTTCACGGCGAAGCAGCTGCGGCTCGATTGGTCAGCCAGATCGCACACGACCTACTTCGCCTCCGCCAAGAACTCCTCGACCTGGATACCGAGATCGACGCACGCCTGAAGGATCACCCTCACGCCAACCTTCTCATGAGCGTTCCCGGCTTCGGACCCCGCCTTGCAGCGGACTTCTTCGCCGCAACCGGTGCCGACCTCTCCTACTTCGGAACACCCGACCGACTCGCCAGCTTCGCCGGCCTCGCCCCCTCAACGCACGACTCTGGGAAGATTTCCGGAAACCATCACCGACCACGCCGCTACGACCGGCGGCTACTGAACGCCTGCTTCCAAGCCGCGTTCATCGCCTCCATGCACTGCGACACATCACGGACCTTCTACGAACGCAAACGCCACGAGGGCAAATCCCACAAGCAAGCCCTCATCGCCCTTGCCCGCCGCCGTATCAACGTCATATGGGCCATCATTCGGGACGGCACACCCTTCACCGCCCCGGTCCTAAACGCGTAGGAGCTTCACCAACCAACACAGCCCCATAACGTCAGCCACGCCATGGGCTCTCTCCGCCATGCCTAGCGGGATACGACTCCGTTACCATTAGATCAGATAACGAGATGGCACACTAATAGCCGCGCAGGTCAAAGTTTTGGCCTGCGCGGCTACATGGTGAGTTCTAGACCAGCCTGAACAGCAGAGGCTTCAGCCGCCGATACCTGCTGGGAGCGAATCGTTCACCCATTGGGGGCAGGCCTCCTCGGGCGCCTGAATCGCTGGGCCCTTGCAGTAGGACGTGACGACACCGAGCTCGAATGCATCTGGACTTGCAGACGAGGGCTGTCGGTCATGAATCGTCTCGAAACGAATCTGAGGCTCACCGTCTTTCAGAAAGACCGCACCATAGAGATAGCGGCCATTGGCCTGCAACTGTCCTGCCGCGCTGCCCGTCACTACTGCGTCGATAGTTTGTTCTTCGACCCCGTGGTCGATCAATCCGTGCAGGTAGCCGAAAGCTGACGCACCTGACTGTCCCTGTCGCAAAACAACCTTCTCGCCCGTCTGGTCCTGGAACACAGCAAGACACGCGTAGGCAGGCGCCTGTGGGTAGGAGGTCGTCCCCGCGGCACAACCTACGTCGGCCCGCGCCTGAACCCCACCGCCTGGCGTACCAGGGCTGTCGAGCAACCACGTCCCGCCGGCCGGCCGCTCAAGCGTGGCGACAGAATCTTGCGGCACCGCCTCGACGGCCGCCGCATTGGACATCGCCCCGCCCGAAAGCCCTACAGCAATCACCGCCGTCATCAGAACTTTAAATGCTTTTCTCATACTTTATCCCCCGATATCTAGTAATGACTTGAACTAGCCTAAGATGATTTGAGCATGATGAAAAGCACCTTCCAGGCCCCTCGCAGGTTTCTTGCAATGACGCGGATCAAGTGGTACGGTGCGCGAGATGACGTTCTTTGAAACTCTCGAGTCAAAATTCGACGTAAGCAAAGTTGATGATGAAGCGATTTTACTTAGGCGCCGAGGGGATGGCCG
Organism: Rathayibacter sp. AY1A4; assembly: GCF_002930955.1. Lineage (NCBI taxonomy): Bacteria > Bacillati > Actinomycetota > Actinomycetes > Micrococcales > Microbacteriaceae > Rathayibacter > Rathayibacter sp. AY1A4. The sequence continues at coordinate 4,966 of NZ_PSTN01000033.1, read as the reverse complement.
CTCGATGCTTCTAATACTCAATGAGAATACTCGCCTCCACATTTCGCATATCGTCGAAGATCAGATACTCCTAGCTGAAATAAGTGAGGCAATTGGCCGATCTCGCGGAAAAGAGCGCTACCTCATTGTGTCCGGGGGTACACTCGTCCCCTCAATGGACCGGAGCATTCTCCTAACGGACGATTCATCAGTCGAGGAACCACCCAATGGTGGAAATTGGGAACCGTACGAGCACTGACGAAGGCAGCCCTGCCATGACGCTGCAAATGCCCCATCCGATCGACGCGGCCAGCGGAGGCGACCAACCTCGCGGCCATCGGTTCGTAGCGCGAGCCTTAAACGCCTTGCCGCGCTCCTCCTCCAACCGGGGCCAAACTGCTTGACAACCTGATTGAGAATCACGGCAAAAAAGGGTGTGAGCCCGCAGGGCGACCAACGGCGGCCGGCGCAGCCGGTCGACCTCCGGGCGTCGCTCCGTCGACGCTGCGCGGGCGGAGCTCGCGCCCCGCCGCCGGTGGAACATCGGGGAGTGTGAGGGGGTCGCCCCTCACGGGCCGGCCCGGTCCGGGGCGGCCCGCGCCCGCGCTCAGAGGGTGAGGGTGTGCAGGATCAGGACGGTGGAGCCGATGGGCTTTCCGAAGTCGGTGTAGTCGAGGGTTTCGCGGCGGTTGCTGATGAGGTCCAGGGCCACCAGCTCCTCCTCGGACTCATCGCTCATGCCGCCCGGGTCGTCCTCCCACTCGCGGAGGGTCTGACGATCGGCGTCGAGGACTCTCCACAGCCCCCAGACGTGGGCGACGGGGCCGGTCGTCTCGTACTTGAACACGAGGGCGGTAGCGGTGGGCCAGGCGTGCGCGGCCGCGGCGACGATCAGCGCTCGCGCGGCCGCGGCGATCGCGTCGAGGTCGCCGGTCGCGGTGGCGGCGGCGACGGCGGCTTGCGCATCGCGCAGCGCCGGGGTGTGTCCCCACACGTCGACGTCGACGGCGGGTGTCGTGGTGGTGGTCATGGCGGGCCTTTCTGCAGGAGTCGGGAGCGGGGGTGCGGGGACCGGCGGATGCCGGTCCCCGCGGAGCGGCTAGCTGATCCCGGCGGCGTTAGCCGGGGTGCTCTCGCCCGTGACGACCTGCTCGACCGGGGAGAGCGCGTACCCCCACGCAGCGAGCTGGCGGAAGTGGGCGGCGGCGCGCTCGTCGCCGCGTCGCCACGACTCCTTGCTCGTGTTCGCCTCCTGACCTCCGAGCACGACGGCCAGCGCGACCAGCCGGGCCTTCGCCGGGTTCGCCTCGACCAGCGCGGCGAGAGCGTCGGTGCGGTAGCCGGAGGGGCGGTCGATGCCGAGCAGCGTGTGGGCGAGGTCGCTGCCGTTGCTCATCCCCGACGACACCGCAAACCGGTGCGCGGTGAGCCCGAGAGCGATCACCCGATCCGCATCCTTCGGAAGCGTCTTGCGGCTGAGGAACGTGGCGATCCACTGGCGGCGGACCGTCTCGGCGGCAGTCCACGCCTTGTTGTTGGCGATGAGCACCTTCCGCTCGGCGGACTTCTCGACGCGCTCCTCCTCCGCCTCCTCGGGGGTGAGCGCCGCGGCGGGCACGTCGCCGCGGTAGGCGTAGGTGAATCCGGCCTCCGTGGGCTCCTGCACGAAGTGGGTCACGTCGATGTCGCCGTTCCAGCGGGTGTCGATGAGAGCCCCGCGAACCGGGATCGCGGCGATGTGCTCGGCGGTGACCTGCTCCCCGTCGGCGGTGCGGAGCTTGCGGAGGGCGACCCACGGGCTGCCCTCGCCGTAGGCGTCGGAGCGGGTGAGCACCTGGAAGCCGTTCGCGATCTGCTCCTGCTCGACGGCGGCGAGGCGTGCCTTCTCCGCGGCGTCCTCGCGGAGGCTCTGCGCGGTGTGCTCGAACTGGGTCGGGTCGTTGGTCGCGACCTCGATCAGGTGGGCGCGGGCGTCGGCGTCGTCCTCGAACTCCAACAGCACCGCGGCCTGGTCGAGAGTCAGCTCGTGCTCGTGGAGAACGGACGTGACGGTCGCGGACTCCGCGACGGCGAGGCCCTTCTTCACCGCGTCGGTCTTGGTTCCGGTGCGCTTGGCGATCTGCGAGGCGGTGATGCCCTCGAACGCGAGCTGCGCCCAGGCGGCGGTGCGATCCGCGGTGCTGAGTTCGGCGCGCTGGTCGTTCTCGATGATCTGCTGAATGATCCGGTCCGCGGTGGTGTCGTCGCCCTCCACGACGTAGACGGGGACCGTGGCGACTCCGGCCTCGCGTGCGGCGAGGGTGCGGCGCTGGCCTGCGCGGACGATGACGTTTCCGTGCTCGTCGCGGCGGGCAAGGATCGGGGTGATGACGCCGTTCTCGCGGATCGACGCGACGAAATCGCGTGTCACGGGGGCGCTGGTGCGCACGTTCGCCTCGATGACGAGGGTGGTCGGGTCGATGTGCTGAACGGTCCCGGTTCCGGTGGTGATAGTCACGATGGTTTCTCCTTGATCGGTGTGCGACCATTGAGGCGACGGGTCCCGTGGTGCTTCATTCACTACGGGGCTTTTGTCGTCTTCCTGATCGTTTTTCTTTGCCTCTCCGGCGAGTGAAAACCAATTGAGTGGAGTCGGCGGAGTGACGCCGATCACGGGCGAAATAAGCCCGCAGGGCGCGTCCGGGATCGGTGGCACGTAGCCGATGGAGCGAGATAGGTTGAAACCGCGGAGAGGTGAAGAAAACCTGGGAACGCGCCGCGTAGCGGCTCCCGCCGGCGGTGCTCCGTCACCGCTGCGCGTGCGGAGCTCGCGCCCCGCCTTCGGCGGAACACGGGGGAGCGCGAGGGGGTCGCCCCTCGTGGCCGGCCCGAGGGCCGGCCCCTCCCCCGCGCTACTCGGCGGGCGTCAGGAACGCGATCAACGCGGCGGCCTCGGCGGTGCCGTCGTCGTAGACGGGCATCCCGCCGGGGCCGCACTCCCCCGGCAGTCCGAGCGTGTTGCGGGTGTGCGCGAGGATCTCCGCGTCGGTCGCGGTGGTGTTCTCCGGGTCCTCGTCGCGGCTGATCGCGAGGATGAGCGCGAGCTGTTCGGCCGTGGCGCGGCCGGTGTCGGTGCGGGTCATGGTGTGGTCCTCTCAGCGGCTCAGGAACGGGGCGACGCGGCGGATCGCTGCGCGGCGGGCGTGGGCGACGCAGTGGCGGAACGAGCCGCTGGTGATGCCGTGCAGCTGGTCGGAGTGCCACGCCTCCCAGACGCCGGACTTGCGGCGGGTGACGTGCACCGAGGGCGTCGTCTTGGGGTCGGTGCCCACGACGCGGACGTCGACCGCGCGGGTGCCTCCGAGCGTGAGGTAGGTCTTCGCGGTGGTGTGCAAGTCGGTGGTGATCTGCATGGTGTGGGTGCTCCCTCTGGCTGATCGTTTTTCTTTGCCTCTCCGGCGGGGAAAACCGTTTGAGTGGAGGCGGCGCAGTGACGCCGATAGCGGGCGAAATAAGCCCGCAGGGCGCGTCCGATAGCGGTGGCACGGAGCCGGTGGAGCGAAATAGGTTGAAACCGCGGAGAGGTGAAGAAAACGGGTGGAACGGGCCGCATCGCGGCCTCCCATTGGCGGCGCTCCGTCGCCGCTGCGCGAGTGCAGCTCGCGCCCCGGAACGGGACACCGGGGAGCGTGAGGGGGTCGCCCCTCACGGGCGGGCAGCGCAGGCCCTCCTGCTTAATTGCTTGGCTGGCAGGCGGCGCTGGCGGCTACGGTGGGCGGATGAACCGCCTTACGGCAGCTGCGATCGCGATCGCGGTGCTCACTGTCGCCAGCGGTTGCTCGGCGGTTGCACCTGAACCCGCGTCGAAAGCGCCGAACGGCGATCCGATCGTCGCCGCTCGCAGCCTCCCTGATGCTGGTGGCGTCGTCGCCGGTAGCGACGCCAGCTCAAGCTGCGGCGAATACGTTCTTGAGCAAGGCGGTGACTTGCCTAGCGAGGCTCGAGCGTGCCTCGCGACCGCCGCGATCGCGGGAGACGAAGCGGAACTGGCGTGGAGCACACCGACTACCGAAGGCGACCCGATCGTCTCGTTCGCGTTCGTCGGAGGCTCGATCGACGGCGTCGACGTGTACACGACGACGGCGTTCGATCGCCACAACGGTCTCGAAGAGACCACGGGCGTGGGCGCCAGCTGGTCACTCCTGCACTGTGCCGATCCGGCAGATCTGCAAGGTTCGGGCGACTGCGAACGCTACGTCGAGGGATGAATCCTGAGCCGGGCACCTCGGAGACTGAGCCGCATCGCGGCCTTGGATGTGCGGTGCTCCGTCACCCGCCGGCCCCCACGCTCGAGCGGTTTGTGTCAGCGTCGGATGCGACGATGGGAGCCTGTAAGAGCTGGCACACCGGACGCGCGCGGAATCGGCATCAACGGTGGTGCGCAGCAGCGCGGCGACGCCGGCCGCGGCGATCCCGGAAGTGCGCGCAGCGATCCCGGAGGATCACGGGATCTTGTACATGCTCCGCCTCAAAAACTGAGCGCGCTAACGCTCACTCGTCCCGCTGGCGTGCGCGCTGGACCAGGCGAGGCAGCATGGGGATCTGGATGAGGACGAAGAGGGCGACACTCGCGGTGTACACCCCGCTACTCAGCGGCGGGACGCTCTCTGTCGTCCACGCGAGAACGAGCCAAATCGCTGCTCCAGCAAACATGAGTGCCAACGCCCAGAGCGTGGTCCGGGCCGCCCTCCGGTCGTTCACCGCGCCATCCGTCTTCCATGCACGGTTGCTGACGGCGAGGCCGAGTGCGACGGCGAGGAGTGCGGCGCCGACGACAGCGAGAGCGATGGTCAGCGAGGAATCGAACATCAGCTGCGATTATTCCGCTACGGGCGCGGCGCTGCGGCGCGGTGCGCGCTGGGTGGTTGTGGTGACGACGGCGGTCGCGCGGGTGAGGTTGGGGCCGATGGCGTCGGCTTCGAGGACGCGGCCGGTGCGGCGGTTCTCG
>NZ_PSTN01000032.1:0-27628 GCF_002930955.1 Rathayibacter sp. AY1A4 | reverse complement strand
GCCTGGGGGCTGATCGGGGACGGCGGGGGGCCCGGTGGAGTCGGGCCAGCCGCCTCAGCCGGCCGAGCGGATCCCTCCGGTCGGACCCCAGGCGACTCCGGTGCCGCCGGCGTCGCCCTGGTAGTCGTCGGGCGAGAGGGTCATGCCGCTCGCGACGAAGTCCGCGGTCGCCGCGCAGTCCGTGACGACGACGTCGCCGTCGGAGCGCGCGAGCCCGTAGAGGCAGACGGACTCGTCGGCGAGCTCCGCGGCCGAGAAGGAGTCGAGGCTGAGGGTGGCGAAGTAGTCGACTCCGGCGATGCTGCCCAGGTAGCGCGTCGGCCCCCAGTGGAAGACGCGGAGGCTCGCGAGGGTCGACAGCGGGCGCGTGGCGACGTCGTCGGGGACGGCCCAGGGCTCGGTGAAGACCTCCAGCGACGGGCGAGGGGCCAGCGCGACGGAGGCGGCCGTGCCGAGGGCGGCGAGCCCGAGCACGGCGACGAGGGCGGCGATCACCCCGAGGCGGCGGCGCGGGCGGGGCGTGGCGGAGGCGCGGGAGTCGGCGTCGGCGCCTCCGGTGGTGTCGCTGCGCTCGTCCCCACCGCCCCGGCCGCTCGCCGTCCCGCGGCCGATCCGGCCCTGGGCCGCTGCGGGTCCGACGGACGCGGCCAGTCCCGCGACCGCGGCGTCGAGCGCCTCCTCCCGCTCGCGGAGCTGCGCGCGCAGCCGTGCCAGCTCCTCGAGCGCCGCGGGGTCCGCCTCCGCGCTGAACGCCCGGCGCTCGAGCGCGGCCCGCTGCCTCCGCTCCTGCGGCGACGCGCCGTCGCGGCGCCGCTGCAGGGCGGCCCGGCCGCGACCGCGACCGCCCAGGGCCGCGTCGAGCGCCGCCTCCGTCGCGGGATCGAGCTCGTCGAGCAGCCGCGCCGCGCGGGCCGGCGTGACCGCGGTGCCGACGGACGCCGGCACGTCAGCCCCGGTCGCGGACGGCGCGCGCCAGCGACTCGAGGCGCTCCCGGTACTCCGGCCACCACTCCTCCGGCACCGGCGGGAGGTTGTCGCCGGGCGTCCGGAGTCCGACCCGCCCGTCGATCAGCTCGCGGACGATGTCGGCGTGGCCGGCGTGCCGGTGCGTCTCCGCGGTGATGTGGACGAGGATCCGGTGCAGCGTCACGTCGCGGTTCGTCCACCAGGGGACCTGCCCGGGAGCGTCGAGCGGGAGGGCCGCGACCGTCGCGTCGGAGTGGGCCCACACGCGGCGGTACAGCGCGACGACGTCGGCCGTCGACTCGTCGGCCGTCGCCCACATGTCCGAGTTCGGCTCCGACTCGTCCTCCATCCACGGCATCGGCTCCGGGAACGGCCGCCCGAACACGGCGCCGAGGTAGCCCGCCTCGGTGCCCGCCACGTGCTTCACCAGGCCGAGCAGGTTCGTGCCCGTCGCCACCAGCGGCCGCCGCACGTCGTACTCGTCGAGCCCGTCGAGCTTCTGCAGCAGGGCGTCGCGCCCCTCCTGCAGGTAGCGGAGGAGGGTCTGCTTCGCGTCGTCGCTCATCCCCCCAGCCTGCCGCGCCCGTCCGAGTCGCGCCAGAGCGGCGCCGGAGCCGCGCCGTGCTCAGATCGCAGCAAGGAGCGCCCCGCGAGCACCGGGATCCGCGGATCCACGGGCCGCGCGAGCGACCCCTCCTGCGGTTTGGACGGGGTCAGGCCGGGACGCCCGCTCCCGCCCGCTGGACCCGGGTGCCGACGAGGCGCTGCGAGGAGGCGTCGACAGCGGCGGCCGGGCCGACCAGCTCGAGCGCCGCCTCCGTCTCGCGCGTCGCGCAGTCCGGGCCCACCCACAGCTCGACGCGGCCGGGCTCGACGATCCGCACGCCCTCGCGTCCGGTGAAGGCCAGGCGCGCGGCCGGGACCTCGAAGCGGACCTCCGCCTCCTCGCCGGGCTCGAGCGCGACCCGCGCGTAGCCGAGCAGCTGCGCCACCGGCCGGGTCACGCTCGCGAACACGTCACGGGCGTACATCTGCACCAGGTCGGTGCCCGCCCGCTCGCCCGTGTTGCGGACGCGCACGGTCGCCGTGAAGGAGCCGTCCGTCGCGGCGGACTCCTCGACCGCCAGCTCCGTCCGGGCGAAGGTCGTGTACGAGAGCCCGTGGCCGAACGGGCGCACCGGCGTGCTGTCGGCGGAGGTCACGTCCGACGGCCCGCCGAGGATCGGGTGCAGGTACGAGAACGGCTGCGCTCCGGCGGAGCGCGGCAGCGAGACCGGCAGGTGGCCGGAGGGGTCGACCCGTCCCGAGACGACGCCCGCGATCGCGCCGGCGCCCTCCTCCCCCGGGAAGAACGCCTGCAGCACGGCGGCGGGAGCCGACGGCCCGTCGAGCGCCCAGCCCACGGCGTAGGGGCGGCCGGTCAGCAGCACGAGCACGACCGGGGTCCCCGTCGCCACGACGGCCTCGACCAGCTCGCGCTGGCGGCCCGGGAGCTCGAGGCTCTCGACGTCGTTGCCCTCGCCGACCGTGCCGCGGCCGAACAGGCCCGCCCGGTCGCCGACGACCACGATCGCCACATCGGAGTCGGCGGCCGCCCGGACCGCCTCGGCGATCCCGGAGTCGTCGTCCCCCTCGACCGAGCAGCCCTCGGCGAGCAGCAGCTCGGCCGAGCCGAACTCGTCGGCCAGCGCGTCCGCGACCGTCGGGATCTCGAAGCCCAGCGGCACGCCCGGGTGGTGCGCCAGCACGTGGTTGGCGAAGGAGTAGCAGCCCATGAGCGCGGGCGCGCTGTCGGCGTTGGGGCCGATCAGCGCGAGGCGGCGCGGCGCAGCGAGCGGCAGGACGCCGTCGTTCGCGAGCAGAACCACCGACTCCTCGGCCAGGCGGCGGGCGATGTCGCGGTGGGCCGGCGAGTCGAGGTCGATCGACTCGGGGGCGTCGTCGAAGCGCGCGTCGAGCAGGCCGAGCCGCTCCTTCTGCGCGAGCACCCGCAGCACGGCCCGGTCGACGAGCGCCTCGTCGGCCTCCCCGGCCCGGATGCGCGCGGCCAGCGGAGCGAGGAACGCGTCGCCCGTGGGCAGCTCCACGTCGATCCCCGCGGCGAGCGCCAGCTCGGCCGCCTCGCCCAGATCGGCGGCGACCGCGTGCATGAGGTGGAGGAACGCGACCGAGAAGTAGTCGGCGACGACCACGCCGTCGAAGCCCCAGCGCTCGCGCAGCACGCCCGTGAGGTAGGCGGGCGTCGCTCCGACCGGGTCCCCGTCGATCTCGGCGTAGGAGTTCATCACCGAGCGGGCGCCCCCGTCGCGGATCGCCATCTCGAACGGCGGCAGCAGCACGTCCGCGATCTCACGCGGTCCGGCGTGCACCGGCGCGTGGTTGCGGCCGCCGCGGGAAGCGGAGTAGCCGATGAAGTGCTTCAGCGTCGCGTCGACGCCGGTGGACTGCAGCCCCTGCACGTACGCGGTGCCGATCGTGCCGACCACGTACGGGTCCTCGGCGATGCACTCGTCGACCCGGCCCCAGCGGGGGTCGCGGATCACGTCGAGCACGGGCGCCAGGCCCTGGTGGATCCCGAGCTCGCGCATCGAGCCGCCGATCACGGCGCCGAGCTCGGCCACGAGCTCCGGGTCGAACGAGGCTCCCCAGGCGAGCGGAGTCGGGAACGTCGCGGCCTGCCAGGCGGCGAGCCCGGTCAGGCACTCCTCGTGGACGATCGCCGGGATGCCCAGCCGCGTCTCCTCGACGAGCCGGCGCTGCTCCGCCCACAGCCACTGAGCGCGCTCGAGCGGATCGACGGGGCGCGTGCCGTAGACGCGGGTCAGCTGGCCGATCCCCTCGCGGGTCGCCTCGGCGTACCCGGTCGAGGTGGCCATCTCGCCGGCGAGCGGGGCGACGACCTCGCCGCCCTGGTCGACCCAGTAGCCGACCAGCTGGGAGAGCTTCTCCTCCAGCGTCATCCGGCCCAGCAGCTCGGTGGTGCGGGCGGACGGAGCCTGTGGGTCCTCTGGTGCGTGCGGTGCGGTCACGGTGCGACCCTCTCTGCGGGTGGGGCGACGGGTGCGGACGGGACGGGGGACGCGGCGGACGGGCGGAGCGATCCGCTCATCCCTTCACCGCCCCCGTCAGCCCGCCGACGATGCGGCGCTCGAAGACGCTGAAGAAGATCAGCGCCGGGATCATCGACAGCGACACGAAGGCCAGCACCTTCGCCGTGTCGACCGAGTACTGCGACGAGAACGCCTGCACTCCGAGCGGGAGGGTGAAGATGGACTCGTTGTTGAGGATGAACAGGGGCAGCAGGTAGCTGTTCCAGCTCGCGATGAACGCGAGGATCCCCGTGGTGATCACGCCGGGCATCGCCAGGCGCACGACCATCCGGAAGAAGAAGCCGATCCGGCTGCAGCCGTCGATGAAGGCCGCCTCCTGGATCTCGTCCGGGATCGCGCGGAGGAACGGCACCAGGATGATGATCGTGGTCGGCAGGCCGAACGCGATCTGCGGCAGCACCACTCCGGCGAGCGAGTTCATCAGGCCGAGGCTCTTGATCACCAGGTACAGAGGAGTGATCGCCACGGTCATCGGGAACATCAGGCCGGCGGCGAAGAGCGCGTAGAACACGCCCCGGCCGGTGAAGTCGTAGCGGGCCAGGACGTAGCTCGCCATCAGGCCGAGCACGACCACGCCGAGCGTCGTCGCGAGGCCGGCGATGGTGGAGTTGCCGACCTCCTGCCAGAAGACGCCGCCGGTGATCACGTCGAGGTAGTTCTGCACGTTCCACGGCGAGGGCAGGCCCGCCGGGTCGGTGGTGATCTGCGCGTTCGTGCGGAAGCCGCCGAGGATGATGTAGGCCACCGGGGCGAGCATCAGCGCGATCACGACGATCGCCACGACGTAGGCGATCGTCGTGCCGCGGCCCAGGGGCTGACGACGCCGCTTCACCGCGAGAGGCCGAGGGGTCTCCGGAGTGATCGGCGGGGCCGTCATCGTCGTGCCGGTCATCGCTTGTCTCCCGTCAGTGCGCCCGCCGTGTCGCGCCGGAGCACGAAGCGCTGGTAGAGCAGCGCCACCACGAGCGAGATCAGGAACAGGACCACCGCGACGGCGTTCCCGTACCCGTAGTTGCCGGCGTTGCGGCCGTTGGTGACCAGGTAGATCGCCATGGTCGAGGTGCCCGCGGTCGAGGACACGTACTGGCCCCAGATGATGTAGACGAGGTCGAACAGCTGCAGTGCGCCGATGATCGACAGGAACGCCCAGATCCGCAGGGTCGGCGCGAGCAGGGGCAGGGTGATCCGCCGCTGCACCTGCCAGTAGGAGGCGCCGTCGATGGCCGCGGCCTCGGACAGCTCCTCGGGGATGCCCTGCAGACCCGCGAGGAAGAGGATCACGGCGAAGCCGATGTACTTCCACGTGATGATCAGCATCAGCGTCCAGATCGCGATCGCCGGATCCGAGAGCCAGTCCTGCTTCAGCGCGCCGAGGCCGACCTTCTCGAGCAGGCCGTTGACCGCGCCGCTGGTCTGGAGCATCAGGCTCCAGCCGGTGCCGACGACGACCTCCGAGATCACGTACGGCACGAAGATCAGGACGCGGATGATCGACTGCCCGCGCAGCTTGCGGTTCAGCAGCAGCGCCAGGAGGATCGCGACCGGCCCCTGGAGCACGAGCGAGAGCACCACGATGATGCCGTTGTGCGCGAGGGCGTCGTGGAAGGTGGGGTCCTGCAGGATCGTCAGGTAGTTGCGGAAGCCGACGAAGTCCGTCGGCACTCCGTAGCCCTGCCAGCTGAAGAAGCCGTAGTAGGCCGCCATCACGACCGGGAAGATCACGAAGGCGAGGAAGACGATCAGCGCCGGGCCGACCAGGAGCGCGATCTCGAAGCGCCCCGCCCAGCCCACGCTGCGGCGGCGCCGGCGCACCGGAGGCGTCGAGGTGACGCCTCCGGTGCGCGCGGTCCCGCGGGGCTCATCCACTCCGAGGAGCGGGCTCTCGCGGAGTGCCATGGTGGCTAGGCCTTCGCCGCGGCGGCGTTGACGGCCTCGACCAGCTGCTCGGGGTCGCTCTTTCCGGCCAGCAGGTCGACGACTCCGACGTTCAGCGCGTTGCCGACGTTGAGGCCGTAGACGGTGTCGAGCCACTGCGAGACGTACGGGGCCGAGTTGTAGGCCTCGAGGATCTGCTGCAGGTACGGCTCGGTGACCGCCTCCTGCGCCACGGTGTTCACCGGGGGCGCGTTGAAGGCCGCGTAGTACTCCTTCTGCACGTCGGAGGTGGCCAGGTAGTTGAGGAAGTCGACGCACTCGTCGGGAGCGCCCGCGGAGCAGGAGTAGCCGTCGACGCCGCCCATGATCGCGCCGGCCTCGCCGTCGCCGCCGTCGATCTCGGGGAAGGGGAACCAGCCCAGGTCGGGCAGCGGCTTCTCGTCGGGGGTGAGAGAGGCGATCACGCCCGGGTCCCACGCGCCCATGAGCTCCATCGACGCCTGGTGGTTGGCGAGGAGTCCGGCCGAGCTGCCCGCGCCCTGCTGGGCGGCGGTCGTGAGGAAGCCCTCGTTGAACGGCTCGGTGGCCGCGAAGTCCTGCAGGTCCTCGCCCGCGCGGACCCAGCAGTCGTCCGAGAAGTCCTTGGTGTCGGCCGCCTCAGCCATGGTGTCGGCGCTGCACTCGCGGAGCGCGAAGAAGTAGTACCAGTGCGCGGCGGGCCAGGCGTCCTTCGCGCCGAGCGCGACGGCCTGGGCTCCGCTGCCCTTGATCTTGGTGATCGCGGAGTCGAGCTCGTCGATGGTCTTCGGCGTCTCGGTGACGCCCGCCGCCGTGAAGAGGTCCTGGCTGTAGAACAGGCCGCCCGGGAGGACGGCGACCGGCATCGCCCAGACCTTGTCGTCGAGCGTGTTCGCCGAGAACGAGCCCTCGGGGATCTCGCTGCGCGCCTGGTCCGAGATGCCGCCGGTGAGGTCCTTCAGCTGTCCGCCCGCGACCATGGCGGCGAGCTTGCCGCCTCCGCGCTGGAGGAAGACGTCGGGGGCGTCGCCCGAGTTGAGCGCCGTCTGGAGCTTGCCGTCGAGATCCTCGTTCTGGATGGCCTGCGACTCGATGGTCACTCCGGGGTTCGCGGCCTCGAAGTCCGCGATCGTCTTGTCCCAGAACTCCTGGCCGGGGCCCGTGGTCGAGTTCTGCCAGAGGGTCATCGCGACGGTGCCGTCGCTCGATCCCGAGTCCTGAGCCGAGCAGCCGGTGAGGGCCGCGACCGTGCCGAGCAGGGCTGCTGTCGCCACTGCGATCTTCCTGAACTTCATCGTCCAACCGTTCTCTTCATCGAGGGCGCCGCCTGGTGCACCGGCGCCGTGGGGGTTCCCGCCTTCGCGGGTGGAGTCAGTGTCCGCAGTGCTTGCGAAAGTGGTCAAACGTTTTCGAAATGGTTTTCGAAGCACGGGTTACAGTCGGCCACATGACCACCCGACCGACCATCCACGACGTCGCCGCTGCCGCCGGCGTCTCGGTGGCGACGGTGTCCAAGGCCGTGAACGGCCGCTACGGCATCGCCCCGTCCACCGCCACCCGCGTGCTCGAGGTCGTGCGCGAGCTCGGCTACGAGTCGAGCCTCGTCGCGAGCAGCATGCGCTCCCGGCGCACGGGTGTGATCGGCGTGCTCGTCGCGGGGTTCGAGCCGTTCAGCGCCGAGATCCTGAAGGGCGTGGGGTCGGTGCTGGCGGAGTCGCGGTTCGACCTGCTCGCCTACTCCGGCTCCCACGAGGGCGAGCAGGAGGGCTGGGAGCGGCGCTCACTCAGCCGGCTCAGCGGCACCCTCATCGACGGGGCGATCATGGTGACGCCGAGCGTGGTGAGCGCCCCCTCCGACATCCCGCTCGTCGCTGTGGACCCGCATACCGGCCGCGCCGACCTGCCCACCGTCGAGTCCGACAACTTCGGCGGCGCCCTGCTCGCCACCCGCCACCTCGTCGCCCTCGGGCACCGCCGCATCGGCTTCGTCGCGGGCCGCGGCGACCTGCGCTCGGCGCGGCTGCGCGAGGCCGGCTACCGGGCGGCGCTGGCGGAGGCCGGCATCGCCTTCGACGAGCGCCTGCTGCGGGTGGGCAACTACCACCGCGACACCGCCCGGCGGCCCGCCTCCTCGCTCCTGTCGCTGCCCGACCGGCCGACCGCGGTCTTCGCCGCCAACGACGTCTCGGCGCTGGCGATCATCGAGACCGCCGCGCACCTGGGCCTCGCCGTACCCCACGACCTGTCGGTGATCGGCTTCGACGACGTGCCCGAGGCCGCGCGCTTCGATCCGCCGCTGACCACCGTCCGCCAGCCGATGCAGACGCTCGGAGCGACCGCCGCCGAGATGCTGATCGCCCTGATGGCCGGGCGCGAGCCGCGCTCGCTGCACGTGCAGCTGCCGACGCAGCTCGTCCGCCGCGCGACGACGGGACCGCCGGCATGAGCGGCGACGGGACCGCCGGCAGGGGCGACGAGCTGGAGGACGACGGCCCGACCGCGGTGCACGCCGCCCTCTTCGACGCACTGGAGCTGGTGGACCTGCCCGCGCTCGAGGCGCTGCTCGACGAGCGCTTCGTGATCGAGCATCCGACCGGCCTGGTGCAGTCGCGGGAGGAGTGGCTCGCCGACATCGACGAGGCGCGCAAGGAGTACCACGAGATCGACCACGTCGAGAGCGCCCTCTCGGGCGGCGCCGCGCACCCGGTGCTCACCTCCCGCACCATCACCGAGGCGACCATCGGCCGCCTGCACGCGACGTGGCGGCTCCAGCTGACGAGCCGCCTCGTCCGCCGCGACGAGGGATGGGTGATCACGCGGACCGTGGTGACGAGCTGGTGAGGCGGGCGGACCGGCGCGTCCGCGGCCGGCTGCGGGCGCGGCGGGCAGGATCGACACCGTGCTCCTCCAGGTCGTGACCCGCTCCGCCCGCCCGGCCGCCGAGATGTTCGACCGGGCGCGCGACATCGACCTGCACACCGCCTCGCAGGCCGGCGCTCGCGAGCGCGCGGTGTCCGGGACGACCACCGGGCTGATCGGGCTCGGCGAGCACGTGACCTGGAGCGCCCGGCACTTCGGCGTCCCGCTCCGGCTGACCAGCACCGTCACCGCGCTCGACGCCCCGCACTCCTTCGTCGACGAGCAGACCCGCGGGCCCTTCGCGACGTTCTGCCACGAGCACCGCTTCGAGCCCGACGGCTCCGGCTCCGTGATGATCGACCGGCTCGAGTACTCCGCCCCGCTCGGCGTCCTCGGGCGGATCGCGGAGCGGCTGGTGCTCGACCGGCACCTGCGGCGGCTGCTGGAGGAGCGCGGCGCGTTCCTCGCCCGGGGCGACCGGTGAGGCTCCTGATCCGGACCCTGCTGACGCTCGTCGCCGTCGCCGGGGTCCTCTCGCTCGCGACGACCTCGGTCCTGTTCGCCCTGTCCTCCCTCGACACCGGCCGGGACCCCGGCGAGCTGCTCCTCCCGCTGGCCCGAGCGCTTCTGGCGACCGCCGTGACGGCGGCTGTCGGCGGGCTCCCCTACTCCGCGGGACGGGGTCGCGCGCCCTGGCCGGTCCTCTGGACCGCTTCTACGGTCTGCATCCTCGCGATCGCCTGGCTCGTGGTCTCGATCGCGGCGTGGACCGATGCGGGCGACGGGACGGACGCTGTCGTCGCGCTGCTGACCGTGGTGCCCGCGGCCTGCTGCTCGATCGCCGCGGTGCCGGTGACCGAGCTCGTCCTCCGGGTGGGAACGCGCAGGATCGGCGCCCGCTAGCGGATCCGTCCCCGCCGCTTGACGTTGACGCTGCGTCAACCCGTACCGTCGCTTCCATCGCCGCCGGAGTCACCGGCGACGCGGAGACGGAGGGCACTGTGGAGCAGGAGTGGTCCGTGCACGAGGTGGCGCGGCTGGCCGGCACGACCAGCCGGACGCTGCGGCACTACGGGGCCGAGGGACTGCTCCCGCCGAGCCGGGTGGGCGCGAACGGCTACCGCTACTACGACGCCGCCGCGCTCGTGATGCTGCAGCGGATCCTGCTGCTGCGCGACCTCGGTCTCGGACTGCCCGAGATCGGGCGGATTCTGCGGCGCGACGCGGAGCCGGTGGCCGCTCTCGAGCGGCACCTCGACGTGCTCCAGGAGGAGCGCCGACGGCTCGACCGCCGCATCCGGGCGGTCACCGCGACGATCACCACGATGAGAGAAGGGAACGGGCCGATGGCCGAGGAGATGTTCGACGGGTTCGACCACGCGGAGCACCGCGAGGAGGTGGAGCGACGCTGGGGCGCCCCGGCGTACGCCGACGGCGACCGCTGGTGGCGCTCGATGGGCGCGGAGGAGCGGGAGCAGTGGCACCGGCGGCAGGCGGATCTCGCCGACGCATGGACCGCCACGGCGGCGAGCGGGGCGGATCCGACCGGGGAGGAGGCGCTCGGGCTCGCCGAGCGGCACCGCGCCTGGCTCGCCGAGGTGCCGGGCACGCCCCGCGACGCGACCGGCGGCCCGAGCGACGAGTACCTGCTCGGGCTCGGCGAGATGTACGTCGACGACGAGCGGTTCTCGGCGCACTACGGCGGAGTCACCGGCGCCCGGTTGGTGCGCGACGCGCTGCGGGCGCTGGTCGAGCGGCGGGAGTGACGGGACGCCGGGGCGGGGCTGCGGACCTCGCGGCGCCGTCGGCGCTGGAGAACCGCGCGCGCACAGGGCGCCCGGGTGCCAGGATCGGTCCATGGGGATGAGCGGAGCACGGATCACGGTCGCGGTCACGGCGCTGGCGGGCGCGCTGCTGCTCTCCGGCTGCACCGGCGGTGAGCCGACCACCGGTCCGTCGGCACCCGCGGACGCCGCGCCGGCCACGTCGTCGGCGGCGCCCTCCTCCGAGGAGTCGTCGCTCAGCGCTTTCGAGCAGCAGCTCCCCCTCTCGGGAGACTTCGTCAGCCAGCAGACCGGGACGACCGGCTCGGTGCGGATCGAGCGCCGGACGGACGGATCGACGTGGGCGGTCCTCACCGGCTTCTCGACCGGCGACGCCTCCGACCTCCGGCTGTCCCTGAAGGAGGGTGCGCTCGAGCAGGACGAATCCGGCGACTGGGTCGACACCGCCGGCTACTCCTTCGAGATCGCCGCGCTGGACCCGGACCGTCCCGACCAGGAGATCCCGATCCCGGGCGCTGCGACGATGCCGGAGATCCGCACGCTCACCGTGATGGACTACCAGGGGCCCGACTACCCGTCGCTCGGCTCCGTCGCCCTCGCGCCGTAGGCCGCAGCGGAACGGCAGGATCGCCTCATGGGACGCATCCGATTCAGCAGTCCGGGCTGGGACGAGGACACCGACCGGGGACCTGCGCCAAACCCCGACCGCGGCCGGTACTCCCGGGACGACGGGGCGAGGTTCACCGCGATCACGCTCACCTGCCTGTCGGTCCTCCCCGCGATCGTCCTCACGGCCGCGTTCCTCCTCGTGCGGCTCCCTCCCCTGGACCGCGACGACCAGCCCGACTGGACGGCGCCGAGTGCGGGAGTCCTGGCTCCGTGGCTGCTGCTGTTCCTGCTCCCGCCGCTGGTCACGGGGCTGCTCTGCCGCCTGGTCGGCGGGCGGGACTCCTTCCACGGGTTCCTGCCCTCCGCCGCGGTCTGCCTCGTGGTGATGGCGCCGTTCCTCGGCCTCTCGGCCCTGTCGCTCCTCGGCTAGGCGCCGCCTCTCACGCCTGCAGGACCACCGCGCCGTAGTGCGTGCCCGCGCCCGTGCCCACCAGCAGCACCGACTCCCCCGGCTGCACGCGCGAGCGGTGCAGGGCCAGCGGGATCGCGCTGCCGATCGTGTTGCCGACCTCGCCGAGCGTGATCGTCATCCGGTCGCGACCCCAGAGGCGGGCCATGCCCTCGAGCCCGGCCGCGCTGGTCTGGTGCGGGACCACCCGGTCGATGCCGGGGAGCCCGCTCGAGAGGCCCGGCCGCACCTCCTCGAGGAACGCCGGGAAGTGCCGCAGCGCGTCGACGAGCAGCGCCTTGCCCTGCATGTCGAAGCGGAAGTCGGCGAGCCGGTCGGGCGCCTCCTCGATGCGGATCCGCGAGCCGAAGCCGCGCAGCTCCGCGTGGCGCACACCGCTCGGGCGGGTGCGGAAGTGCGTGGTGACCAGGCCCTGTCCCGGAGTCTCGGCGCGGCCGATCACGACGGCGGCGGCCGCGTCGCCGAAGAGCAGGGCGCTCTCGGGCTGGCCCGGGTCGATGCCGCGGCTGCCGCAGTCGGTCGAGACGATGAGCACGGTGTCGGCGCGACCCGTGGCGAGGAGGAACCCCGCCTCCTGCAGAGCGAAGAGGAACGACAGGCAGGTGGCGCCGACGCTGTACGCCGAGACGTCGTCGAGACCGAGTCCCGCCGTGAGCAGCGCGCCTCCGTCCGGGATCGCCTGCAGCTGAGTGCCCGAGGCGTTGAGCACCACGTCGACCGTGTCGAGCCCGGCCGCCGCGAGCGCCCGGCGGGCGGCGAGCAGGCCGAGCTCCAGCGGGTCCTCGTCGTCGGTGACCCAGTGACGGGTGCGCACGCCGGAGCGGCGCTCGGCCTCGTCGGCGGGCAGGCCGCAGAGCGCGGCGACCTCGGCGGTCGTGACGATCCGCTCGGGCAGCGCTTCGCCCGTGCCGAGGATGCGGAGCGGGAGGAGGTCGGGCACGCGGGCCCCTTCCTGCCCCGGGACGTGCGGAGCGAATCCCTGTATAGCGCGCCTCTGCACTTCTTCGTGCCGTGTCGGCGCGGTTTGACGGCACGGGCCCCCGCCGACACCATGGTCCCGGAGCGGGGGACGGATGGACACGCGCAGTTTCTGGGTGGTCGTGCCCTTCCTCGACGAGGAGAAGCTGCTCGGCGGCGCCCTCGACGCGCTCGCCCGCCAGACCGATCCGGACTTCACCCTCCTGCTCGTCGACAACGGCAGCACCGACGGCTCGCGCGCCGTGATCGAGGAGTTCCGCCGCCGGTGCCCGGAGCGGCAGGTCGCCGTGATCGACGAGGCGCAGAAGGGCACGGGAGCCGCCTCCGACACCGGCTTCCGCCACGCGATCGCCGAGGGCGCGACGGCCGTCGCCCGCACGGACGCCGACTGCCTGCCGAGCGCCGACTGGGTGGCGCGCCTCAAGGCCGACCTCCGCGGCGGCGCCCGCTTCGTCGGCGGCCGCCTGTCCCCGCGGCGGGACGAGGCCGTCTACCGCTGGTACGACGGCGTGCTCGGCACCGCGCTGATCCGCCTGATGGAGCACGCGCCGGGCGTCTTCTACCGCCGCCCCGGCCAGCGGTACCGGATGTTCATGGCCGCCGGCTGCAACCTCGCGATCGACGCCGCGCTGTACCTCCAGGTGGACGGCTTCCCGCGCTCGAGCATCGACGACACCGACGAGGACCTGGAGCTGCACCTCAAGGTCTGCCAGGTGATCGGGCGGAGCGAGGCGCTGCTCGACAAGGAGGCGGTCGTGCTGATGTCGATCCGGAAGGGCAAGGCGCTCGGGTACCTGGGGATCCTGCTCTGGTACTGGGGCCGCAAGCGCGGCCTGGAGGTCGTCGATGTCCGCTGAGCGCCGGCGCCGCGTGCTGATCACCGGGGCGACGGGCTTCCTCGGCGGCTACGCGGTGCGCGAGTTCCTGGCCGCGGGCGACGACGTGCTCGCCACCGGTCGCGCCCCCGAGGCGCTGGCGCGGCTGGAGGAGGAGGGCGCCACGATCCTCCGCGCCGACCTCGCCGAGCTGGGCGCGACGGACGTCGAGGCCGACGTGCTCGTGCACGCCGCCGCTCTGTCGAGCCCGTGGGGAACGTGGAGCGAGTTCGAGCGCGCGAACGTCGCGGGGACCGAGGCGATGATCGCGCTGGCCGAGCGCTGCGGGATCCGCCGGTTCGTCTTCGTCTCGTCGCCGAGCATCTACTCCGCCCGGCGCCACCAGTACCTGGTGCGGGAGGAGGAGGTCGACACCGGCAGCCGGATGAGCCTCTACATCCGCAGCAAGATCGAGGCGGAGCGACTGCTGCAGGAGGCGCACCGCGCCGGCCGGATCCCCGAGCTCGTGATCCTGCGCCCCCGCGGCCTGATCGGCGTCGGCGACCCCAGCCTCCTCCCCCGCTTCGTCGCCGCCAGCCGCCGCCGCGGCATCCCCCTCTTCGACGGCGGCCGGAACCCCGTCGACATCACCTGCGTCGAGAACGCCTCGCACGCGCTGGTGCTCGCCGCCGACGCTCCCGTCGCCGACGGCGGCGTCTACAACATCACCAACGGCGAGCCCGCTCCGCTCGGCGACCTCCTCGAGCGCTTCTTCGCCGCGATGGGTGAGGAGCCGCGCTTCATCCGAGTGGACCTGCGCGTGCTGACCGCGCTCGCCGAGATCCTGGAGCGGGTCTACCGGCTGCTGCCCGGCCGCGAGCCGCCGTTCACCCGCTACACCGTGGCGACCCTCGCCTACGCCCAGACCCTCGACATCTCGCGGGCGCGGACCGAGCTCGGCTACGAGCCGACCGTGCCGCTGGCCGAGGGCATCCGCCGGGTCGGCGAGCACCTGAGGAGGACGCGTGGCTGAGTCGTCGCTGCAGGTGATGGCGTGCGGGAGCACCGTCTTCCCGCTGTCCCGGGTGTTCCGCGGGAAGGGGCTCCCCCGCCGCGTCTTCCCCTCGAACGTCTTCCTCTACACGCACGCGAGCGGCCGGCGGGTGCTCGTGGACACGGGCTACCCGCCGACGTTCCGCGGAACGGGCCTCGTCGGACGGCTGTACGAGCGCATCCTGCCCGCGACGGTGCCGGACGACGAGACCGTCGACCAGCGGCTGCTCGCCCTCGGCCTGACCCCGGCCGACGTGGAGTTCGTGGTGCTCACGCACCTGCACCCGGACCACGTGGGCGGTGTGCGCTGGTTCCCGGACGCGACGTTCGTGCTGTCATCGGGCCAGGTCGCCTCCGTGCGGCGGAACCGCGTGCGCGAGGGGATCTTCCGCGCACTGCTGCCGCCGTGGTTCGCGGCCGGGATCGTGGCGGACGAGCAGCCCGCGACGACGATCAAGGGGCTGACCGGATTCGACCTGTTCGGCGACGGATCGCTGCTCGTGGTGCCGCTCCCGGGGCATGCGCGCGGGCACCTGGGGGCACTCGTCGAGGGTCGCGTCCTCGTGGCCGGGGACGCGGCGTGGGGGCGGGAGTTCCTCGGCTGGTCCGGGCGCCTGCGGAGACTGCCGCGGTTCATCAGCGACGATGCGCGGGCGCACGAGCGGACGTCCGAGATGCTCGAGCGGGTGGAGGCGGCGGGGGTGCGGCTGTGCTTCTCGCACGACGCGTATCCGGAGGGGAACGTGCGGCTGGGTGGCGCGGCACCCGTCGGCAGAAAGTCGCCGACCTGACGGCGGGACGGCTCGCGTCGTACCCTCTCGTCCATGACGGACTACGCCCGACCGGCAGTCGCGGACCGCGTCTTCATCGGCGAGGACGGCCGACCCATCCCCTACGGCACTCGCTGGCAGGGTGAGTCGCCTCCGGACGAGAGCTACTCCGTCACGAGAGATCTTGAGCGTTTCCAGCCGCTGCATACCGTCGCGGACGCCCTGCTCGAGCACCTCGAGCGCACCTACGACGTCACGGTCGAGGACGACCCGGCCCTGGCCTCACGAGACGAAGCGGAGATCTCCTGGGCCGCCCGCGCCGTCCGCGTGACGCCGCGGTCGGTCGACGCCGCACCTCTGACGATCGTCTGGACCGTCTTCCCCGGCGTCCTCCTCCACGCCGGAGCACTGCACCGCTTCAACTACCCCGTCTGCGGCTGCGACGCCTGCGACGACGAGTGGACCGCCCTCGCGGACGACCTCGAGCGCACCGTCTTCGACGTCGTCGCGGGCCGCTACGAGGAGAGCATCGCCGCCGGGAAGGACGGCATCATCGTCGGCTACCGCATCGGGAGCGGCAGTGAGCTCGGCTGGTCGAGCGGCTACAGCAACGACGTCGGGGTGCATCACAGGATCGGCCACGACGGGCAGCAGCTGATCGCGCCCTTCAGTCGATTGTGGGAGGCCTGGCCGGAACGCTGACGCCGCGGCCGGCCGATCCTCGCGAGGTCATCGACCTTGTCCGAAAAGTGAGGCGCCTCCCGCCTCGGGCCGCGAGATCTCGAGTTCCGAGGCTCGACCAGGCGGCGGTCGTCAGCGGGGCAGGTGCTCGTAGGGGACGCGGCGGCTCAGCCAGGTGAGCAGCCCGGCGGCGAGCGCCGCGATCGCCGCCGGGATGAGCAGCAGCCAGAGGGCCGAGGTCACGGCGACGAGGACGAGCGCCGCCGCAGCGACGCCGGCGCCGATCGCGAAGTTCCAGCGCACGTCCGTCGCCACTCCGCCCTCCGGTCGCGCCCACAGCACGACGAGGGCCGTCGCGATCGGCCCGAGCAGCAGCCCCAGCACGAACCAGCGCCAGCGCGAGCGGCCCTTCTGCTCGGCGAGACCGGCGGTGACGATCGCGAGTCCTAACCAGATCCAACCGGAGTCCTGGGTGAGTGTCATGCGTGGAGCCTAGGGCGCGGGCAATATCACCCCGGCGAGGTCGCCGATCGGGCACGTGGGCCCGTCGCCCGCGTCTCCCGCCCAGCGGTCCACGGCACGGCCGCCGACCTGCACCGCTACCCGGGCACCACCACGAAGGAGGCTCGGTCACTGGCAAGTGTTCCGGTGGTTCTGACGGGACACCGAGTGCCGAGCCCTGGTGCGCAGCAACGCGGCGGATCCGTCGAGCGGGCCGGTGTAAGGCCCCTCAAAGGACGAGCTCGGTGGCGAACGTCTGCAGCACCTCCTCGAGGATCGATTACAAGCTCAGCCAGAATCGCAAGTCGTGAGAGTGGCCGGCATCACCCTGGCGTCCTCCGGCGCGGTCGACAAAATGACAGCCCGAGTGCACCCTGGACCAACTCGCGCCGGTCTTCAGGGATAGCGGAAGTAGCGTCGCAATCACCTTTGGAAAGCCCTTTGGAGACAGCGAGTCAACCGAGGTTTCGAAGGGAAAGCGCCGCCTAGGCCATCCCCTCGCCTCCGAGTAGCTGGCCGAAGTATCGCGCTCCGCTAAATTCGCACGCAGGCCCTCACCGCGCGGCGACGAAGACTCGCGCTCCGGATGACGTGTTCTCGATAACCCACGCGCCACCGGCGATCTCAGTCTCGGGGACACTGACGGGGACGTTCACGTTGACCACGTCTGTGCCCTCGTAGACATCACCGATGTCGTACGGCTTGTTCTCGATGTCGACGGTGTAGTCATCCATTGTGCTGTAGGACTTTCCAGCCGCGCTCACGAACGAGGCCTGAATGTTCGGCCAGAGCGCGAGAGGTCCGCCGGCCGCCTGCCCCTGGGCCGTGGCCTGCTTGTTCGAGTTCTCCCAGTCGATCTGCACGACGAGCGGGAGAACGGAGTACCCCGGGGCCACCTGCGTTTCGGCCGAGGCCCCGACCTTGAACGCCGAACCTTCGGCGAATGGCAACACCTGGCCGACAGGTACCGGATTCTGACGCGTTCCGATTGCTGCTTCGGTAGCAGCTTGGGTCGTCGGGGCGACCGAGGCCGTGGCGGGTGCCTCGGCTGCTTGCGTGGCCATAGGCTCGGCCTGCGGCGTCGAAGTGCATCCGGTTGCGATGAACGCTACGACGGAGAGCGTCAGGGCGCTCTTGAGCAGGCTTCTCTTCATTGTTCCCCCAGTGGTTCGGACGGCCTTCGATCGTCTCACACATCCTGACACGACTGATGTGTCTCCACTCACGCGCGAAGGACGGCGGACATTGCGAGGAGACAGTGCGATTCGGTCGTTTTGACCATTGCAAAGGTGCTGTTCTCGTGTCGCCCGACTACAGGTCCTCACTCCCAGCGGGCCCGGCGGGATCCTCTTACCCGACAGCCCTTGTGTTCACCGCTACTTGCTGGAGCCGCGTGCAGCGAATCGAGCGTCAGCCCCAGGCCCGAGCTGATCGCGCAGTAAGAGCCTTGCAGCCATGCTCCCATCGGGCATGTCACACGACTGCCGTCTTCCTCCACTACCCGGGCACCACCACGAAGGCGGCTCCGACGACGACGCCCAGCACGAGAGCCACCGAGCCGAACCCGATCAGGAGGGCGAACGTCAGCGGACGGGTCTCCCGGAAGCTCATCGTTCCGGGGATCAGCTCGTTGATCTCGAAGGGGCTGAGCGTCTTCTCCGCGGCGGGCGGCGCCTCGATCTCCCGCCGACGAGCGGCTCCGGTCAGGCGCGCCCACACGCTCCGACCACCGGTGTGCACTCCACGCGCCGCCGGCAAGAGCGGCGTCGTCGCGGCGGCGACGACGGCCCGCAGATCCTCGATCTCCCAGTCCGACCCGCGGAGCCGCAGCGACCGGCTCCCGTCCGACAGGAACAGGATGAGCGACGGGGGCAGGTTTATCCCCTCACTGTTGGGGCCGGCGGGCACCCACGCGAGCAGCGCCTTCACCGACGGGTCGGCGCGGTCGAAGGTCACGACCCTGCCTCGAGCATCCGTGCACTCGATCGCCCGGTCCGAGATCCGGAGGGACGCGGTGGCGAGGAAGCGCCGGTTGCGGAGCGCCAGCACTCCGACGATCACCAGAGCCACCGCGGTGGCGAAGCCGAACAGCCCGAGGTAGACGGCCAGCGCCGCACCGCGGTCGTCGGCGACCACGACTCCCCAGACGCTCCCCGCCAGCAGGACCAGCGCGGGGAGGACGGCGACGGGCCTCAGCCGTCGCGACTCGTTCTTCTGCCGGGCCCTCGAGGGCCGGAACTCGCGAACCGGCTCCGAGCGGTCCGTCCGTCGCCGCTCCATCAGGCGGACGCGACGGACGGAGTGCCGGTGCGGACGCGGTTCCGAAGAGGGTCGTCGAGGCTGCGGCGCATGGCGTCAGGGTAGCGGTGGCGTTACGTCGGGCCGCGCTCGCGACCGAGCCTCCGCGTGGTTCCAGCATCACGCGATCCTCTCGTGTCCTACCTCTTCTTCGATGCCCCTCGCCCAGTCACCGGAGGGTGAGCGGACGCGGCGCGCCTGTCGGTCCGCGCGGGATGTCACCGCACGACAGGTCGACCTCTCCCGAGGTGCTGCCGCCGAGCACGATCATCCGAGCGAGGGCGCGTCCGGGTCGACAGACTGGGCTGGTGTCCTCACCGACGACGATCCGAGCAGTGCCGACCTCGGCCCGCCGTGAAGAGACGCGCCACAGGTTCCGTCGCGCGGAGATCAGGGGAGCGCGAGGCCTGGCGGCCGTCCCCGGCGATCGGCCTCCTCAGGACGGCGCGTGCAGGACCGCGCACTCGACGCACGCGGGACGCCTGGCGCGGCGGCAGCCCGCCGGGGGCCGAGCGCCCTGACGCGACTCTCGCGCCGCCGACGACACGACGCCCCCACTCGACGCCCACGCACCCACTCCAGACAGGACCCGCCATGACCTCCTCCCTCTCCCACCCGGCGAGCCGCTGGGCTCTCGACCACATGCCCCTCACCGCGCAGGCCGTCCGGGAGCTCGCTCCGGTGCTCTCCGGGAAGAAGCTGGCGATCTGCCTCCACGTCGAGCCCAAGACCGCCGCCCTCGTCTCGCTCCTCGTCGAGGCCGGGATGGACATCGCTCTGACGGGCTCGCCCGGAACCACGAAGGACGACGTCGCCGACGACCTCCGCGCCCTCGGCGTGCACGTGCACACGAAGCAGAGCGACGGCGAAGCGGAGCACCTCCGCAACATCGAGAAGGTGCTCGAGCACGATCCCGATCTCACCCTCGACAACGGCGCCGACCTGACTCTCCGGCTCATCAACTCGGGCGTCCCGGACCACTACCTCGGCGGCACCGAGGAGACCACCACCGGCGGCATCCGCCTGCGGGAGAACAGCGCGACCCTCCCGCGACCGGTCGTCGTCATCAACGACTCGCCCCTCAAGCTGATCGTCGAGAACGAGTACGGGGTCGGCCAGAGCGTCGTCCAGGGCTTCATGAACGCCACGAACCTCATGATCCCGGGCACCCGCGCCGCGGTCATCGGCTACGGCCCGTGCGGGCGCGGGGTCGCCGACACCCTCTCGCAGCTCGGAGCGCGGGTCTCCGTCGCGGACGTCGACCCGATCCGTTCGCTGCAGGCGATCCTCCGCGGCCACCGCGTCGGACCCGTCGCCGACGTCCTCTCGGACGCGCAGTTCGTCTTCACCGCCACCGGCGCACCCGGCGTCATCGGTGCGGCGGAGATCGACGCGTTCGCCGACGGCGCCGTGATCGCCGGCGTCGGCCACTTCCCGTGGGAGATCGACGAGGACGCCCTCGCGGCCGCCACGGAGTCGACCACCGAGTTCGCCGACGGCCAGCGCCGGCAGGGCATCCGCCTGAAGAACGGCAAGCGGATCATCCGCCTCGAGAACGGCCGGATGATCAACCTCACCGCGGCCGGCGGCAACCCGATCCAGGCGATGGACCTCGGCCTGACCCTGCAGGCCCGGAGCCTCGCCGCCGTCGTCACCGCGGACCTCGACGCCGCCGTACAGCCCGTCCCGGCCGACGTCGAGCACCGCATCGCGACCGACCTCGTCGCCCTCCTCAGCCGCTGAGCGGCGAGCGGCGGGTCCTCGGCGGCGATCCGCGGGGCGGCGGCGCACCTCAGAAGACGGCGATCGGATTGACCGGAACGCCGGTGAGCCCGAGCAGGCGCGGTGGGGCCACGCTGAGCAGGAACGACCAGCGGGACAGCTCGGCGCAGACCACGGCGAGCTGCTCCACGTCCACACTGTCGATGAGGGGCATGCCCAGCCGTGCGAGCGCGACCATGTGCATCGGCATCGGCATCTCGGGATCGTGAGGGGGGAAGCTGTCGCCGACGTCCCCCGCGTAGAGCGCTACGCCCCGCTCGTGCATCCAGGTCACGGCGTCGACGGTCATGCCGGGGGCCTGCTCCTCCGAGTCCCAGGAGAAGCCCCACCCGCTGCGGACGACGAGCGCGTCGCCGGACTGCAGGGGGACGCCTCCCCGGCGCTCGGCCGCGTCGAGGTCGGCGGCGACGATCGCGTGCGCCGCCGGCAGCCTCCCCTGCGGCGCGAGGTCGAAGCCGGGCTTCGGAGCATCGCCGACGCAGGACCTCGTCCAGACGGTGTTCACAACGAAGGATGGATCTGCTCCAGGACCCCGCGATCCGCGCGGAAGGGGCGCCGGAGCCTCATCCTTCCTCCGTTGTGAACAGGACCAGGCGAGCGGGGCCGACGAAGGACGTCCGCCCGGGCGCCCTCTTCCGGACGTGGCCGGAAGAGGGCGTTGCCCACGGCGCTCGCAGCTGTCACGGTCGTAGGGCGGCCGACGACGGCCGACCCGACCGGAAGAACCCATGCGCCTCCGAAGCCCTGTCCGCCCGCTCGCGCTCCTCACCGGCGCCCTCCTCCTCGGGACCGGCCTCGCCGCCCTCGACGGGCCGCTCACCGGCACCGCGGCCGTGGCTCACGCGGCCGACGCTCCTGTCGCGGGCGGGCGCGTCGTGGGCTGGGGATACGACGAGGACGGTCGGACGAGCGCCCCCGAGGATCTGACCGACGCCGTCTCCATCGCGGCCGGCCAGTACTACGGCGTCGCGGCGAGGAGCGACGGCACAGTGGCCGTCTGGGGTGACAATCTCGAGGTCGGCCCCATCCCGGCGGACGACCTCCGCGGCGTCGCGGCCGTCTCCCCCGATCTGGCGCTTCTCGAGGACGGCACCGTTGCGCCGCTCTTCCCCCCGGAGGACCGGTACACCGAGCCGCCGGCGGGGCTGAGCGGCGTCACCGCGATCGACTCGAGCGGCACCCACAGCGTCGCGCTCCGCGACGACGGGACAGTGGCGATCTGGGGATACGACCAGGGGCGAGTGCTGGAGGCGCCTCCCGGTCTGGACGACGTCGTGGCGATCTCCGCCGCGTCCTTCCACACCCTCGCCGTCACGAGCGACGGCAGCGTCGTGAGCTGGGGCTACGACGGCCCCGACGACATCTTCGCGGGCTACTCCGACATCGTCGCGGTCGCGGCGGGACGGACCCACGACCTCGCCGTCCGCGCCGACGGCAGCGTCGTCGCCGAGGGGAGCGACAGGGACGGAGAGAGCGACGTCCCCGCCGGGCTGACCGGTGTCGTCGCGGTCGCCGCCGGGTACGGGCACAGCGTGGCGCTCCGCGAGGACGGCACCGTCGCCGCCTGGGGCGACGACGGTGTCGGCCAGTCCACGGTTCCCGCAGGACTGAAGGGGGTCACCTCGATCGACGCCGGCTACGGCTTCACCCTCGCCACCGGGACCCGTCCCGTCCTCACGGCTGCCGCGCCTCCCACGGCGACGGTCGGCACTCCGTTCTCCTTCGCCTTCGGAGGGGATGCGCGCCTCGCGGACCACACCCTCGCCAGCGGGACGCTCCCGCCCGGACTGACCCTGACTCCCGAGGGGTTCGTGACGGGCACGCCCGCAGAACCCGGAACCTCCGACTTCACCGTCACCGCGACCAACTCCTTCGGAACGACCACCATCGCCTCCCGGCGGATCACCGTCGAGGCCGCCCCGCCTGCACCCGTCGCGCCGACGATCAGCGGAACCGTCGCAGCCGGCGTCGTCGGCTCGGCCTACGACTTCACCTACGCGGTCGCGGGAACTCCGGCGCCCGTCGTGACCGTGTCGTCGGGCGCCCTGCCCCCGGGTCTCACCCTCGATCCGACGGGGCGCCTCACCGGCACTCCGACCAGGACCGGCGCCTACGTCTTCACCGTGCAGGCCGCCAGCACCGCCGGAACCGCGACCGCGCAGAGCACTCTCACCGTGTCCCCTGCGTCCGCGACCGCAAGGGCCGACCTGCGCGTCGACGTCTCCGCTCCGACCACCGCGGTGAAGGGGAGGACGTTCACGTACACGCTCATCACGAGGAACGCCGGACCCTCCGCGTCGACGTCCGTCTACTCGAAGGTGATCCTCCCGCCGGGGGTGCGGTTCGTCTCCGCGACGGGGAAGTACACCCGCATCGGCAGCGTCGTGGTCTTCCAGCGCTCCAGCCTCGGCAACGGGCGGACATTGACCGAGAAGATCACCGTCACGGCCGTGAGCGCAGGCACGGGCACAGCGCTCGCGACCACCTTCTCCGTGAGGACTCCGGATCCGTCGATCCGCAGCAACGCCGACACCGCTGCCACCACCGTCCGCTGAGGAGGGTCGGGCGGGCGACGAGACCCTCCCGCCCGTCCTCGGGCATCACGCCGGGCGCAGCCAGTCCGTGATCGCGCCGACGACCTGGTCGAGGTGGGACTCGAGCAGGAAGTGCCCGCCGTCGACGAGCTCGATGCGCGCGTGAGGGGCGTCGCGGAGGAACGCCTGGGCGCCGGCGGGGGCGAAGATCTCGTCGTTCCGGCCCCAGACGGCGAGGACGGGGACTCCGGACTCGCGGATCCACGCCTGCACGGCGGGGTAGAGCTCGCGGTTCGTGGCGTAGTCGCGGAAGAGCGCCAGCTGCACGTCGTCCTGGCCGGGGCGGGCGAGGAGCGCGAGGTCGTGCTCCCAGGCGTCCGGATCGACGGTGGTGGTGTCGGGGACACCGTGGGTGTACTGCCATTCGACGGCCTCCCGGCCGAGAGCCGGCCGGAGGGCGTCGCGCGTCCCGGCGGTCCGCTCGGCGGCGTCGGCCCAGATCGGGTCCCAGAAGCCGGGCACGAAGCCCTCCTCGTAGGCGTTGCCGTTCTGCGAGATCACGGCGACGACCGCGGACGGATCAGCGAGGGCGAGGCGCCAGCCGACGGGGGCGCCGTAGTCCTGGACGTAGATCGTGTACCGGGTCACCCCGATGGTCTCGAGGAAGCGGCCGGTCACCGCGGTCAGGGCGGCGAACGTGTAGTCGAAGTCGTCGACGGAGGGCGCGGACGAGCGTCCGAAGCCGATGTGGTCGGGGGCGATGACGCGGTAGTGGCCGGCGAGGGCGGGGAGGAGGTGGCGGAACATGTGCGAGCTGCTCGGGTATCCGTGCAGCAGCAGGAGGACGGGCGCGTCGGCGGGCCCGGCCTCCCGCCAGAAGACGTCGAGTCCGTCGACGGACACGGTGCGGTGATGGACGACGACCATGGCTAACCCCTTTAAGTAGATTTACTGGTTAGTTGGACGCTAGCATGGATCGAACGGGCCGCACGGCGCGGGAGGACGGGGAACGATGGATCGGGACGAGGAGCTGCTCCTGGCGGTGCTGAACAGCGCGCCCGTGGTGGACGGACGACCGACGGACGACCTCGGCGACGCGGCCGGTCGCGAGCTCGCCCGGCGGTGGGGCGGAGTCGGCACCGAGGACGAGCTCGAGCAGCTGCGCCGTGCCCGCGACGCGCTTCAGGCCGTCGTGCGCTCGGGCGCGCCCGCGGCCGTCGCGGAGCTCGCGGACCTGGTCGCGCACGCCGTGCGCACTCCGCGCGTCACCGGTGAGGGCGTCGTGTGGGAGCTGAGCGCTCCCGAGCCGGATCGACTCGCGGTGGAGTCGGTCCTCGCCTGGTCCGCTGTGAACGCCCGGTTCCCCGGGCGGCTCCGCGCCTGCGCGAACGACGAGTGCAACCTCTTCCTCCTCGACCGCAGCCGCCCCGGCACCGCCAAGTGGTGCTCGATGGCGACGTGCGGCAACCGGATGAAGGCCCGCGCGCACGCGAGCCGGTCGCGGGACTGAGCGCGGCCGGGAGGCGCAGCGGCGAAGGCTACGCGGCGCGCAGCCGGGCCGTCGATGCGGACGCCTGCGCTCGAGCCCGTTGCAGGGCCTCCTCTCGTCCGGCCGCGTCGAGGCGGGCGGGACCGTAGGTGACCACCGGGGGCAGGACGTCGTACCCGACGAACTCGAGCATCCCGCGATGGATGTGGAAGAGGAACGACTGCAGGTCGCCGTAGCCGTCGGCGGCGCCGGGCGCGAAGGCCGCCTCGCCGCCGCCCGTCGTCAGCAGGAGCATCGCGCTCCTGCCGCGCAGGCCGCCCTCGGCGAAGACGCCGTGCTCGCCTCCGAACGTCGCGCCCATCACGAAGACGCGGTCGATCCAGCCCTTCATGATCGCCGGCATCGAGAACCACCACAGGGGGAACGAGAGCACCAGGAGATCCGCGTGCAGCAGCTCGTCGAGGTCGCTCGTGACGGGCTCCCCGAGCGTCTTCTCGAGGACCGCGGTCATCTGCTGCGCCTGCGGCTTGAAGTAGCCGGAGCCGGGCGCGAACTGGTCGCGGTGCAGCACCGGGTCCCGGCCCTCGGCGTACAGGTCGAGCCGGCGCACCTCCATGCCGTCGGCCCTCAGCTGCTCGAGGACCGCGTCCGCCTGCGCCGAGGAGAAGGACCGCTCCTCGGGATGGGCGTGGACGAGCAGAGCGCGGCGAGCGGGAGCGGCCTCGGAAGCATCGGTCATGCCGCCGATCATATCGACGATTCGCGATACGTCGCTAGATCGAGGCTCCGAGCCGCTTCAGGAGCCCGTCGACGTCGGCGTCGCTCCTCCGGTAGTGGGTGTACTTCCCCACGCGCGTCGAGCGGACGAGGCCCGCGCGCTCCAGGGATCCCATGTACGACGAGATGGTCGACTGCGCGAGACCGCTCTTCGCGGCGAGATGCGTGACGCAGACCCCGAACTCGGCGCGGTCGGCGATCGGCTCGAACTCGCTGAACGACGCCTCGGGAGAGCGGAGCCACTCCATGATCTGCAGTCGCGTGGGATTGCCCAGCGCCTTCAGCACCTCGACCAGTCCCGTGTCCACCGCGCCATTCTCCTCCGCTCGCCGTCCGGGCGCCTCCGCGCCGGAATCACCCTCTGCCCCTACGCACCCCGCTCACGGCAGCAGGATCACCTTGCCGTCGAGCATCCGGGACTCGGCGAGCTCCATCGCCTCGACGATCCCCGTGAGCGGGAAGCGGGCGGCGATGTTGGCCGTCAGCGAGCCGTCGGCGAGGAGTCCGAGCACGCGGCCGAGGTCCTCCTCGAGCCGCGCACGGAAGCGCGCGGGGCGCAGCGAGTGGCCCGCCCAGAGGTCATAGAAGACCGCCCGTCGGCCGTTGGGGGCCAGCTGGTACGCCTGGATCCGCGCGAGCTGGCGGAGGAACGGGGGCCAGATGCTCCCGGTGCTCGCGCTGACGATCGCGTAGGCGACGAGGGTGCCGCCGGGCGCGAGCAGCGACCACGCCAGCCGGGTCGTCGCTCCGCCGACGTTGTCGAAGACGGCCTGCACTCCGCCGGGAGCGAGCTCACGCACGCGAGCGGCGAGGTCGGGATCGGCGTAGTCGACGGGCTCCACTCCGGCCGCTCGGAGGGCCTCGTGGTGGCGGGGCGAGGCGGCGCCGATCACGCGGACCCCCTCGAGGCGGGCGAGGCGGTGCACGAGGCCGCCGACTCCGCCGTTCGCGCCGAACAGGAGGATCGTGTCGCCGCGGGAGACCCGGGCCGAGCGGTGCAGCATCTGCCACGCCGTCACTCCGTTGACCACGACGGCCTCGGCGTCCTCCGACGCGACCGCGTCGGGGACGAGAACGCAGTCGCGGGCGGCGACACGGGCGTGCCCGGTCCAGCCGCCGGTCTTGGTGAGCGCGGCGACGCGGCGGCCCTCGAGCGACGCGTCGCCGCCGGGGCCGACCGCGAGGACCCGGCCGACGAGGTCGTAGCCGGGCGTGAAGGGGAACGGCGGCTGGGCGAAGTAGCGGCCGCGGCGCATCGACTGCTCGGCGAACGAGATGCCGGTGGCCTCGACGGCGACGAGCAGCTCGCCGGCCGCGGGCGGCTCGACCGGTGCCTGCTCGAGGAGCAGTCCGGACGGCTCGACGATCCCGGGGAGGACGACGCGGGTGGTGGTGCGGGGAAGGGTGGTGGACATGAGGGGCTCCTGGAATTTGTAGTGAGTGACTGGACAGTCACAACGGCGGGCATGAGGAAGAGGGTGGCGAAGAGGAGGAGGGGAGGAAGAAGAGGAGCAGACGGGAGGACCGCGGGCTCAGTCGCGGTGCCGGATGCCGTCGGAGACGATGCGGGCCCACTCGGAGTCGACGCCGCCGAGGTCGGTCTGCACGATCAGGTGGCAGAGCTGCCCGTAGGCGACGAAGCGCTGCACGGCCGGGCCGTCTGCTCCGGAGACGACGGTGACCGTCCGGACGACCGCGGAGATCCCGCGGCGCACCGCCTCGCGGATCTCGGGGACGTCGCACGCACTCTGCGCCTGCGACTGCAGCATGATCAGGTCGCGGTCGGCGATCAGGTCGATGTAGGCGACGGTCATCGCCTCGAGCCGGTCGGCCGGGTCCGAGGAGGGCGAGGCCTCCCCCGCCGCCGCGAGCGTGGTCGCCACCTGCTCGTAGCAGCGGTCGACCGCGGCGACGAAGACGCCGAGCTTGCCCGGGAACAGGCGGAAGACGTAGGCGGGCGAGACGCCGGCCTCGGCGGCGACCTCGGTGATCGGAGTCGCGGCGTAGCCGGTGCGCGCGAACACGTGGAGCGCCGCCGCGGTGATCCGCTCGCGCTGCGCCTCGGCGGTGGAGCGGGTGGAGGGGGAAGGCATGTGACTGATCGAACACTTACTTCGCTCGGTTGTCAAGAGGGGCTGCCGGACGGATCGAGACTGCGGCCCCGATCAGGGGCACCTCCACGATCCGGTCCGGCACGCGGCAACGGCAGGCCTACCGATCGTGGAGCCCTCCGCACACCCCCCTACCCCGCACCACCACC
>NZ_PSTN01000031.1:0-28795 GCF_002930955.1 Rathayibacter sp. AY1A4 | reverse complement strand
CCGCACCGCCGAACGCACGGTCCGCGTCCCAGCGGGTCGCGTCCGCCTAGCGCGATCCGCTGGGACGCGGACCGTGCGTTCGGCGGTGCGGGGGCGCGTGGGGAGGGCGGCTCGTCGCCGGCGAGACGGGCGCGGAAGGCTCGGTGCTCGGGCCGAGACGGGCGCGGACCGGCTCTCGAATAGACTGGCCCCTGCCATCAGCGGCGCCCTCGGGGGCCGCACGCAACGAGATTTCCGAGGGAGCACCGTGTCCGGGCATTCCAAGTGGGCCACGACCAAGCACCAGAAGGCGATCAAGGACTCGCGCCGCGCGAAGTCCTTCGCCAAGCTGATCAAGAACATCGAGGTGGCCGCCAAGATCGGCGGCGCCGACCTCTCCGGCAACCCGACGCTCGTCGACGCCGTGCAGAAGGCGAAGAAGACCTCGGTGCCGAACGACAACATCGACCGCGCGATCAAGCGCGGCGCCGGCCTCACCGGCGAGGTCATCGACTACACGACGATCATGTACGAGGCCTACGGCCCCAACGGCATCGCCCTGCTCGTCGAGTGCCTCACCGACAACAAGAACCGCGCCGCGGCGGACGTCCGCACCGCGATGACCCGCAACGGCGGCACCATGGCCGACCCGGGCAGCGTCGCCTACAACTTCGCACGCAAGGGCGTCATCTCCGTGCCCCACGGAGAGAGCGTCACCGAGGACGACGTGCTCGGCGCGGTCCTCGACTTCGGCGTCGACGACGTGCTCGACCACGGCGAGAGCTTCGAGGTCCGCGTCGAGCCGAGCGAGCTCGTCCCGGCCCGCTCGGCCCTGCAGGAGGCGGGCATCGACTACGACTCCGCCGACATCGAGTTCGTCGCCTCCCTCCAGGTCGAGGCCGACGCCGAGACGGCCCGCAAGGTCTTCCGCCTGATCGACGCGCTCGAGGACTCGGACGACGTGCAGAACGTCTACACCAACCTCGACATCACGGCCGAGGTGCGCGCCGAGCTCGAGAACGAGGAGTGACGCGGTGAGCCCGGCCCGATCCCGGAGGGCGGCCTGATGCGCGTCCTCGGGATCGACCCCGGGCTCACCCGCTGCGGCGTCGGCATCGTCGACGTCTCGCGCGACCGCCGCGCGACCCTCGTGCACGTGACGGTCCTCCGGACACCGCCCGATGACGCGCTGGAGCGCCGCCTGCTGGCCCTGGGCGACGGGCTCGAGGCGCTGCTCGACGAGCACCGCCCCGACGCCGTCGCGATCGAGCGGGTCTTCGCGCAGAACAACGTCAGCACCGTGATGGGCATCGCGCAGATCAGCGGCGTCGCCCTCGTCGCGGCGGCCCGGCGCGGGCTCCCGGTCGGGATGCACACGCCGAGCGAGGTGAAGGCCGCCGTCACCGGCTACGGAGCCGCGGACAAGCGCCAGGTCACCGCGATGATCCAGCGCGTCCTCCGGCTCGACGCCCCGCCGCGGCCGGCCGACGCGGCCGACGCTCTCGCCCTGGCCGTCTGCCACGCCTGGCGGGCCCCTCTCGCGCCCTACTCCGGGTCGGCGGGAGCCGGTGCCGACGGAGCGGCGGGCGGCACAGCAGCGCAGCGGGCGTGGCGCGCCGCCGAGGCCGCGAGTCGAACGCCTGTTCGAGCATCTAGACTGACGCGGTGATCTCCTCCCTCCGCGGCACCGTCCTCTCCGCCCGCGGGAGTCTCGCCGTCCTCGACGTCCACGGCGTCGGCTACGCGGTGAACGTGACCCCGCAGCACGCGCTCGAGATGCGCGTCGGCGACGAGACCACGGTCAGCACCGTGCTCGTCGTCCGCGAGGACTCGCTCACCCTCTACGGCTTCCCCGACGAGGAGCAGCTCGAGATCTTCGAGCTGCTGATCGGCGTGACCGGCGTCGGCCCGAAGTCCGCCCTCGGTGTGCTCGGCGCGGTCGAGCCGGACCGGATCGCGCAGGCGGTCGCCGACGAGGACGACGGGGTGTTCCGGAAGGTCAGCGGCATCGGCCCGAAGACGGCCAAGCTGATCATCCTGTCGCTCGCCGGCAAGGTGACCGTCCGTCCGCGCGCCGCCCGCGGCTCCGGTCCCGCCGCCACCGCCGCGCAGAACGTGCTCGCGGCGCTCGTCGGCCTGGGCTGGCCCGAGCGCACCGCGGCCGATGTGGTCGATGAGATCCTGCTCGACGCGCAGGCCTCCGACGCCGCGAACGTGCAGGCGCTGCTCCGGCTCGCCCTCGCCCGCCTCGGTCCGGCGGCCCGCTCGTGAGCGACGAGGTGCTGGGCGCCGAGGTCGCATCGGAGGCCGAGGTCGCCTTCGAGGGCGCCCTGCGGCCCAGGAACCTCAGCGAGTTCGTCGGCCAGCGCAAGGTGCGCGGCCAGCTCGAGCTGCTGCTCAAGGCCGCGGCCATGCAGGGCCGGACCCCGGACCACATCCTGCTGGCGGGCCCGCCCGGTCTCGGCAAGACGACCCTCGCGATGATCGTGGCGGAGGAGAGCTCCTCGCCCCTGCGGCTCTCCAGCGGCCCCGCGATCCAGCACGCGGGCGACCTCGCCGCCGTCCTCTCCTCGCTGCTGCCCGGCGAGATCCTCTTCATCGACGAGATCCACCGCATGGCGCGCTCCGCGGAGGAGATGCTCTACCTCGCGATGGAGGACTTCCGGATCGACATCATGGTCGGCAAGGGGGCGGGAGCGACGTCCGTCCCGCTGGATCTCGCCCCGTTCACGCTCGTCGGCGCCACGACCCGCTCCGGCCTGCTGCCCAATCCGCTCCGCGACCGCTTCGGCTTCACCGCGCACCTCGAGTTCTACGCGGAGGACGAGCTGCGGCAGGTGCTCGCCCGGGCGGCACGGCTGCTCGAGCTCGACATCGACGCGGACGCGATCGCCGAGATCGCCGGCCGCTGCCGAGGCACCCCGCGCATCGCCAACCGCCTGCTCCGGCGGGTGCGGGACTTCGCCCTGGTCCACGGCGGACGGGCCGACGTGACCGCCGTCCGCGCGGCGCTGGAGCTCTACGACGTCGACGCGCTCGGACTCGACCGGCTCGACCGCGCGGTGATGGAGATCGTGCTGACCCGCTTCGACGGCGGGCCGGTCGGCCTGAACACCCTCGCCGTGTCGGTGGGGGAGGAGGCGGAGACGGTCGAGGCCGTCGTCGAGCCGTTCCTCGTGCGGATCGGATTGCTGACCCGGACGCCGCGCGGCCGCGTGGCGACCCCCGCCGCCTACCGCCACTTCGGCATCGACCCCCGGGGGACGGCGGCTCAGCCGCCCCTGTTCCCCGATGATCTATGATTCTCTAGGCCCGACGGGCCGCTCGATCCGCTCCGCCTCGACCTGAGGCCGCGCGGCGGATCGCCCATCCACTCCGGAAGGCCCACCCATGGATCCGACGATCATCCTGCTCGTCCTGCTGCTCGCCGTGATGATCATCTTCATGTTCCGCAACAACAAGAAGCGCCAGCGCGACGCGGAGAGCATGAAGAACAACCTCCAGCCGGGGGTGGAGCTCATGACCGGCTCCGGCCTCTTCGGCACCGTCGTGTCGATCGACGACGAGGCGAACAAGATCGTCATCGAGTCGACCCCCGGCACGCTGCTGACCATCCACCGTCAGGCGATCGCCCGCCTCATCGACCCGAGCGAGAACGCCGTCGCCGTCGACACCGAGGACGAGGCCGACCCGCTGACCGCGACCGGCTCGCCCGAGTTCGGCGAGCGCGACTCCGCGCACCGCGACCCGCTGGTGGACCCGGTCGAGCGCGACCGCCGCCCCGGCGCGCAGTAGTCTCCTGGGCGGGCCGGGCGCATCGGCGCCCGCCCGCCCTTCTCCACGCCCGGGCGACCCCGGGCCGATCACCGTCGACCGAAGAGAAAGCTGAGCCCTGGGTGGCCGCATCAACCCCCGTCCGGAAGGCCCGCCGCTCCCTGAGCTGGCTCGGTGTCCTGATCCTCGCTCTCGTCGGACTCAACACGGCGGCCGTCCTCTGGGGCGGCGGCTCCTGGACGCCGAAGCTCGCCCTCGACCTCGAGGGCGGCACTCAGATCGTCCTGCAGCCGCAGCTGAACGACGGCGACACCGTCTCGTCGGAGCAGCTGACCCAGGCCGTCTCGATCATCCGCCAGCGCATCGACGCGTCCGGCGTCTCCGAGGCCGAGATCACGACCCAGGGCTCGAGCAACATCGTCGTCTCGATCCCGGGCACGCCCGACGACGAGACGCTCCAGCGCATCGAGGCCTCGGCGAAGCTCGACTTCCGCCCGGTCCTCGTCGCGAGCCAGGCCACCAACAGCTCGGTCGGCGGCGACGCGACGTCCTCGCCCACGCCGACGCCCGTCGATCCGTCGCTCGCGACGGAGCCGACCGCCTCGCCGACGAACGCGAGCGACCTCGCCTACCTCACGCCGGCGCTCGAGGCCCAGTACACCTCGTTCGACTGCGCGTTCCTCAACGGCCAGGACCCGAACCTCGCCCCGGCCGACCAGCCGCTCATCACCTGCGACGACAGCGGGACGGTGAAGTACGTCCTCGGCCCGGTGGAGATCACCGGCGAGGACATCTCGGACGCCTCGAACGGCCTGATGACGACCTCCTCCGGCGCCAGCACCGGCACCTGGGCCGTCAACCTCTCGTTCGACGACCAGGGCACGCAGGCCTTCGGCGCCACGACCTCGCGGCTCGTGGCGCTGCAGGGTGCGCAGAACCAATTCGCGATCGTCCTCGACGGCCGGGTCATCTCGGCCCCGTCGACGAACGCCGCCATCACCGACGGCAACGCGCAGATCTCGGGCTCCTTCACCCAGGAGTCGTCGAAGACGCTCGCCGACCAGCTCAAGTACGGCGCGCTGCCGATCGGCTTCCAGGTCCAGAGCTCGGACAGCATCTCGGCGACGCTCGGCTCCGCCCAGCTCGCCAGCGGCCTGCTCGCCGGCCTCATCGGCCTGATCCTCGTCATCGTCTACTCCATCGCGCAGTACCGCGTGCTCGGAGCCGTCACGATCGCCTCGCTGCTCGTCGCGGCGATCGTCACCTACCTCGTCGTCACGCTGCTGTCCTGGCGGGAGGGACTGCGCCTCTCGCTCGCAGGAGTCGCGGGTCTCATCGTCGCGATCGGCATCACGGCCGACTCGTTCATCGTGTACTTCGAGCGCATCCGCGACGAGCTCCGCGACGGACGCGGCCTCGAGTCCGCCGTCGAGTCCGGCTGGCGGCGCGCGCTGCGCACGATCTTCGCGTCCGACATGGTGAACCTGCTCGCCGCGGTGGTCCTCTTCCTCCTCGCCGTCGGCAGTGTCCGCGGCTTCGCGCTCACCCTCGGGATCACGACGATCATCGACCTGATCGTGGTGGCGCTGTTCACCCACCCGATCCTGCAGCTGATGGCCACGAGACCGTTCTTCGCCGAGGGGCACAAGGCGTCGGGCCTGGATCCCCGGGCGCTCGGAGCCGTCTACCGCGGCCGTGCCGCCTTCCGTCCGCAGGACCAGGTGGTCGCCGGCAAGCGCGCCTCCGCGTCCCGCGAGGCGGCCAAGCGCCAGACCATCGCCGAGCGGAAGGCCGCCGAGGCGGCCGGCCTGCGCGACTCCAACGACTCGAACGGGAAGGACGCGTGATGGCCAGCTTCTCGCAGTTCGGAAACGACCTCTACACCGGTGCGCGATCGATCGACTTCGTCGGCCGGCGCCGCACGTGGTACCTCGTCTCACTCGCCCTGATCCTGATCACGCTGCTCGGGACGGTCGCCCGCGGCGGCTTCAACTTCGGCATCGAGTTCACCGGCGGCTCGCAGTTCACGGTGTCCTCGCCGTCGAGCCTCGAGCAGGCGACGGCGACGGACGCGGTGACCTCGGTCGCTCCGGAGACCGTGCCGCGCGTGTCCATCGTCGGCGACGACTCCATCCGCGTGCAGACCGGCCAGCTCTCGACCGACGAGTCGACCGCGGTGCGGAACGCCCTGTCGGAGGCCTACGACGTGCCCACCGACCAGGTCGCCTCCTCCTTCATCGGAGCGGCGTGGGGCAACGACGTGACCCAGCAGGCCCTGCGCGGCCTGGTGATCTTCGTGGTCCTCGCGGCCCTGGCCATGTGGGCGTACTTCCGCACCTGGAAGATGTCGCTCGCGGCGATCGTCGCGCTCCTGCACGACCTCGTGATCGTGGCGGGCGTCTACGGCATCACCGGCACCGAGGTGTCGCCGGCGGCGGTGATCGGACTGCTGACGATCCTCGGCTACTCGCTCTACGACACGGTCGTGGTCTTCGACAAGATCCGCGAGAACACCGTGGAGGCGCTCGGCAGCACGACCCGCACCTTCTCCGAGACGGTGAACCTGGCCGAGAACCAGACTCTCGTGCGCTCCATCAACACCTCGATCGTCGCCGCACTCCCAGTGGCCGCGATCCTCGTGATCGGTGCGTTCGTCCTCGGCGCGGGCACGCTCCGCGACATCTCGCTCGCCCTGCTGATCGGCATCATCGTCGGCACGTACTCGACGATCTTCGTCGCGGCGCCGCTGTACGCCCAGCTGCGCAGCCGGGAGCCCGAGATCTCCAAGCACGACAAGCGCGTGGAGTCGGCCCGGGCGAAGGCGACCGCTCCGGCCGCGCCGGCCGTGCAGGGCTGAGCCGTGGCCGACTACGCACAGGTCACGGCGGCCGACGCCGTCGGACTCGTCGAGCGCGACGAGGTCTGGCTGCTCGACGTCCGGGAGCCGCACGAGTGGGCGGCGGGGCATGCTCCGGCCGCCCACCACATCCCGATGGGGGAGATCGGCGCCCGGCAGGACGAGCTCCCGGCCGACACAGCGATCCTGGTGGTCTGCCACTCCGGAGTCCGCTCCGCGATGGTGACGCAGGCCCTCGACGGCGCCGGCTACGAGGTCGCCAACGTCGACGCCGGCATGACCGCCTGGGCCGCGGCGGGCGGCGACGTGGTCGACGGCGAGGGGCGCCCGGGACGCATCGGCTGACGCCGGCGCCGTCCGCCCCGGGCGGAACGGTCATCGGCGCCGTCCGCACGGGCGATAATGGGGCGATGGAGATCCTCGCGTGACGGAAACGACGACGACGTCCTCGACCGCTGCCCTGCGCAGACTGGTCCCGCGGATCTTCTCGCGCGCGCAGCCCTCCGGTGCTGTCGACACCCTCGTCCGCACCGTCCGGATGCACCACCCCAAGAGCGACATCGCGCTCATCGAGCGCGCGTACTCGGTCGCGGAGCGGGCGCACGCGAACCAGAAGCGCCGCAGCGGCGAGCCCTACATCACGCATCCGCTGGCCGTCGCGCAGATCCTCGCCGACCTCGGCATCGGCTCGAAGACGATCGCCGCCGCGCTGCTGCACGACACCGTCGAGGACACCGACTACCAGCTCGACGAGCTCCGCGCGGACTTCGGCGACGAGGTCGCGATGCTCGTCGACGGCGTCACCAAGCTCGACAAGGTCAAGTACGGCGACAGCGCGCAGGCCGAGACCGTGCGCAAGATGATCGTGGCGATGTCGAAGGACATCCGCGTCCTGATCATCAAGCTCGCCGACCGCCTCCACAACGCGCGGACCTGGGGCTTCGTCCCCGCCGAGTCCGCGGCCCGCAAGGCCACCGAGACCCTCGAGATCTACGCGCCGCTGGCGCACCGCCTCGGCATCCAGGCGATCAAGTGGGAGCTCGAGGACCTGTCCTTCGCGGTGCTCTACCCGAAGATCTACAACGAGATCGAGAGCCTGGTGAAGCGGCGGACGCCGCAGCGCGAGGAGTTCGTGCAGAACGTCATCGACCTGATCAGCGAGGACCTGCGGGCCGGGCGGATCCGCGGTCGCGTCGTCGGCCGGCCGAAGCAGTACTACTCGATCTACCAGAAGATGGTCGTCCGCGGTCGCGAGTTCGACGAGATCTACGACCTGGTCGGCATCCGCGTCCTCGTGAACTCGGTGCGCGACTGCTACGCCGTGCTCGGCTCGATCCACGCCCGCTGGACGCCGATGCCGGGCCGGTTCAAGGACTACATCGCCACTCCGAAGTTCAACCTCTACCAGTCGCTCCACACGACGGTCGTCGGGCCGAAGGGCCGCGCGGTCGAGATCCAGATCCGCACCAACGAGATGCACCAGCACGCGGAGTTCGGCATCGCGGCGCACTGGAAGTACAAGGAGCAGATGGCCACCGGCAAGGTGCCCACCTCCGGATCGAACGACACCGACCTCGCCTGGCTCGCGCACCTCTCGGACTGGCAGTCGGAGACCACCGACCCGAACGAGTTCCTCGACTCCCTCCGCTTCGAGATCGGCGCCAAGGAGGTCTACGTCTTCACCCCGAAGGGACGCGTGATCGGCCTGCCGACCGGTGCGACCCCGGTCGACTTCGCCTACGCGGTGCACACCGAGGTCGGGCACCGGACGATGGGCGCCAAGGTCAACGGGCGCCTCGTGCCGCTCGAGTCGGCTCTGACGACGGGCGACGTGGTCGAGGTCTTCACCTCGAAGAACCCCGACTCGGGACCGAGTCAGGACTGGCTCCACTTCGTGCAGAGCCCCCGGGCCCGCAACAAGATCCGGCAGTGGTTCACCAAGGAGCGGCGCGACGAGGCGATCGAGCAGGGCAAGGACTCCATCGCCCGGGCGATGCGGAAGCAGAACCTGCCGCTGCAGAAGCTGATGAGCCAGGACACCTTCACCGAGGTGGCCAGCCAGCTGCGCTACAACGACGTCGAGGCGCTCTACGCGGCCGTCGGCGAGGGCCACGTCTCGACCCAGTCGGTGCTCGAGAAGGTCGTCTCCTCCATCCAGGGCGATCCGGAGTCGGACGAGAACGAGGTCACCCTCCCTCGCTCGCCCCGGCCGCGGAGCCGGAGCAGCGAGTCGGGCGTCCTCGTGAAGGGCGCGCCGGACATCCTCGTGAAGCTCGCGAAGTGCTGCACTCCGGTTCCGGGCGATCAGATCGTCGGATTCGTGACGCGGGGAGCCGGCGTCTCCGTGCACCAGGCGAACTGCCACAACGTGCAGGAGCTGCTGAAGGAACCGGAGCGGATCGTCGACGTCGAGTGGGCGCCGTCCTCCAAGAGCATCTTCCTCGTGCAGATCCAGGTCGAGGCGCTGGACCGCTCGGGCCTGCTGAGCGACGTGACGCGCGTGCTCTCGGAGCACCACGTCAACATCCTCTCGGCG
Organism: Rathayibacter sp. AY1A4; assembly: GCF_002930955.1. NCBI lineage: Bacteria > Bacillati > Actinomycetota > Actinomycetes > Micrococcales > Microbacteriaceae > Rathayibacter > Rathayibacter sp. AY1A4. The sequence goes on along the minus strand of NZ_PSTN01000031.1, from coordinate 19,649 downwards.
ACGGTCTCGACCTCGAGCGACCGGCTGGCGATCAGCCGGTTCGTCTTCGAGATGGGCGACACCACCCACCTGGACCGCGTGCTGAACGCCGTGCGCCGGATCGACGCCGTCTACGACGTCTACCGGGTGAACGCGGGCTGATCCCCGGGCGGCGCCTCGCCGAGCGCCGCCCGCAGCCGTCGTCCGACGATCCTCCGTCCGGCGACGGCGCTGCCCTCCTCCAGCCTCGCGAGGACGGCGTCGAGGCCGGTCCGGGTGCTCCGAGAGAGCGCTCGGAGGATCGCGCCCGCGTCCTCCGTCCGGGCGAGGTCGATCAGCGTGCGAGCAGGCGACGTGACCGGCGCGCCGCCGAGGAGGACGACGTCGTCCTCGTCGAGCAGGACCTCGTGGCAGCGCAGGCGGGGGTTCGACGGCGCCTGTCGGCGCTTCCGCCGGTCGATCGAGGCGCTGTGCACCCGCGGCGGACGGTGCATCGCTCCGTGCACCCACGCGGCGGAGAGACGATCGGCGACGGCGCCGCGGGGGAGCAGCGCGCGCAGGGAGGCGGCCCGCTCGGACGCCCCCAGGGGCAGGTCCGCGACGAGGAAGCCCTCGTCGAGCGCGACCAGCTCGCCGTCGAGGCGGGCGGCGCACAGCTCCGCGAGAGGGAGGTGCCCGGGGAGGAGCACGGAGGGGAGGCGCATCCGGCCATGCTGGCCGATGCGCCTCCCTTCCGGAGCGTCGCGAGCGGATCTGTGGAGGGATCCGCCGGCGCGGGTCTAGCCGATCGCGTCGAGCCAGACCTTGCGGGCGTCGAGCGCCTCCTGAGCCTGGGCGATCGCGTCGCGGTCGCCGCGCGCCTTCGCCTCGTCGAGCTCCTCCTGGAGCTTCTGGATCGCGGCGGTCAGCTGCGAGGCGAGACCCTCGGAGCGGGCCTTGCGTTCCGGGTTGCTGCGGTTCCAGTGCTCCTCGTCGAGCTTGCGGACGTGCGCCTCGACCTTGCGGAGGCGGTCCTCGACGGTGCGCACCTGCTCGCGCGGCACGCGGCCGACGGCGTCCCAGCGCTCCTGGATCGAGAGCAGCACCCGCTTGGCCTTCTCGCGGTCCTGCTCCTGCAGGAGCGGCTCCGCCTCCTCGAGGAGGGCGAGCTTGAGGTCGAGGTTCTCGGTGTACTCGACGCTCTCCTGCGCGACGATCTCGGCCTTGGCGCCGTAGATCGCGTCGCCGGCGGCCTTGAAGCGCGCCCAGAGCGCGTCGTCGAACCGCTTGCCGGCACGGCCGGCGACCCGCCAGCGCTCGAGGAGCGCGCGGTAGTCCGGGATGGCGTCGGCGCCCTGGGGCACCAGCGCCTCGGCCTGGTCGATGAGCGCCTGCTTGGCCTGCTTGGCCTCGCGGTGCGCGGAGTCGAGGTCGGCGAAGAACGCCTTGCGGTTCTGCTCGATCGTGGTGCGCGCACCGCGGAACCGGCGCCACAGCTCGTTCGCGTCGTTCTTGGGAAGGCGAGGGCCCTGCTGCTGGTGGTTCTGCCAGCGGGCGAAGAGGTCGTCGATCGCGGCGCTGGCCTGCTTCCACTGCGTCTTCGCCGGGTCGACCGCCGCCAGGGCCTCGGCCTCGGCGACGATGGCCTCGCGGTAGGCGAGAGCCTCGGAGAGCGCGGCCTTCGACTCGGCCGCCTGCTGCTCGGTCAGATCCTCGACGGAGCCGCTCAGCGCGTCGACCCGGGTCTGCAGCGACTCGAGGTCGCCGACCGCGTTCGCCTGCGCGATGGCCGCGGACAGCGACTGCACCGTGCGGGCGATGTCTCCGGCGGGTGCGCCCCGCTTGGCGCGCTGCTCGAGCAGGGACACCTGCCCGGCGAGCTCCGTGTACTTGCGCTCGTAGTAGGCGAGCGCCTCCTCGGGAGTCGCATCGGGGTACTGGCCGACCTCTCGCTCCCCGTCGCCGACGCGGACGTAGACCGTCCCGTCGTCGCCGACCCGTCCCCACGGCTGCTGGTCACTCATCGCTCGGAGCCTCACCTTGCTGTTCGATGTCGTGCTTCTCGGTGCCCGTCGCGTCGTCGGCCGGTGGGGCTCGACGGCCGGAGGGCCGAAGACCGCGCTCGGCCGCGAACGGGCAGTGACGACAAGCCTATTGCACTCCCCGCGCGGGCGGACCGTGACGACGCCGCGGGTGCGGCTACTGGACGGAGACGGAGGTGATGGACACGGGCTCGGCGGGGGCGCCGTCACCCGATCCGTCGGCCGTGCCCTTCGACACGACGTCTCTGACGAGGGCGTCGAGTCCCGAGGTGACCTGCCCGAGCACGGTGTACCCGCCGGCCGCGTCGGCGGGCAGGGTCGTGTCCTGGTAGACGACGAAGAACTGGCTGCCCTGGCTGTAGCCGTTGCCGCCCTGGCGGGCCATCGCGATGGTCCCGGCCGGGTAGACGCCGTCCTCGGGCGCGTTCTCGACGGGGCCGTAGCTGTAGCCCGGTCCGCCGGTGCCGTCGCCGTCCGGGTCGCCGCACTGGAGGACGTAGAGGCCCTCCGTGGTGAGGCGGTGGCAGGAGACGCCGTCGTAGAAGCCGGACTGCGTCAGCGAGATGAAGGAGGACACCGCCTGCGGGGCGGCGGCGCCGGCGAGCGTGATGCCCAGCGGGTCCTCGCCGATCGTGAGCGTGCCCGTCCAGTCGCGGCCCTCGGCGATGTCGGAGGAGGGGACGTCGCCGGTGTTCGACCCCGTCGCCTCGGGCGTCGGGGTCGCGGAGGAGGAGGAGGTCGGCTCGGCGACCGGGGTGCCGGGGCCGCCGGAGAAGTAGAGGATCTGGGCGACGACCGCGAGCCCGATCACGACGACGGCGGCGATCGCCGCGATCACGTTGTCGCGCACGCGCCGCTTCTGCCTCGAGCGGTGGAGGCTCTGACGGGCCTGGTAGGCCCGGAGCCGGGTGCGCGCCTCGCGGTCGTTCGACTTGCCCTGGGCCACGTGTTCCTCCGACGTCCTCGTCCGCGCGGCTTCGGCGCGGCGGCCCGCGCACGCAGGCCGCGTCGAGCCTACGAGAACCGCCGGAGGCGCGACAAACGCCGCTCCGTCGCGCCGGGCAGTCGGGCCGGGGCTCTGTCGGAGGCCGTCGTTACGCTGGGGGCATGACCATGCAGCAGGCCGGACTCCGCTCCGGGGCGACTCCGCTCGCCGTGCGGATGCGGCCGCGCAGCCTCGAGGAGGTCGCCGGCCAGCGCCACCTCCTGACGCCCGGCTCGCCCCTGGTCGCCCTCGCCGCCGACACCACGGGGGAGCGGGGAGCGGTGTCCGTGATCCTCTGGGGCCCTCCCGGCACGGGCAAGACCACGCTCGCGCAGGCGGTGGCCCACTCCAGCGGCCGCCGCTTCGTCGAGCTCTCCGCCGTCACGGCGGGCGTGAAGGACGTGCGGCAGGTGATGGAGGAGGCGCTCTCCACCCGCGACCTCTACGGCACGTCGACGGTGCTCTTCCTCGACGAGATCCACCGCTTCACCAAGGCCCAGCAGGACGCGCTGCTGCCCGGGGTCGAGAACGGGTGGGTCATCCTCATCGCGGCCACGACCGAGAACCCCTCGTTCTCGGTGATCGCGCCGCTGCTCTCGCGCTCGCTCCTGCTGACCCTCGAGCCGCTCAGCGACGACGACCTGGGCGTCCTGGTCGACCGCGCCCTGCACGACGAGCGGGGTCTCCGCGGCTCCGTGACGCTGGAGGAGGAGGCCCGCGCGAGCATCGTGCGGCTCGCCTCCGGAGACGCCCGGCGGGCGCTGACCGCGCTCGAGGCCGCCGCCACCTCCGCCCGCTCGGAGGCCCGCGAGGCCGACCGGGCCGCCCGCGCCGCCGCCGCGGAGGACCCGGACGAGGAGGACGAGGACGACGAGGGCGCTCCCGTCGAGGCCGCCGCCGAGGAGCCCGCGCTCCCCGTGATCACGACCGAGGTCGTCGCGCGCGCCGTCGACCGCGCCCTGCTGCGCTACGACCGCAACGGCGACGAGCACTACGACGTCATCAGCGCCTTCATCAAGTCCATCCGGGGCTCGGACGTCGACGCGGCGCTGCACTACCTGGCCCGGATGATCGAGGCGGGGGAGGATCCGCGGTTCATCGCCCGCCGCATCATCGTCTCCGCGTCCGAGGACATCGGCATGGCCGACCCGCAGGCGCTCGTCGTCGCGATCGCCGCGGCCGACGCCGTGCAGTTCATCGGCATGCCGGAGGGGCGCATCCCGCTCGCCCAGGCGGTCGTGCACCTGGCGACCGCCCCGAAGTCGAACGCGTCCTACTCCGCCATCGACGCGGCCATCGCGGACGTGCGCGCGGGCCGCGCGGGTCGGGTGCCGGCGCACCTGCGCGACGCGCACTACCCCGGCGCCAAGAAGCTCGGCCACGGGAAGGGCTACCGGTACCCGCACGACGCCGACCTCGGCGTCCTCGAGCAGCAGTACCTCCCGGACCCGCTCCAGGGCGCGCGGTACTACCGGCCCACCGAGCACGGCAACGAGCGCGACGTCTCCGCGCGACTGGCGAAGCTCCTGCGCATCATCCGCGGCGACCGGGGCTGACCGCGCCGACCGCGAGCTCGCGCGACCCGCACGGGAGGCCGTGGCCTGATAGTCTTGCGAGGTTGCCCACCGCTCTGTAGCCGAGCGGAGCAGCGCATCCCTCTGAATCGCGCAGCCCGCCACTGCGGTCACCCTTCCCCCGCACCCGCGGAGGACACGACCGCGGCGTCCGCCCTCCTCCCGGAGCCGGCGGTCGAGAGCTGCGACCGAACCTCTCAGACCTTGGAAGGACCACTGTGTCGACCACGTCCCGTACCCGCTCGAAGACGCGCCTCTCGCGCGCCCTCGGCATCCCCCTGACCCCGAAGGCCGCCCGCTACCTCGAGAAGCGTCCCTACGCTCCCGGTGAGCACGGCCGCTCGAAGCGCAAGGCCGACTCCGACTACGCCGTCCGCCTCCGTGAGAAGCAGCGTCTGCGCGCCCAGTACGGCATCCGCGAGAAGCAGCTCCGCATCGCCTTCCAGGAGGCGCGCCGCACCCAGGGCCTGACCGGTGAGAACCTGGTCGAGCTCCTCGAGATGCGCCTCGACGCCCTCGTCCTGCGCTCGGGCTTCGCCCGCACCACCGCGCAGGCCCGCCAGTTCGTCACCCACCGCCACATCATGGTGGACGGCAAGACGGTCGACCGCCCCTCCTTCCGCGTGAAGCCGGGCCAGGTCATCCACGTCAAGACCCGCTCCGAGGGCACCGAGCCCTTCCAGGTCGCCGCCGCCGGTGGACACGTCGACGTCCTCCCCAAGACCCCGGGCTACCTCGAGGTCGAGATCGACAAGCTGCAGGCGACGCTCCTGCGCCGCCCGAAGCGCGCCGAGGTCCCCGTGACCTGCGAAGTGCAGCTCGTCGTCGAGTACTACGCGGCCCGCTGAGTCCAGCCCCGCAGAGAAAGGCCCCGGTGTCCGCACCGGGGCCTTTCCCGTTCCCGGGGTCCCGATCCGGAGTGCCCGCCGCGCTCCGAGAGTCCCGCGCTGCGTCCGATCCGGCCGTCGCGCCCGAGCCGAGCGCCCGTCCCCGCGTCCGACCCTCTCGCGGCCCGTCGGTAGGCTGGAGTGCCGCGCTGGGCGGCATCGAACGGAGGTCACCGTGACCGGTGGAGACATCGCAGGGCTCATCGCCGCGGGGGTGTTCGCGATCCTGGTGGCGATCACCGCCGTCCCGCTCTGGAAGCTCGGGCGCGTCTTCGACAGCACGAGCGAGGCCATCAAGCAGGCCAGCGACGGCCTGACGCCGATCCTCGACGAGTCGGCGTCCACCCTCCGCGAGGCCAACCACCAGCTCGCGCGGGTGGACACGATCACCAAGGACGTCGCCGAGGTCACCGGCAACGTCAACGCGCTCGTCGCTCTCACGGCCGCGACCGTCGGCGGTCCGCTCATCAAGCTCGCCGGCTTCACCGCCGGAGTCCGCGCCGTGCTCGTCGCCGGACGGACGGCCGACAAGGCCGGAGCCGCGGTCGGCCGCTCCGCCGCGAAGCGCACGAAGCGCCCGCGCTCGAAGTAGCGCCGCGCCCGCGCCCTAGAATCGAACGGGTCGTCGCGCCGTCGCGCCCGCCCCGCCGCTGTGGAAGGACACCCCGTGAAGAACATCCTCCTGATCGTCATCGGGATCGGCCTCGGATTCGCGGTCGCCCACCAGGTCTCGCGCACCGAGGCGGGCGCCCGGCTCTTCGCCGACATCAACCGCACCGCGAAGGAGCTCGGCGAGGCCGTCTCCGAGGGCTACCACCAGCGCGAGGCCGAACTGAAGGCCGCCATCGGCGAGGGCTGACGCCCCGCCGCCCGACATCCGCGTCGTCACCGACCGAACCGTAACGGAACCCATGCAGACCGCAGACATCCGCAACCGCTGGCTCGACTTCTTCGGGAGCCGCGGCCACACCGTGGTCCCCTCCGCCTCCCTCGTGAGCGAGGACCCGAGCCTCCTCTTCACCGTCGCCGGCATGGTGCCGTTCGTGCCCTACCTCACCGGAGTGGTCCCCGCGCCCTACCCGCGTGCCACCAGCGTGCAGAAGTGCATCCGCACCAACGACATCGAGGAGGTCGGCAAGACGCCTCGTCACGGCACCTTCTTCCAGATGAACGGCAATTTCTCCTTCGGCGACTACTTCAAGGAGGGGGCGATCGGCTACGCCTGGGAGCTGCTCACCGGCGCCGAGAGCGACGGGGGACTGGGCTTCGACGAGAAGGACCTCTGGGTCACCGTCTACAAGGACGACGACGAGGCGATCGCGCTCTGGAAGACGATCGCGGGACTGCCGGACGAGCGCATCCAGCGCCTGGACAAGGACACCAACTACTGGTCGACCGGCCAGCCCGGCCCCGCCGGCCCCTGCTCCGAGATCTTCTTCGACCGCGGCCCCGCCTACGGGATCGACGGCGGCCCGGCGACGGACGACGACCGCTACGTGGAGATCTGGAACCTCGTCTTCATGCAGTACCTCCGGGGCGAGGGCACGAGCAAGGTCGACTTCGACATCCTCGGCGAGCTTCCGCGCAAGAACATCGACACCGGCATGGGCCTCGAGCGCGTCGCCTTCCTCAAGCAGGGCGTCGAGAACATGTACGAGATCGACCAGGTCCGTCCGGTCCTCGACCGCGCCGCCGAGCTCTCGGGCCGCCGCTACGGAGCCGTCCACGAGGACGACGTCCGCATGCGCGTCATCGCCGACCACGTGCGCTCCTCGCTGATGCTGCTGTCGGACGGCGTGACGCCGTCCAACGAGGGGCGCGGCTACATCCTCCGCCGCCTGATGCGCCGCACGGTGCGCGCCATGCGCCTGCTCGGAGTGGACACCGCGACGTTCCCCGAGCTCTTCGCCGCCTCGCGCGACGCGATGGCGTCGGCCTACCCCGAGGTGTCCACGGAGTTCGAGCGCCTCTCGACCAGCGCCTACGGCGAGGAGGAGGCGTTCCTCCGCACCCTCGCGGCCGGCACCGAGATCCTCGACCTCGCGGTCCTGAAGACGAAGAAGGCCGAGTCGCCGACGCTGCCGGGCGACACCGCGTTCCTCCTGCACGACACCTTCGGGTTCCCGATCGACCTCACCCTCGAGATCGCCGAGGAGTCGGGTCTGACGGTCGACCGCGAGGCGTTCGACTCCCTCATGACCGCGCAGCGCACGCGTGCGAAGGCCGACGCGAAGTCGAAGAAGTCGGCGCTGGCCGATCTCTCGGTCTACGCCGACTTCCGCGCCCACGGCGAGACGCTGTTCACCGGCTACGACGTGCTCGACACCGAGACGCGCATCCTCGGCCTCATCGTCGGCGGGCACTCCGTCACGAAGGCGGTCGCGGGCGACATCGCCGAGGTGATCCTCGAGGCGACCAGCCTCTACGCGGAGTCGGGCGGCCAGGAGGCCGACGCCGGCCGCATCGTCGGCTCCGGCTTCGATCTCGAGGTCCTCGACGTGCAGAAGCCCGTCAAGGGGCTCATCAGCCACAAGGTCCAGGTCGCCAGCGGCGAGGTCGGAGTGGGCGACGCCGCCACCTCCGTCGTCGACCGCGACTGGCGCCGGGGCGCCACGCAGGCGCACTCGGGCACGCACCTCATCCACGCCGCGCTGCGCCAGGTGCTCGGCCCGCAGGCGCACCAGTCCGGCTCTTACAACAAGGCGGGCTACCTGCGCCTGGACTTCTCGTGGAACCAGGCCCTCTCGCTCGAGACCCGCAGCGAGATCGAGGAGATCGCCAACACGGCGATCCGGGACAACCTCGAGGTGGTCACGCGCGAGCTCCCGATCGACGAGGCGAAGGCGCTCGGCGCGATGGCCCTCTTCGGCGAGAAGTACGGCGACGTCGTCCGCGTGGTCGACATCGGCGGGCCCTGGTCGCGCGAGCTCTGCGCGGGCACCCACGTCGGGCGCTCGTCCGAGGTCGGCGTGATCAGCCTGGTCAGCGAGTCCTCGGTCGGATCGACCAACCGCCGCGTCGAGTCGCTCGTGGGCCGCGAGGCCTTCCAGGAGCTCGCCGCCGAGCGCGCCCTCGTCAGCACGATCTCGTCCTCGCTGAAGACCCCGCGCGAGCAGCTCCCCGAGCGGATCGGCGAGCTCGTCGCGAGCCTCAAGGCCGCTGAGAAGCGGATCGCCGCGTTCGAGGCCAAGGCCCTCGCCGACCGGGTGCCCGCCCTCGCCGCGACCCGCCGCACCGTGGGCGGCACGACCGTCGTCGCCGAGAGCATCGGCTCCGCCGGATCGACCGACGAGCTGCGCTCCCTCGTGACCTCCGTCCGCGAGCGGCTCGGCCAGGAGCCGGCCGTCGTCGCGCTCGCCGCCGACGTCTCGGGCAAGCCCGCGGTGATCGTCGCCACCAACCAGGCCGCCCGCGACCAGGGCCGCCGCGCGGGTGCGCTCGCCAAGCGCGCCGCCGGGATCCTCGGTGGCGGCGGAGGCGGCAAGGACGACCTCGCCCAGGGCGGCGGCTCCGACGTCTCCGCCATCGGCGCGGCGCTCGAGGCCGTGGTGCAGGAAGCGACCAGCTGAATGGGCCGGTTCGGCGTCCGGCTCGGCATCGATGTGGGCCGTGCCCGCATCGGGGTCGCCCGCTGCGACGCCGACGGCCTGCTCGCGGTGCCCGTCGAGACGGTCGCACGGGCGGGCACTGACGGCGGATCCTCGGACGTCTCCCGGATCGCGCACCTCGCCGCCGAGTACGATGCCCAGGCGATCATCGTCGGACTGCCGTTGTCGCTGTCGGGGGCCGAGACGGCCTCGACGGAGGACGCGCGCGGATTCGCTCGACTGCTCGCCGAGGCGGTGCCCACCGCTCCGGTGCGGCTCGTCGACGAGCGGCTGTCGACGGTCACCGCTCAGAGCGCCCTGCACCGCTCCGGACGCACCACCCGCGGCTCCCGAGCCGTGATCGACCAGGTCGCCGCCGTGGTGATCCTGCAGCACGCCATCGATTCCGAGCGCTCGGCCGGTACCCCGGCCGGGGTCCTGCTCGAACCGAACGAAGGACCTCCTCGTGACCGACGTCCCCCCGAGCCGCCGCGACGCCCGCGCCGCCGAGCAGGCGCAGCCGACTCCGCCCGACCCGACTCCGGAGCAGCAGCCCGCGCCGACTGAGGCGCACGATCCGCTGGGCCGCCTCTTCACCGGGCCCGACGTGCCCGAGCCCCGTGGCCGCGACGACGCGGCCGCGTTCGACCCGGACGCGCGCCCGAAGCGGGGCCGCGCGGCTCCCGCGACGGGCGGCGCGAAGAAGCGCCGCAGCCGCCGCGGGCTCATCGGCGGGCTTCTGGCCTTCGGCGTCTTCGCCGCGCTCGTCGCCATCGCCGTCACGATCTTCCTCGAGCCGGTGCGAGGCCTGTTCGCCGAGCCCGAGCCGACCGACTTCACCGGCACCGGCTCGAGCGAGGTGCTGTTCACGATCCACCAGGGCGACGGCGGCAGCGACATCGCCAACAACCTCGTCTCGGACGGGGTCATCAAGTCGTACGACCCCTTCTACGACCTGCTCCTCGCCCAGAGCCCGGAGCCCGTCTTCCAGCCCGGCGCGTACTCGCTCAAGGCCGAGATGAGCGCCAAGGCCGCACTGTCGGCGCTGCTCGACTCCGAGTCGACGCGCCTCGCGAACACCTTCGTCATCCCCGAGGGGACGGCGCTCAAGGAGGCGCTGCCGCTCATCGCGGACGGCACCGGGGTCGCGCTGACGGACCTCGAGGCGGCCGCCGCCGACTGGGGCTCGTTCGGGCTCCCGGCCGGGGCGACGAGCCTCGAGGGGTTCCTGTTCCCCGCGACCTACGACATCGACCCGTCGACGCCGGCGCACGACATCCTGAAGACGCTGGTCGACCGGATGTACCAGTCGCTCGACCAGGCCGGCGTGCCGGTGGACGACCGCTACCGCGTCGTGGTGTTCGCGTCCCTCGTGCAGCGCGAGGCCCGCGTCGCCGAGGACTTCCCGAAGGTCGCGCGCGTGTTCCAGAACCGCCTCGACCAGGGGTGGCGCCTGCAGTCGGACGCGACCGTGGCGTACGGCACCGGCGCGACCGACCGCGTCTCGACCACGGACGCCGAGCGGAACGACGCCGGCAACGTCTACAACACCTACCAGCGCGACGGCCTGCCGCCCGCGCCGATCTCGAACCCGGGCGACGTGGCGATCGACGCGGTCATGCACCCCTCGGACGGCACCTGGATGTACTTCGTCACGGTGAACCTCGAGACGGGCGAGACGGTCTACTCCACCACCGACGCCGAGCACAACGCGGCCGTCGACCAGTGGCAGGCCTGGATGCGGGACCACCCGGAGTACCAGTGACGGCCGCCGGGTACCGCCTCGCGGTCCTCGGCGCGCCGATCGCGCACTCGAAGTCGCCCGCGCTGCACGCGGCCGCCTTCCGGGTGCTCGGACTCGACTGGAGCTACCGCGCCGTCGAGACGACGGAGGCGACCCTCTCCGAGGTCGTGTCCGGTGAGCCCTGGCACGGCCTGTCGCTGACCATGCCGCTCAAGCACGCGGTGCGCCCGCTGCTGGCGGAGGAGGACGCGGTCGCCCGGGCCACCGGCGCGGTCAACACCGTGCTGGTCGACCGCTCCGGCCCGGCACCCCGCCTCCGCGGGTTCAACACCGATGTCGCGGGCATCGTGCGCGCCCTCGCCGAGGCGGGCGTCGTCTCGGCGGAGCGCGTCCAGGTGCTCGGCGGGGGAGCGACCGCCGCCTCCGCCCTGGCCGCCGCCGCCGAGCTGGGCGCGGCGCGGGTCGACCTCGTCCTGCGGACGGCGTCGAGGGCCGTCGAGCTCGCTCCGCTCGCGGAGTCGCTCGGCGTCCTGATCTCGGTCCGCTCCTTCGCCGACTGGTCCACCGGAGCGCCGCTGGTGATCTCGACGCTCCCCGGCGGAGCGGCGGACGGCCTCGACGTGCCCGACGCGGCGGTCGCGGGCTCGACCCTGTTCGACGTGGCGTACTCCCCGTGGCCGAGCGCTCTCGCCCAGCGCTGGGAGCAGGGCGGCTCCCCGGTCGTCTCCGGGCTCGGGATGCTGCTCCACCAGGCCCTCGTGCAGGTGCGGATCTTCGTCGGCGGCGACCCGGCCCTGCCTCTCGATCGCGAGGACGAGGTGCTCGCGGCGATGCGCCGAGCAGTCTCGGCGGGTCCGGCGCACTGACCTCGTGTGCCAGAATCGGAGGATGCTCCGTTGGCTCACGGCCGGGGAATCCCACGGTCCCGAACTCGTCGCCGTCCTCGAAGGACTGCCGGCGGGCGTCCCCGTCTCCCTCGACGACATCCGCGCCGATCTGGCGCGCCGGAAGCTCGGCTACGGCCGCGGAGCCCGGATGAACTTCGAGCAGGACGAGCTGACGATCTCCTCCGGCGTCCGGCACGGAGCGACGATGGGCAGCCCCATCGCCCTGCGCATCGGCAACACGGAGTGGCCGCGCTGGGTCGACGTCATGTCGGCGGAGCCCCGCGACCCCGAGAGCCTGCCCAAGGGCCGCGGCGCCGCGCTCACCCGGCCCCGCCCGGGCCACGCCGACCTCGTCGGGATGCAGAAGTACGGCTTCCCCGAGTCCCGCAACGTGCTCGAGCGCGCCTCCGCCCGCGAGACCGCGGCCCGCGTCGCCCTCGGCGCCGTCGCCCGCCGCTTCCTCGGCGAGCTCGGCGTCTCGCTCGTCAGCCACACCCTCGCCATCGGGCCGGTCCGCGTGCCCGAGGGCTCGCCGCTGCCCGGCCCGGCCGACGTCGCCGCCCTGGACGCGGATCCGCTGCGCTGCCACGACGCCGCGACCAGCGCCCTCATGGTCGCCGAGGTGGACCGCGCCCACGACGACGGCGACACCCTCGGCGGCGTGGTCGAGGTCCTCGCGTACGATCTCCCGCCCGGACTCGGCTCCTACGTGCACTGGGACCGTCGTCTCGACTCCCAGCTCGCGGCGGCCCTGATGGGGATCCAGGCGATCAAGGGCGTCGAGGTCGGCGACGGCTTCCTCACCACCACCCGCCGCGGCTCGGAGGCGCACGACGAGCTCTTCCAGTCCGACGCCGGCATCTCCCGGTCCAGCGACCGGGCCGGCGGCACCGAGGGCGGGATGAGCACGGGGACCGTGCTGCGGGTCCGCGCCGGCATGAAGCCGATCGCGACCGTGCCGCACGCGCTGCGCACCGTCGACGTCGCCACCGGCGAGGCGGCCGGCGCCCACCACCAGCGCTCCGACGTCTGCGCGGTGCCGGCGTCCGGTGTCGTCGCGGAGGCGATGGTCGCCCTGGTGCTCGCGAACGCCGTGCTCGAGAAGTTCGGCGGCGACAGCGTCACCGAGACCCGCCGCAACCTGCAGGGCTACCTCGCCGCCATCCCCGACGAGCTCCGCACGGCCGCCGCGAGCGACCCGGCTCTCGGGCTCGCCTGATGGCCGCGTCCTCGGCGGCCCGCTGATGGCGGGTCACGATACCGGCGCGGCCCGCGCCCGCCTCGTCCTGATCGGCCCGATGGGGGCCGGCAAGACGACGATCGGCAAGCGGGTCGCGAAGGCGCTGAGCGCCGGCTTCGTCGACTCCGACGCGGAGTTCGTGCGCACCCACGGCCCGATCGCCCCCTACTTCGACGCCCACGGCGAGCCGGCCTTCCGCCGCGAGGAGCGCCGCGTCGTCGAGCGCGCCGTCCGCCGCGACGTGGTGCTGAGCCTCGGCGGGGGAGCGGTGCTCGATCCCGCGACGCGCGCCGACCTCGCGGACGTCCCCGTCGTGCTCCTCACCACCACGGCCGAGGCCGTCCGCGACCGGCTCGGCTCCGGCTCCCGCCCGCTGGTGCGCGGCGGGGTCGGCGACTGGGTCCGCATCTTCGACGAGCGGCGCCCGGTCTACGAGTCCCTCGCGGACACCGTGGTCGACACCTCCCGGCGGCCGATCACCCTGATCGCCGCCGAGATCGCGGAGTGGGTGCGCGCGCAGCGCCCCTCCGCCACCCCTGCACCATCGGACCCGGCGGCCACGAGCCGCCCGAGCGGAAGACAGTCATGAACGACGGCACCACCGCCATCCCCGTCGCCGGAGAGAACGGCTACGACATCCACGTCGGGCGCGGACTCCTCGACGGCCTCGCCGACGCGATCGGCCCCCGGGCCGCGAAGGTGCTCATCGTGCACCCGCCGACCCTCGCGGTCCTCGCCGCCGAGATCCGCGAGAGCCTGCTCGAGCGCTACGAGGTGCTGCTCGCCGAGGTCCCGGACGCCGAGGCCGCGAAGCGCGTGGAGGTGGCGGCCTTCTGCTGGCAGGTGATGGGGCAGTCGGACTTCAGCCGCACGGATGTGGTCGTCGGCTTCGGCGGCGGCGCGATCACCGACCTGGCCGGCTTCGTCGCCGCCACCTGGCTCCGCGGGGTCGACCTGGTGCAAGTGCCGACCACCGTGCTCGGGATGGTCGACGCGGCCGTCGGGGGGAAGACCGGCATCAACACGGCCGAGGGCAAGAACCTCGTCGGCGCCTTCCACGCACCGCGGGCGGTCGTCGCCGACCTCGACGTGCTGACCAGCCTCCCGCGCAACGAGATCCTCGCCGGCTTCGGCGAGATCGTGAAGTACGGGATGATCGCCGAGCCGCGCATCCTCGACATCATCGAGTCCGACATCGACCCGGCCACCGACCCGACGTCGGAGGAGTTCCGCAGCCTGGTCGAGCTGTCGATCGGGATCAAGGCGCGGGTCGTCGGCGAGGACTTCACCGAGAAGGGCCTGCGCGAGATCCTGAACTACGGGCACACCCTCGGGCACGCGGTCGAGCACGCCGAGCGCTACCAGTGGCGCCACGGCGCGGCCGTCTCCGTCGGGATGATGTTCGCGGCCGAGCTCTCGCGCCTGACCGGCTCGCTCAGCGACGCGGTCGTGGACCGCCAGCGCCGGGTCCTCGAGTCGCTGACCCTGCCGACGAGCTACCCGCTCGGACGGTGGGAGACGCTCCTCGCCGCGATGCAGCGCGACAAGAAGACCCGCGCGGGGATGCTCCGCTTCGTGGTCCTCGACGACATCGCCCGCCCGAGCATCCTGCAGGGGCCGGAGACGTCGCTGCTGTTCGCGGCGTATCAGGAGATCGGCTCGTAGGTCCGACTCGGCTGAGCCCGGGCGGCGCCGTCAGCCTCCGCCCAGGGCGGCCCTCCGCGCCTGGGCGTACTCGGCCTCGGTGATCGTGCCCGCCGCTCGCAGCGCCTCCAGCTCGGCGAGCCGGTCCGCCAGCGGGCGGGCGGAGCCGGGACCCTCGCGCGCGAAGCGGGCCGCGACGTCGGTCCGCAGGGTCAGCGGGTCCACTCCGAGCGAGCGCGCCCGGCGCACGTTCACGACGATCAGCACCACGACGAGCACGATCACGACGGCGATGACGATCGGCACGGCGGTGAACGCGATCGAGTACCAGGGCGGCACGACGGTGTCGGCGGGAACGGCGTCCATGCGCTCCTCCTCGGGGTCGGTCCTCCACCGTCTCGCGCTCCGGCGGACCGGTGGGGCGATTCGCACGCGGCGTCCAGACTCCTCTGCCGACGGGGCCGCGTCGACTACACTCGACGGGTCAGCCGGACCGGCCGATATCGCCGCGCCCGCGTACCGGGCTCGCCGGCGCAGACTTCCACCGAAACGGATCCCCCTTCGCATGGCCTCTACCACCGACATCAAGAACGGCACCGTCCTCAGCATCGACGGCCAGCTCTGGAACGTCATCGACTTCCAGCACGTCAAGCCGGGCAAGGGCGGCGCCTTCGTCCGCACCAAGATGAAGAACGTCCTCACGGGCAAGGTCGTCGACAAGACCTTCAACGCGGGCGCCAAGATCGACACGGCCAACGTCGACCGCCGCGACTTCCAGTACCTCTACCGCGACGGCGCGGACTTCGTGTTCATGGACACCAGCGACTACGACCAGATCACCGTCCCCGAGGCGGTCGTCGGCGACGCGGCGAACTTCATGCTCGAGAACCAGAACGTGACCCTCGCCCTGCACGACGGCGACCCGCTCTACATCGACCTCCCCGCTTCGGTCGTCCTCGAGATCACCTACACGGAGCCGGGCCTCCAGGGCGACCGCTCGACCGGCGGCACCAAGCCCGCGACGGTCGAGACCGGCTACCAGATCCAGGTCCCGCTCTTCCTCGAGCAGGGCACGAAGGTCAAGGTCGACACCCGCACGGGCGACTACCTCGGCCGCGTCAGCTGAGCCGGGCCTCCCGTGAGTGCTCGCACGAAGGCGCGCAAGCGCGCCCTCGACATCCTCTACAACGCCGACGTCCGGCAGATCAGCTTCGCCCAGTCGCTGCGCGCCGAGGCCGAGCGAGCGGCGAACGAGCCGGCCCGTGAGGCCTCGTGGCTCTACGCCCGCGAGATCGTCGACGGCGTCATCGACCACGCCGACGAGATCGACGAGCTGATCTCCCGGCTCGCCCAGGGCTGGACACTCTCGCGCATGCCGCTGGTCGACCGCGCGATCCTCCGGATCGGGGTGTGGGAGATCCTGCACAACGACGCGGTGCCCGACGGCGTCGCCATCTCGGAGGCCGTCGAGGCCGCCACGTCGCTGTCGACCGACGACTCGGCGGGCTTCATCAACGGGCTCCTCGCCTCCGTCGCGGAGTCCCGCACGACGGCCTGACCCGCCCCGGAGACCTGCTCGGCCCGCCGGATCCCCGTGATCGGGCGGGCCGAGGTCGTTCCCGGGCTGCCCGTCCGGCGGGCCGCGCGACGGCCCCTATACTCGACACGGCTTTTCCTTTAACAGCCGTCCTGTGAGGCGGGGAAGGAGGTCGGTGTGACGGCACGAATCGTGCTCAACGGCGCTGACATCACGCGAGCGCTCACGCGCATCGCCCACGAGATCCTCGAGTCGAACCGCGGCCCCGAGTCGCTGGTCGTCCTCGGCATCCCGACGCGCGGCGTCGCCCTCGCGAGGCGCATCGCCGAGACGATCGCGCGGATCGAGCCGGACGGTCCCCCCGTCTTCGCCGGCTCCCTCGACGTGACCATGTACCGCGACGACCTCTCCCGGCACCCGGTCCGCACCCCCGCGCGCACCGCCGTCCCCGCGAGCATCGACGGCCGGACAGTGGTCCTCGTCGACGACGTCCTCTTCTCGGGCCGCACCATCCGCGCCGCCCTGGACGCCCTCAGCGACATCGGCCGTCCGCGGGCCGTGCGGCTGGCCGCGCTGGTCGATCGCGGGCACCGCGAGCTCCCGATCCGGGCGGACTTCGTCGGCAAGAACCTGCCGAGCAGCCTGAGCGAGCGGATCAACGTCCGGCTCGTCGAGACGGACGGCGAGGACCTGGTCGCGATCGAGTCGCAGGCCACCGGCGAGGAGACGGCTCCGTGAAGCACCTGCTCTCGACCCGCGACCTCGACCGCGCGAGCGCGATCGCCCTCCTCGACATCGCCGAGGACATGGCGGACGTGCAGAACCGCGAGGTCAAGAAGCTGCCGACCCTGCGCGGGAAGACCGTGGTCAACCTCTTCTTCGAGGACTCCACGCGCACGCGGATCTCGTTCGAGGCGGCGGCGAAGCGGCTCTCGGCCGACGTCATCAACTTCAGCGCGAAGGGCTCCAGCGTCTCCAAGGGCGAGAGCCTGAAGGACACCGCGCAGACGCTCGCCGCGATGGGCGCCGACGGCGTGGTCATCCGCCACAGCGCCTCCGGAGCCCCTGCGGTTCTGGCGGCGAGCGGCTGGATCGACGCGTCGATCCTCAACGCCGGCGACGGGACCCACGAGCACCCGACCCAGGCGCTCCTGGACGCGTTCACCATCCGCCGGCGCCTGCACGGCGCTTCCGCGTCCCGCGGCAAGAGCCTCGACGGCGTCGCGGTCACCATCGTCGGCGACGTCCTGCACTCGCGGGTGGCGCGCTCGAACGTCTGGCTGCTGACGGCGCTGGGCGCCGAGGTGACCCTGGTCGCACCGCCGACCCTCGTGCCGGTCGACACGCGCGACTGGCCCGCGACCATCCGCTTCGATCTGGACGAGGCGATCGACACCGGGCTCCCCGACGTCGTGATGCTCCTGCGCATCCAGCTCGAGCGGATGTCGAGCGGGTTCTTCCCCAACGGCCGGGAGTACGCGCGGATCTGGGGCCTCGACGACGAGCGGCTCGCCCGGCTGGGTCCCGATACCATCGTCATGCACCCCGGACCCATGAACAGGGGCGTCGAGATCTCCTCGGCGGCCGCCGATTCGAGCCGCTCCACGGTGCTCGAACAGGTCACGAACGGAGTGTCCGTCCGGATGGCCGCGCTCTACCTGCTGCTGTCCGGCGAACGGGAGGTCCACTGATGAGCACTGCCCAGCCGCTTCAGAGCACGGCGCCGGAGCGGATCCTGATCTCGGGGGCGACGCTCGCCGACGAGTCGACCGCCGACCTGCTGATCGACGGGGGCGTGATCGTCGAGATCGGCGCCGACCTCGACTCTCGCGGGGCCCGCGTGATCGACGCCGACGGCCTGCTGGCGCTGCCCGGCCTGGTCGACCTGCACACCCACCTGCGCGAGCCGGGGTTCGAGCAGAGCGAGACGATCCTCACCGGGACGCGAGCTGCGGCCGCCGGAGGCTTCACCGCCGTCTTCGCGATGGCGAACACCTCGCCGGTGCAGGACACCGCGGGCGTGGTCGAGCAGGTGCAGAGCCTGGGCGAGGACGCCGGCTACGCGACGGTCCGCCCGATCGGCGCGGTGACCGTGGGTCTGGCGGGGGAGTCGCTCGCCGAGCTCGGCGCGATGGCCCGCAGCCGCGCGGCCGTGCGGGTCTTCTCGGACGACGGGAAGTGCGTCTCGGACGCGCTGCTGATGCGCCGCGCTCTCGAGTACGTCAAGGCGTTCGACGGAGTCGTCGCCCAGCACGCGCAGGAGCCGCGGCTCACCGTGGGCGCGCAGATGAACGAGGGCGCCGTCTCCAGCGCCCTCGGCCTGCAGGGCTGGCCCGCCGTGGCCGAGGAGGCGATCATCGCCCGCGACGTGCTCCTCGCCGAGCACGTGGGCTCCCGCCTCCACGTCTGCCACGTCTCGACCGCGGGCTCGGTCGACGTCATCCGCTGGGCGAAGGCCCGGGGGATCGACGTGACCGCCGAGGTCACCCCCCACCACCTGCTCCTCACCGAGCAGGCCGTCGCCGGCCAGGACGGGCCGAGCTACGACGCCCGCTTCAAGGTGAACCCGCCGCTGCGCCGCGACGAGGACGTGCTCGCCCTCCGCGAGGCCCTCGCCGACGGCACCATCGACATCGTCGCCACCGACCACGCGCCGCACCCGGTCGAGGCGAAGGACTGCGAGTGGGACGCCGCGGCGTTCGGCATGGTCGGCCTCGAGAGCGCGCTGAGCGTGGTGCACGCCGCCGTCGTCGAGGACGGGCGGATGAGCTGGTCCGACGTCGCGCGCGTGCTCTCCTCCGCCCCCGCCCGCATCGGCCGGCTCGACGGCTACGACCGCGGCCTCGCCGTCGGGGCCGCCGCGAACGTCGTGCTCTACGACCCGGAGGCACGCCGCCGCTTCTCGGTCGAGGACCTGCGAGGCCGCAGCGGCAACTCCCCGTACCTCGGTCGCGAGCTGCCGGGCCGCGTCGTCGCCACCCTCCACCGGGGCTTCCCGACCGTGCTGGACGGCGAGCTCGTCGACGCGGCGGTCGTCGCCGCCTCCGCGAAGGCCTCCCGTGGATAGGGCCGCGATCACGATCGTCATCGCCGCGGTCGTCGTCCTCGTCTTCGTCGGCATGCTGCTCTCCTGGCGCGCGCGGCGCCGCCGCTCGGCCGCCCTCGCGCCGGAGCCCGTGCCCGCGTCCTCGCTGGGCGCCGAGGTCGAGCGCGTCGACCTCCCGTACGTGGCCACGACCCGCTTCGAGCAGCCGCTCGAGCGCGTCGTGCTGCCGGGGCTCGGCTTCCGCGGCAATGCGGTGCTGCGCCTCCACGAGCGCGGCGTCGTGATCGCCCCCGTCGGCGAGCGCGAGACGGTGATCCCGGCCTCCCTCCTGCGGGGAGCGGGCCAGGGCAGCTACGTGATCGACCGCGTCGTCGAGGAGGGCGGCCTGCTCGTGATCTCCTGGTCGCCCCGCGGCGACGAGACCGTCGACAGCTACCTCCGCGTGGCCGAGCCCGCCCTCCGGGCGCACCTGGTCGCCGAGCTGCAGCGCCTCGCCGGCCATCCGCTCGAAGTAGTCC
>NZ_PSTN01000030.1:0-30453 GCF_002930955.1 Rathayibacter sp. AY1A4 | reverse complement strand
ACCTTCCAATGACGAAAGGCCCCCCTCCCATGTCGTTCCCCACCCGCGCCGCCGGCGTCGCCCTCGCCGGCCTCGCCTCCCTGATGCTCCTCGCCGGATGCTCGGCCTCGCCCGACGGAGACGGCGGCGGATCCGCCGGCGGCTCCGGCTCCGGCGCCGACATCGTGTCGCTCGTCGACGCCTCCGCGCAGACCCCCGCCGACGAGGTCGCCTCCTCGCTCGGCACCCCCACCGTGCCGGACGGCGCGAAGCTCTGCTACATCACCCGCACCCTCTCCAACGAGTTCTGGGGCTACGAGCGCGACGGCTTCGAGAACCGCGCGAAGGAGCTCGGCGTCGACTACCAGACCTTCGACGTCACCGACGAGTCCTCGATCACCGAGCAGCTCGACAAGGCCAAGAGCGCCATGAACCAGGGCTGCTCCGCCATCCTCGCCTCGCCGATCTCGGCCACGGGCCTCGACTCGATCTTCGAGTCGGCGCTCGCCGACGGCATCCCCGCGATCGTCCTCAACGACGCCAAGAGCGGCGTGGCCGGCACCGTCTACGTCGGACCCGACGCGACCACCATCGGCGCGACCGCCGCCGACTACATCGCCGACAAGCTGCCCGACGGCGGCAAGGTCGCGATGATCGAGGGCGATCCGGGCTCCTCCAACGCGATCAACCGCGGAGACGGCTTCACCGCCGCCCTCGCGAAGCACGAGAACCTCGAGCTCGTCGCCTCCCAGACCGCCTCGTGGGACCAGACCAAGGCGCAGGAGATCGCGACCACGATGCTGACCGCGAACCCCGACATCGCGGCCTTCTACTCGCAGAACGACGGCATGGCGCTCGGCGTCCAGGCCGCCATCGACGCGAAGGGCCTCACCGGCGAGGTGATCCTGGTCGGCACCGACGGCATCCCGCAGGCCAAGAAGCAGATCCTGGCCGGCGACTACACCGCCACCGTCAGCGAGCTGCCCACCACCGAGGGCGCGACCGGCGTCGACGCCGCGCTGTACCTGCTCGCCGGGAAGAAGGTCCCCGCGTGGATCGACGTCCCCGCGTTCATCATCGACAGCACCAACGTCGCGCAGTACGAGACCGGGATGCCGTAACCCGTCACCTCCTCCCTCCCCACGACCTCCTCGACAAGGAAGTAGACGGAACATGGCCGAGCATCTGCTCGAGGTCCGCGGCATCGCGAAATCGTTCCCGGGCGTCCGCGCCCTGGACGGCGTGAGCTTCACGCTCGACCGCGGCGAGATCCGCACCCTCGCCGGCGAGAACGGCGCGGGCAAGAGCACCCTGCTGAACATCCTCGGCGGGGCCCTGCGCCCGGACCGCGGCTCGATCACGATCGACGGCGTCCGGCGGATGGAGTACACCTCCCG
Source organism: Rathayibacter sp. AY1A4 (assembly GCF_002930955.1). NCBI lineage: Bacteria > Bacillati > Actinomycetota > Actinomycetes > Micrococcales > Microbacteriaceae > Rathayibacter > Rathayibacter sp. AY1A4. Next base: position 29,077 of record NZ_PSTN01000030.1, on the reverse strand, counting down.
CCAGGCGCTCGCCGAGGGGGTCCGCATCGCGCACCAGGAGCCGGCCATCGTGCCCCAGCTCACGGTGATGCAGAACCTGCTCCTCGGGCGGACGCGCAAGCAGCGCGCGTCCGCCCAGGACGACATCGACCGGGCCCTCAAGGACGTCCACCTGATGGGCTTCCCGATGGAGGCGAGGACCCCGGTCGGCCGGCTCAGCCCGGCGCAGCGGCACGCGCTCACCATCGCGCGGGCGTTCGCGTTCGGCGCGAAGATCGTCGCGCTCGACGAGCCGACGACGAGCATGCTCGAGCACAACGTCGAGGGTGTCCTCACCCGGGTCCGCGAGATCGCCCACGGGCGCGGCGTCGGCGTCATCTACGTCTCGCACAAGATGCCGGAGGTGATGAGCGTGTCGGACACGGTCGTCGTCCTCCGCGACGGCCGGCCCGCCTACGACGCTCCGATCGGCGAGACCTCGTCCGAGGACATCGTGCGGCGGATGGTCGGCCGGGAGCTGCTCTCGTTCGAGCGGCGCCACCCGGTCGCCCCGGACGCCGAGGTGCACTTCGAGGCCACGGGCGTCGTCCACCCGAGCGGAGTCGGACCGGAGTCGATCAGCGTCCGCCGCGGCGAGGTCGTCGGCATCGCCGGCCTCGTCGGCTCCGGCCGCACCGAGTTCCTCCGCGCGCTCATCCGCGCCGACGACGGCACCGAGGGGACCGTCCGCCTGGGCGGCCGTCCGCTGCGCATCCGCTCGCCGCGCGACAGCCGCGACGCCGGCATCGCGTTCATCCCCGAGGACCGCAAGCACCAGGGCCTCGTCCTCCAGACCCCGGCCTACGCGAACGTCGCCCTCACCTCCGACCGGCAGCTGAACGGCTTCGGCCCCTTCATCAGCACGAAGCGGCAGATCGAGACGGCGGAGGAGATGGGCCGGCGCATGTCGCTGCGTCCCGCCGACGTCCGCCTCAACGCCCGCCAGTTCTCGGGCGGCAACCAGCAGAAGATCGTGATCGCGAAGTGGATCTGGCTCGGAGCGAGCGTCTTCCTCTTCGACGAGCCGACCAAGGGCGTCGACGTCGGCGGCAAGGTCGAGATCTACGAGCTCATCGATCAGCTGGCCTCCGAGGGGCACGCCGTGATCGTCGTCTCGAGCGACCTGCCCGAGATCATCTCCATCAGCGACCGGGTCCTCGTGATGAGGTCCGGGCGCTTCGTCTCCGAGCACGTCGGCGACGACATCACCGAGCACAGCATCGTGGCCAACGCCATGGGCGTGGCGAAAGGAACCTCATGACCTCCCCCGAGACCGGGAGCGTCGCCACCCCGCGCCGGCGCTCCTTCAACCTGCAGGCCTTCGGCATCTACATCGCCGCCGTCGTCCTCTTCGTCATCCTGGGCGTGCTGAACCCCAACTTCCTCACCATCGGCAACCTCCGCGACGTCGCGGTGTCGGCCAGTGTGAACGCCATCATCGGCATCGGCCTGACCTTCGTCATCATCACCGGCGGCATCGACCTCGCCGTGGGCGCCATGGCCAGCTTCGTCGGGATCGTCAGCGCCTCGCTGATGGTCAACGGCGGCGTGCCCCCGCTGCTCGGTCTCGCGGCCGGCATCGTCCTCGGCCTGATCTGCGGAGGGATCAACGGCCTGCTGGTCACCAAGCTGAACCTGCCGCCCTTCATCGCCACGCTCGGCACGATGAGCGTGTTCCAGGGAGGCGCCTACGTCGCCACCAACGGCAAGCCGGTCTACGACGTGCCGAAGGAGTTCATCCTCCTGCTCAACAGCTACATCGGAGGCGTGCCCGTCGTGGTCGTCATCGTGGCGGTCGTCGGAGTCGCGGCCTGGCTGCTCCTGCGCAAGACCGTGTTCGGCCAGAACGTGATCGCGGTCGGCGGCAGCGAGGAGACCGCCTGGCTCTCGGGGGTCCGGGTCCACCGCGTCAAGATCGCCGTCTACTGCATCTCCGGCGGGCTCTCGGCCCTGGCCGGCCTGGTCATCGTCGCCCGCATCAACGCCGCGCAGCCGGACGCGGGCAGCCCGTACCAGCTCACCGCGATCGCCGCGGCGGTCATCGGGGGAGCGAACCTGATGGGCGGCGAGGGCCGCATCGCGGGCACCCTGGTCGGCGCGCTCATCCTGGGCGCGCTCACCAACGGCCTGGTGCTTCTGAACGTGCCGAGCTTCTACGAGCAGATCGTCACCGGCCTCGTCGTCCTGATCGCCGTCACGCTCGACCAGGGCAGCAAGGGCTGGCCGATGTTCTCGAGAGGCCGCCGGAAGAAGCAGGAGGACGTCGCCGCTCCTCCGACCGAGTCGACGCCGTCGGTGAACGCGTGACGGCGCTGACCGCCCTCGACGGCGCGCGGGTCCTCGTGACGGGCGGCTGGGGCCTCATCGGGCGGCCCACCGTCGCGGCGCTCCTGGCGGAGGGAGCGGTCGTCACCGTCCTCGACCGCAGCGACGCGGGGGCGGACCCGGCCGTTGGGACCGTCGTCGGCGACGTGACCGACGAGGCCGTCCTCGCCGAGGCGCTGGCCGGCCAGCACGCGGTCGTCCACCTCGGCGGCTACGCCGGACTCGGAATGGCCGACGCGGTCGAGACCTACCGCGTGAACGCCGTGGGCACCTTCGCGGTGCTCGCGGCGTCCGCGGCGGCCGGAGTCGCCAAGGTCGTCTACGCCTCCAGCATCAACGCGAACGGCTACCCCCTCGGGGCCGAGCAGGCGCTCCCGCCCGTGTTCCCCTACTCCGAGGACGCGGCGCCCCGGATCTCGGACGAGTACTCGCTCTCGAAGCTCGCGAGCGAGGACGCGGCCCGGATGGCGCACGCCACCTGGGGCCTCGAGCTCACCGGCCTCCGCTTCCCGCTGGTGCGCGACATCACCCTCGACGGCGGGCGGCGGTTCGGCGAGCACCTGCGCACCGCGATCGCCGCCGACCCGCGCCGCCAGGCGGCGGAGGGCTTCAGCTACCTCGACGCGGCCGATGCCGCCCGCTCGGTGCTCGCGGCGCTGCTGCACGACACGCCTCCCGCGCCGGGGATCCTCGTCGCCGCTCCGCTCACCTACCTCCGCGGCGAGACCGCGGCCGCCCTCGACGCGATCGCCCCCGGCGTGCCGCGCGGCGAGCTGCCGGGCCGCTCCGTCGGGCTCGACCTCACCCGCTCCCGCGAGCTGCTCGGCTTCGAGGCCGCGGTGCTGCTCGACGACGTGGCGCCGGACCAGCTCGCCGAGGTCGCCCCGTGACGCTCTCGCTGCTCGGCCTCGGACCGATGGGCGCCCCGATGGCGCGGAACCTCGTCGACGACGGCGGCCTCGTGGTCTGGAACCGCACCCGCGCGAAGGCCGACCCCTTCGCCGCGCTCGGGGCCCGTGTGGCGGCGACTCCGCGCGAGGCGGCGGCCGACATCACGCTGACGGTGCTGCCGGACCTCGCGCAGGTCGAGTCGCTGCTGGACGGCGAGGACGGCCTGCTCGCCGGCTGGCGCGAGCAGGGCATCGCGGATCCGGTGCTCGTCGTGCACGGGACCGTCTCGCCCTCGGCGGTGGCCGTGCTCGCCGCCCGTCTCGCCGAGGAGCACGGCGTCCGCGTCGTCGACGCCCCGCTCAGCGGCGGCACGGTCGGCGCCCGGGACGCGACCCTCAGCATCATGGTGGGCGGAGAGGAGGAGGCGGTCGCCCGCGTCCTCCCCGTGCTCGCGCGGCTCGGCCGCACGGTCCGCCACCTCGGCCCGAGCGGCGCCGGAGCGACCGCCAAGCTCTGCAACCAGATCGTGGTCGCCGGGACGGTCGCCGTCGTCTCCGAAGCCCTGCTGCTCGCCCGCACCGCCGGACTCGACCCGGAGGTGATGGTCGAGCTGCTGCAGGGCGGCCTCGCCCGCACCACCGTGCTCGAGCAGAAGAGCGCCAAGTGGCTGGAGGACGACTTCGCCGAGGGCGGCAGCGCCCGCAACCAGCTGAAGGACCTCCGCTACGTCCGCGAGGCTGCGGACGCCGAGGGGGTCGTCCTGCCCGCGATCACCGCCGTGACCGGCCTGTTCGAGAGGATGGTCGCCGACGGCGACGGCGACCTGGACCACACCGGCGTCGTCCGGACGATCGCGCGACTCGGCGCTCCGACCCCGGGGAGGCACGCATGAGCGGACTCGTCGTCATCGACGCCCACCACCACCTGACGGATCTCCGCCGCTCCTACCCGTGGCTGGAGGGGCCGGCCGAGCCCTTCCGCTACCACGGCGACGACCGGCCGATCCGCCGCTCCTACAGCGTCGACGACTACCTCGCCGACGCCCGGGACGTGACGCTCGCAGCCTCCGTGCACGTCGAGAACGGCGCGGCCGACGCGCTCGCCGAGACGGCCTGGATCGACGCCCTCTCCCGCGAGCGCCCGGTGCCGACGGTGCACGTCGCGCACGTGTCGCTCCTGGACGCCGACGCGCCCCGGCAGCTGGAGGAGCACGCCGGGTACTCCGTGACGCGCGGCGTCCGCGACATCCTGAACTGGCACCCGGATCCGGTCTTCACGCACCGTGATCGGCCGGGGATCTCGGCCGATCCGGTCTGGCGCGCGCACTTCGCCCGGCTCGCGCCGCTGGGCCTGTCGTTCGACCTGCAGGTGTTCCCCTCGCAGCTGCAGGAGGCGGCCGAGCTCGCCGGCGCCTTCCCCGGCACCGCGATCGTGCTCGACCACCTCGGCATGCCGATCGGCCGCGACTCCGACTCGGTGGACGAGTGGCGGAGGGGGCTGCGCGCCGTCGCTGAGCGCGAGAACACGGTCGTGAAGATCTCGGCGATCGGCACGAACGACCACTCCTGGACCCGGGCGTCGATCGCGCCGTTCGTGCACGAGACGCTCGAGGCGTTCGGGCCGGCGCGGACGATGCTCGGCAGCAACTTCCCGGTCGACAGCCTCTACTCGAGCTTCTCCGAGCTGTACACCGCGTTCGACGAGCTCACCGCGGCACTCTCGCCTGCGGAGCGGCGCGACGTCTTCGCGGCGACGGCCGACCGCTTCTACCGGATCGGAGCGCCGCTGCCCGCGGTCTGAGGAGGCAGCGGGCGCCGCGGCGCGTCCGGGCGCCGGAGCAGCCGCAGGCCGGTCGCGAGCTGCCAGGCCGTGACGGCGTAGACGGAGGCGCGCTCCCAGACGCCGTCGGGCAGCAGATCGACGCCGGGCACGCGGGTGTCGACCTGCAGCATCAGCAGCGCGAGCAGGCCGGCCGCGCCGAGCACGATCCCGAACGTCCCGAGCGCCCACGGGGCGCGGCCGCGACGGGCCGCGGCACCGGCGACGATCGAGGCCGCGTTGCCGCCGACGATCGCCATCGCGGCGCCGACCACGTGCAGGCCGCCTATCCCGTTCTGCGCACTGGCGCTGCTCCCGTGCACGAGGCCCACCACGGCGATGCCCACGGCGTAGACCACGGCGAGGGAGAGGAACAGCCCCCGCGATCCGCCCCGCGCCGCCCGCACGGTCGTGACGGCGGCGGCGAGGTAGAGCGCCCCCTGCAGGAGGAATCCGGCGTTCATCACCGCGTGCAGCGGCGAGTCGATCGCGCGCCCCTGGAACACGCCCACCTCGGGCACGCCGAGATCGCTGATGTAGTTCCGTGCATAGCTGTAGCCCGGGAACACGGACGCGGCGACCGCCTCCGCTCCCACATAGGCGAGCGCGCTCACCACCCACAGCACTCCGGCCCCACGAGTTCCCATGCGCCCATCATCCCCGGGCCCGGCCGCGCCGGTCGTCGTCGCCGGACGGCTCCCCGCCGCTCCGGTCACAGGCTGAACCCGCCGTCGGTCGTGAGCACCTGCCCGACGACCCAGCTGCCCGCCGAAGTGGCCAGCCACGCGATCAGCTCCGCGGGGTCCGCCGGCGTGCCGACCCGGCCGAAGGGCGTGCTCGCGACGTACTCCTCGAGGTCCTCGAGTGACCGGTCGGTGGTCTCCGGGTCCAGGTATCCCGTGTTCACCGGACCGGGATCGATCGTGTTGAGCACGATCCCGAGCTCCAGGAGCTCGGCGGCGACCGTGGCGGTGACGCCGGCGAGTGCGGCCTTGCTCGCGGCGTAGGCGACCTCTCCGCGCATCGCGCCGTGGATCTGGCCGGACGTCATCCAGAACACGTGTCCCTGCGCCCGGGCGTAGGGCCCGGCCCCGACGATCCGGTCGCCGGGCCGGCGGGGTCCGTCGGTGCGCGGTGCCCGGAGCCGCGCGAACTCCGCGGTGAGCAGGAGGGTGGAGCGGGTGTTGACGTCCCAGAACGCGGTGAGCCGCTCGGGCGTCATGTCGAGGATGCTGCCGTCATCGCCGCTCTTCGCGTGGTTGCAGACGAGGACGTCCAGGCTCCCGGTGAGGTCGGCTGCGGTGGCGATCAGACCGGGGATCGTGGAGGGATCGGCCAGGTCCGCGGCGACGTCGGCGAACCGCGCGCCCTCCGCGAGGTGCGCGCGCAGCTCGGACCGGACCGCATGGAGGTCGTCGCCTCCCCAGGGGAGGTCGAGATCGTGAGGGCGGTGGTGGTGGACGACGAGGTGCGCGCCGAGGGAGGCGAGCTTCGCGGCGACGGCGAATCCGATGCCGCGCCGCCGCGAGACGCCGGTGACGAGAGCGGTCCTGCCCTGCAGGGGGAGGAGTGCGGACACGGGGAGCCTTTCGATCGTGCCTGAGCGGGCCGGAGGGAGCGGGACGGAGCGACGGGGATCGGGAAGGCCTCAGCCGCACTGCACGATCCCCACCGTATCGAGCCGCCGGTGGCCTCCGTCCGGCGATGAGGTGCCCCTCAGACCTGCTGGAAGACCCGCAGGCCCCGTCCCCGGGAGAAGCCGAGGCGCGAGTAGCTGTCCGCCAGCCGCTCGTCGGCGGCGACCGCCACGACGACTCCTCCCGCGGGGACCGTGGCCAGCAGCTCCCTCGTCGCGAGCAGCGCCGACAGGCGGGTCCCGGGTCGCTGCGAGAGCGCCATCACCGTCCACCGCCGCCCGGGAGGCGTCTCCGCGCCGACGGCCGCGGTGAGGGGGGTCCCGACCAGCAGGGCCCCCGCCCCCACGGCTCCGCCGAGGAGCGCCGCGAGGACCAGGACCGCGCCGAGCAGCCCCGAGAGCGCGACCCACACGGCCGCCACCACGGCCAGCAGGACGACCGGGACGGTGACGGCGATGCTCACCAGGGCGTCGGCGACAGGCCGGTAGCGCCCGAACACGACCAGCCCGTTCCGGTCGGCCGTCTCGTGGGCGGCGCGGCGGATCACGGAGGGCGTGAGCGAGAGCAGCGCCGTCGGGAAGGCCAGGACGGCGAGGACGCGGTGGCGCGTGAAGGCGCGCACCATCAGCCACGAGACGGCGGGCAGACGTCCCCATCCGACCGGTGCCGACGCCGCTGCCATCGAGCCAGTCTGCGCGATCGGGGAGGCGCGGGGCCACCCGGTACGAGGACGCCGCTCCGGCTCCGCTGCGCGAGGGAGGCCGACCTGGACTACTCCTCGTCCGCCCGGTAGACCTTCCGGAACGCGTCCTTGCGGGCGATCCTCCCGCCGCGGAACTCGTAGATGTCGCAGCCCCGCGTGACCTGGGGTCCGCCGTCGGGGCCGGTCCCGGTGAAGGACCAGGTGGCCGCGCCGCGCGTCCCGGCGATGAGGGGAGCCCCCTCCTCGTGCCGCTCCTGTCCGGTGTCGAAGGCGAGCATGAGCGCGAACCCCTCGCGGACCTGCTCCTTCCCCGTCCAGGTGCGGCCGGGCTCGGGGCCGACGGACGCGCCGTACACGCAGTCGTCGGTCATGTGGCTCATCAGCGCTTCGAGGTCGTGGCGGGTCCAGGCGTCGCTGAACGCGGCCAGCACCTCGGGCGTCATCTCGCTCGTGCTGGTCTCGGTCGAAGAGGAGTCGTCCATGGCGGGCCTCGGTCCTTCTGATCGGTGGACCGTCGTCGGTCGCTCTGCGACCGTGGCAGGTGAGCGGCCGCAGTGGCAACGCCCTCTAGCGGTCATGTCCGGAAGCGGACGGCCGGCGGATCAGCGGTCCGTCGACCCGCCGACCAGCGGGTGAGCGCGACGGCGGGGGGCGGTGCACTGCGGGCTGCGGGAGCGGCCGCCGAGGCGACCCGCTCCACCGGGCACTGCCGCGTCCCGATGCTGAGCCCCTTCGTGAAGGCCGTGCCGCAGTCGGACGCGGGCCGGCCCTCCTCCGCCTCCTCGGTCGCGGCTCCCGGGTCGCCGGCGGCGGCCGGATGCTAGGCGCTCGCCGCCTCCTCCGCCACCTCCTCCCCGCCGACCGGCGCCGACGCGCAGGATGAGGAGCACCGGTCGCGGCGGGCACCGACTCCGCACCCGACCGGCACCGAGACCGCCACGAGCCCGCGCCGGCGGGAGGACAGCGAGAGCACCATGGGATTCTGGGGACCGACCGACGAGACCCGCGGCACGCGCCCGGTCGACGAGCCGCTCGGCGAGCTGGAGCTCGTGCACGCCTTCACCAGCGGGCCGATGCCCACCGGCGTCAGCGTCTCGCACACCGGGCGGATCTTCGTGAACTTCCCGAAGTGGGGAGACGAGGTCCCGGCCACGGTCGTGGAGCTGGTCGACGGAGCGGCGGTGCCCTACCCGGACGAGGCCTGGAACACGCCGTCGGGAATCGACGACGCCGGCGCCCTCGTCTCGGTGCAGAGCATCGTCGTCGATCCGGCCGACCGGCTCTGGATCCTCGACACCGGCAGCCCGATGTTCGAGCCGACGAAGAAGGGCGGCCCCAAGCTCGTCCGCGTCGACCTGGCGACCGACACCGTCGAGCAGGTGATCGTCCTCGAGTCGGACGTCGCCCTGCCGACCACCTACCTCAACGACGTGCGCTTCGATCTGCGGCGCGGCATCGCCTACATCACCGACTCGGCCGACTCCGGCCCGAACGGGATCATCGTCGTCGACCTCGAGGCGGGGACCGCCTGGCGCCGCCTGCACGACCACCCGAGCACGAAGGCGCTCACTCCTCCGGAGCTCGTGCCGATGGCCGAGGGCCGTGTGCTGATGAAGCGCCCGGCCGACGGCGACCCGCAGCCGGTGACGATGGGCGCCGACGGCATCGCGATCTCGGCCGACGGCGAGCGCCTCTGGTACTGCCCGCTCGCCTCCCGCCGCTGGTTCAGCGTGGCGACGGCGGCCCTGGTCGACCGGTCGGTGCCGGACGAGGACGTCGCGGCGACCGTCGTCGACGAGGGCGACAAGGGCGGGGGAGCGGACGGCCTCGAGACGGATGCGCTGGGCCGCTTCTACGCCACGAGCTACGAGAACAACGCGATCGTCCGCCGTCGCACCGACGGCACGATGGAGACGATCGTGCACGACGAGCGGCTGCTCTGGCCCGACACCATGTCGATCGCGACGGACGAGCACCTGTACGTCACTGCGAACCAGCTGCACCGCCAGGCCGACTACCAGGGCGGCACGGATCTGCGGACGTACCCGTACTCGCTGTTCCGGGTGCGGATCGGCGCGGGGCCGGTCCTCCTCCGCTGAAGGCCCCCGCCTGGTCGCCTGCGCCGAGATCCGCAGCGCGGATCAGCGCCAGAGGGCGAGCTCCGTGCGGAGGGTCCCGCGGGCGCGGGCGAGCAGCCCGCGGACGGTCGAGGTCGAGAGGCCCAGCTCGTGCGCGATCGCGTCGTAGCTGCACTGCTCCAGCTGGCGCAGCTCCCAGCAGCGGCGCTGGGCCGGGGGCATCGCGGCGAGCACCCGGTTGGCGTCGGCGGCGAGCGATCCGCAGTGCGCGGCGTGCTCCGGGTCGTCGGCAGCGGAGGCGGGGAACTCGTCGTCCAGCTCGGCTCGCAGCCGCGAGACGCTGGAGCGGAGTCGATCGACGCTGCGGCGGCGGGCGGTCGTGACGAGCCAGCCGGCGATGGTCTCGCCGTCGATCACGCTGTCCACGTGGGTCCACGCCGCGAGGAAGGTCTCCTGTACCACGTCGTCGACGTCGGCGCTGCTGCGGAGGGTGCGGGCGGCCGTCGCGCGGAGCAGCCCGGTGTAGCGGCCGACGATGGTGGCGAACGCGCGGTCGTCGCCCTCCGCGGCGCGGATGACGAGCATCCGGTCCGAGTCGGGCTCGAGCAGTGCGAGCGGCGGCGCGGCGAGGGTCGAGGGGCGGGCCCTCGTAAGGCGTGCGGGGGTGGTGGCGGTGAGCATGCGGACTCCGGTCGACTTGATGTGCACGCATGATTCGGAGGCGCGCTCCCGCCCGGTTTCCCGGGGCGGGACCCCAGTGAGAGGGGCAGGTCTGTCCGGTTTCCGGGGACGTCAGCGCCGCCGCGACCACCAGCGGCGGGACCGCTCCGGCTCGGCGGCCGCCCGGGCCTCGGCCGCGGCGGCGCGATCGGCGCGCCGCTGCGACCAGGCGGCGACCTCCTCGTCGACGTCCCGGAGCGGGGTGACGACGGGCGGCCCGCCCAGCAGCTGGCGGCGCGCCTCGATCACCCGCGTGTTGAAGTCGGCGAGCTCGGCGCGCACCTCCTCCTCGCGGTGCAAGCGGTCGAGGCGCTCGTCGAGCGCGCGGTCCTCGGCGCGGAGGAGGAAGGCGGCCGGGCCGATCCCGGTGAGGTTCTCGCGCTCGATCTTGCGGCGGATCCACCAGTCCGGGTCGTGGGCCGCGCCCAGGTCCGGAAGCGGCTTCCCCGATCCCGGCAGGTCGTCGAAGTCGCCGCGGCGGATCGCGAGCTGGATCGCCGTCTCGACGAACGCGGCCCGCTCGAGCGGATCCTCCGGCAGGGCGGGCTGCTCCGCCTCCTCCTCGCCCGCGGCGCCGGCCCGGTACCGGGCGGCGCGCTCCCTCGCATCCGACATCCCTCCACGCTAGATCGGGCTCCTCGCCCGGGCAACCACCCCTCCCGCCGTCTCCGTGGTCGGCGGGCGCCGCGGGTCGACATCGCCGGACCGGCGTGCGTAGTATCGATACTCGATAACATCGACGATCGATAAGGAGCACGCCATGACGAGTGTCATCCCCAGCGGACCGGTCCGGGAGCGTCCGCGCGTGTTCCGGGTGGCCAGGGCGGTCCTGCTCATCGTCGCGGTCTTCTCCGTGCTCACCGCGCTCCTGCAGACCTGGACCGTCACCACCGGGCGCACCCTGCTGGTCTTCGGGGGAGCGGACGGCCGCCTCCCGCTCCGGAGCCTCCCGCAGCTGCTGCAGGCCGAGCCGCGCGAGGGCACCGCGCCCACGCTCGCCGACGCCGCCCTCTCCCTCCGCCTGCTCGGTGCGCTGCCGAGCCTCCTCCAGGCGGTCACGATCGTCCTCGCCACGGTCTTCCTCCTGCGGGTCCTCCGCGGCATCGCGGCCGGACGCCCGTTCGACCCCTTCGTCCTCGCGAACTGGCGCCGTCTGAGCCTCGCCCTGCTGATCGGAGGAGTGGCGCAGGGCCTCGCCGACACCGCGGCCGGCCTGTACCTCAGCTCCGGCATCGGCCTGCTCTTCGCCGCCGGCCGGGTGACCGACGAGCAGCGCGACGCCTTCCTCGGCGGCGACTACCAGGCCATCGGGACGAACCTGCCGCAGTGGCCCGTCCCCGTCCTGCTCGCCGGAGTGGTGGCCCTCGCCCTGACGGCGGCGTTCCGCGCCGGCGCGAAGCTCGAACGGGACGTCGACGGCGTTGTCTGAGCCCGCCGACGACGAGAGGCACCGGATCGACTGCCACCTCGGAGCAGTGCTGGCCGAGCGCGGCGTGACCCTCACCGCCCTCTCGGCCCGCACCGGCATCACGATGGCGAACCTCTCCATCCTCAAGAACAACCGCGCCCGCGCGATCCGCTTCACGACGCTGACGCTCATCTGCGACGCGCTCGACTGCACCCCGCAGGAGCTGTTCTCGATCCGGGCCGTCGACGAGCGGGGGTAGCGGCGGGCGGATCGGCCAGGGGATCTCTGCGGGGCCGATGGTAGGGACGCCGTCCGATCCGACCGTCGATCGAGCAGGCCTCAGTCGCGCTCCACGTCCGCCCCTCCTGGATCGGCCGGAGCTCCCCGGAGCTCGCTCTCGTCCCGACCCATGGATGAGCCTCACCAGCGCGGTCGGCGGCCTCGGCCATCGACCGTCCACAGGGGAGCGAGCTCGTCAGCGGGACCGTCGAATGCGCCTCCGGTGGATGCCGGCGGCTGCTCGCGGTCGTCCCGCCCGAGACGATGACTCCCGAGCAGTTGTCGCGCGAGCGCGGAACGACCCCGCAGACACGCATCGCGGGAACCCTCCGGGACCCTCGCTCCATCTCCGTGACTTCCACTGTCGAAGGGCCCCTCCTGAAGATCCGGGCCGACTACTGGTCCCAGGAGTACATCCCCTGGGGACGTGTGCGAAGCGTCCTCGTGCGTGCTTCCGCGAACCGGTCCCGTCGCGCTGTGCGATCTCCCTGAGACGGCGGCGGTGTACCCGTCGACGAGGCCGCCGGTCATCGTCCCCGCGAGGAGCGCCCGCTTCAGACCCGCACCGACGACGAACACGTCGATCGACCAGGGGTTCCCGAACGGGGGACGGACCGTGATGCACGTCTGGTCGTGCTGAGCGGCGGTCAGCGGTCGAGGACTTGACGAATGACGAGGACTCGGTTCTCCGTCGACTCCCGCCCGACCGGGTCGAACCCGCTCGCCGTCATCACTGAGACCCTGCTCGAGCCGGTCGGCGTGCTCGTGCGCGCCGCGCTGCGGCCGCTTCCCGCCCGCTCAGTCCAGCGGGTAGCCCGGCAGCCCGTCGATGCTGACCGCGTTCCGCGTGGCGCGGTACTCGGCCATGCCGTCGGGGCCCTTCTTCTCGGCCTGGAGGAGGAGCAGGTCGCGCTCGCCGACCGGCTCCATCACCGGCACGCCCCAGCCGCACGCGTCGCTGATGCGGGTGAGCTCGACGGTGACGACCGCGCGGGTGCTCGGGTGATCGGGGTGCTGCTCCGCGACCTCGGCGAACGCCTCCGAACCGGGCAGGTGCACGGAGCCGGTGCCGTGCAGGCGGACGATGCGCGGACGCGGTCCGAACGACGCGAACATCAGGCACACGCGCCCGTTCTCGCGCAGGTGCGCGATCGTCTCGACTCCGCTGCCCGTGTAGTCGACCCAGCCGACGCGCCGCGGGCCGAGGATCGAGAACGAGTCGTGGCCGCGCGGCGACATGTTGACGTGCCCGTCCGCGGCGAGGGGCGCGGTGGCGACGAACCACATCGGCTGCTCGTGGATCCAGGAGGCGAGGCTCTCGTCGATCTCGTCGTAGACGTGCGCCACGGGGTCAGGCTCCGGCCGCGCGGCGGACCAGCTCGGTGACGGCGGCGCGCGTCTCGGCGTCGGCGGAGACGAGCGCGTAGGCGGTCGGCCAGATCGTGCCGTCGTCGAGCTGGGCGCCGTCCTGGAAGCCGAGGGTCGAGTAGCGCGTGCCGAACTTCGCGCCGGGCTGGAAGAAGACGATCGCCTTGCCGTCCGAGCGCGCGTAGGCGGGGAAGCCGTACCAGGTCTTCGGGAGGAGATCGGGGGCGGTCTCGCCGACGACCTCGTGGAGCATCTGGGCGATCGGCCGCTCCTCGTCGGTCATCGCGGCGATCGCGGCCTCCGCGTCCCTGCGGTCGGCGTCGGCCTTGTCGGCGCTCTTCTGCCGCTTCGCCTCCGCCCGCAGCTCGGCCGCGCGCTGCTTCATCGCCGCGCGCTCGTCCTTCGAGAAACCGTCTTCGGAGGCCATGTCCGCCCGTCCCGTCCGTCTGCGGCTCCCGGTCCGGGAGCGTCCCCGCACATCGTGACAGCGCCGCACTCGTCGCACAACGGCGGGACCGGGCGCGACCGCGCCCCCCCCCCGGAAGCCCAGCCTCCGCGGTTAGCGTGGGCGGATGCGCCTCCTCCTGATCCGCCACGGCCAGACCCCCTCCAACGTCGCCGGGCTCCTCGACACCCGCATCCCCGGACCCGGGCTCACCGACCTCGGCCGCACCCAGGCCGCGGCGCTGCCCGGTCGGCTCGCCGGCGAGGGGATCGGCGCGCTGCTCGTCTCGACGATGGTCCGCACCCACGAGACGGCCGCCCCTCTCGCCGCGGCGCTCGGGCTCGAGCCGATCGAGCGCGACGGCATCCGCGAGGTCGCGGCCGCGGGGCTCGAGATGCGCGGCGACGACGCGGCGGTCGAGGAGTACATGGGCACGGTCTTCCGCTGGGCCGGCGGCGAGACGTCGATCCGGCTCGCGGGCGGCGAGACGGGCGACGAGTTCGCGGCGCGCTACGACGCGGTGGTGGCGGAGGCGGAGGCGCTCGGGCACGAGGTCGTCGCGCTGGTCAGCCACGGCGCGGCCATCCGCTGCTGGGCGGGTCTGCGCTCCCTCGACCTCGATGCGCGCTTCATCGCCGACCACCTGCTCGACAACACCGGCGTCGTCGTCCTCGAGGGCTCGGGCGACGCGTGGACGCTCGTGTCCTGGCAGGGCGAGCCCGTCAGCGGAGTCGGCGCGGCGGCCCCCTCGGGCCCGGCGGGCGAGACCACCGTCTGAGCTGCGGGGCCTCCTCGCCGGTCGAGCAGCGGCGGATGGAGACCGGCCGGAACGAGCGCCGCCGGCCGCGCCATCACGGTAACGATCGCGCAACACTCCGGAAACCAGTTCCGACCAGCACATTCGCTCGCGCCGATCGGTTCATCACCACCCCTGGACCCGCCCCCGCAATTGTCCGACGTTTGCCCCTCGGCGGCTCGGCGGCTACCGTGGTCGGCGGTCCTCAAGGGCCCCGATGAACCGGTCCGCGCTCGCACGGCGTCCCCCAGGACGCGCCGCGATCGTACGGTCAACGGGAGTGGAGGCGGCCCCGAGGCCGCCTCGGACGCTCTCGCCTCCACCCCCTGCCGCGCTGAGCGGCGGGACGCACGCGGAGGCTCGACGCACGGCTGTCCCACGCTCCCGACCCGGCACCACGAGATGAGCGCAGGGCGTCGTCCCTGCGCGCCGACGGAGTGTACGTGCACCAGAACCAGCAGATCATCAGCGAGCCCCGGAGCGAGGCGGGCGCCGATCCCGCGACCCCCGCTCTCGAGGCCCGCCACCTCTTCAAGGTGTTCGGCCGGAAGCCCGACGAGGTCGTCCGCCGACTGGGCGAGGGCGCCGACCGCGGCGAGCTCGCCGGACTCGGCACGGCCGCGGTGATCGACGCGTCCTTCACCGTGCGCCGCGGCGAGATCTTCGTCGTGATGGGCCTCTCCGGCTCCGGGAAGTCCACCCTCATCCGCATGCTGAACGGGCTCCAGGAGCCCTCCGCGGGCGAGGTCCTGATCGAGGGCTCCACCATCACCGGCGTCTCCGAAGCGGAGCTGCGCCGCGTGCGCCGCTCGTCGGTGTCGATGGTGTTCCAGCACTTCGCGCTCCTCCCGCACCGCACCGTGCTCGACAACGTCGCGTACCCGCTCGAGATCCAGGGCGTCCCCGCGGCCGAGCGCCGCGAGCGGGCCCTGCTCGCGGTCGAGCGCGCCGGTCTCGCCGGCTGGCACGAGAAGATGCCCGACGAGCTCTCCGGCGGCATGCGCCAGCGCGTCGGCCTCGCCCGGGCGCTCGCCGCCGACACCGACATCGTGCTGATGGACGAGGCGTTCTCGGCACTCGACCCGCTGATCCGCCGCGAGATGCAGGAGCAGCTGATCGAGCTGCAGCACGAGCTCGGCAAGACCATCGTCTTCATCACGCACGACCTCAACGAGGCCATGTTCCTCGGCGACCGCATCGCGGTGATGCGCGACGGCCGCATCGTCCAGATCGGCACCCCGGAGGAGATCCTCACCGACCCGGCGAACGACTACGTCGCCCAGTTCGTGCAGGACGTCGACCGCGCCCGCGTGCTCACCGCCTCCGCCGTGATGGAGCCCGCCCGCTCCGTGGTCACCCTCGCGGCCGGTCCCCGCGCCGCGCTGAGGAGCATGCGCGACCTGCAGACCTCGGCCGCGTTCGTGGTCGGCGGCGGACGCCGCCTGCTGGGCACGGTCCGCGACCGCGACGTGATCGAGCAGGTGCGCCGGAGCACCGGCGACCTCTCGGCGGTCCTCACCTCCGACGTCGTCACCGTCGGTCCGGACACCGCCCTCAGCGAGGTCATCGAGCCCGCCGTCGAGTCGGCGCTGCCGGTCGCCGTGGTCGACGCCGACGGGCGTCTGCTCGGAGCGATCCCGCGGGTGACCCTGCTCGCGGCGCTCGGCAACGTGCCCGCCCGCACCGGCGAGCACCCGGTGATCGAGCCGCCCGCCACCGTCTCGACCGAGGTCGTCACCGCGACCCTGCACGCGACCGGAGGCCCCGTCGACGATGCCGTCCTCGCGGCGGACGGAGGTGCACGATGACCGATCTCGGATTCCGCCTCCCGCTCGGCGCCCTCGCCGAGGGTGCCGTCGATGTCCTCACGCAGACCTTCCAGCCGGTCTTCGACCTGCTGCGCACCGTCTTCGGCGCCCTCTACTCCGGCGTCGACCTCGTCCTCGCCACGCCGCCCTTCTGGGTGATCGTCGCCTTCCTCGCCGTACTGGCCTACGCCGTCCGCGGGTGGGTCTTCGCGGCCGGCACCGCCGTGGGGCTCCTGCTGATCGTGGGGGTCGACCAGTGGGAGAACGCGATGGACTCCCTCGCGCTGGTGCTCGTCGCCTCCGTGATCGCCATCGCGCTGAGCGTGCCGCTGGGCGTGCTCGCCGCGCGCAACCGCACGGCCTCCGCGGTCATCCGGCCCGTGCTCGACCTGATGCAGACGATGCCGGCCTTCGTCTACCTGATCCCCGCGCTGATCCTGTTCCGGGTCGGAGTGGTGCCGGGCATCGTCGCGACCATCGTGTTCGCGATGGCGCCGGGCGTCCGGCTCACCGAGCTGGGCATCCGCGGCGTCGACCCGGAGCTCGTCGAGGCGGGGGAGTCGTTCGGCTCCTCGAAGTGGCGGATCCTCCGCCAGATCCAGCTGCCGCTGGCGCTGCCCTCGATCCTGGCGGGCCTCAACCAGGTCATCATGCTCTCGCTCTCGATGGTCGTCATCGCGGGCATGGTCGGCGCCGGAGGGCTGGGCGGCGACGTCGTCGCGAGCCTCAACCGGATCGACGTCGCGCTCGGCTTCGAGGCGGGCATCTCCGTCGTGATCCTCGCGGTCGTCCTCGACCGGATGACCGGCGCGCTGGGCTCGCCCTCGCCGGCGAGGGTCGCCCGGGCGAAGAACCGCCGCGCCGTCGTGGCGACCCGTTCGGCCGTCGGCGTCGTCTCGATCGGCCTGGTCGCGTCCCTCGGAGCCGCGACCCTCGCCGCTCCCGCCACCGCCGCCTCCGTCGACAACGGCGACCGCACCGACGTGACCGTCGCCGTGTTCCAGGGCTGGGACGAGGGGATCGCCGTCTCGGCTCTGTGGGAGGCGGTGCTCGAGGAGCAGGGCTACGACGTGACCCTGCAGAACGCCGACGTCGCCCCCGGCTTCCAGGGCCTCTCGACGGGCGACTACGACCTCGCCCTCGACACCTGGCTGCCGCTCACCCACGCCCGGTACGTCGAGCAGTACGGCGACTCGATCGTCGACCTGGGCGCGTGGAACGACGAGGCGAAGCTGACCATCGCGGTCAACGAGGACGCCCCGATCGACTCCCTCGAGGAGCTCGCCGCCGACCCGGGCGTCGTCGGGAACCGCCTGATCGGCATCGAGCCCGGCTCCGGTCTCAACAAGACGACGACCGAGGACGTCATCCCCGGCTACGGCCTGGAGGGGATGGACTACCTCACCTCGTCGACGCCGGCCATGCTCCAGGAGCTCTCGAGCGCGACCGCCGCGGGCGAGAACATCGCCGTCACGCTCTGGCGCCCGCACTGGGCCTACGACGCCTTCCCGGTCAAGGACCTCGAGGACCCGAAGGGCCTGCTCGGGCAGGCGGAGGGGATCCACTCCTTCGGCTCGGCCGCGTTCGACGCGGACTACCCGACGATGAGCCGCTGGATCCGCGACTTCCGGATGGACTCGAAGACGCTCTACTCGCTCGAGAACGCGCTGTTCAACGACGGGGCCGACGACCGCTCCGCCGCCCTCGCCGCGTGGATGGACGAGAACCGGGAGTACGTCGACACGCTGATCACCTGATCCGCCACCACGACGAAGGCCGAGAGGCCGGGCGGCCCCGGACCAGGGCTGTCCCGGCCTCTCGGCCTTCGTCGCGCAAGGGTCAGGCGGCGCTGACCCGGCGTCCCGCGGTGGCGCGGACCAGGAGGGTGACCACCAGCACCACGGCGGCGGCGACCAGCGCGGCGATCCCGGCGGGGACCGAGACGAGCTCGCCGGCGAAGCGGCCGACGGCGACCCAGGAGAGTCCCCAGACGAGCGAGAGCATCGGGGCGATGCGGCCGCGGCCGGTGACCGCGATCAGGAGTCCGACGAGCGCGGCGACGGCGAGGACGACGACCGCCCAGACCGCGGCGCCCGGACCGTCCGCGCTGCCGACTCCCGCGCCGACGAGCCCGGCGGTGACGTTCGCGGCCGTGGCCACGCACACCCAGCCGAGGTAGAGCCCGAAGGTGCCGTCCGTCACGATCGCGTCGACCACTCCGGCCGACCGGGTGGTCCGCAGGATCACGAAGATGCGCGCGAGCACGGCGAGCAGCAGGGCGATCACGACGACGCTGAGCGTCAGGAAGCCGGCCTGGACGACCAGGATCCACGCGGCGTTCAGGAGGAGGCTGGCGGCGGCCCAGTAGCCCAGCCGGCGGTGGCGGGTGCGGGCGGTCTGCGAGGGCAGGAACTGCCAGATCGCGTAGGCGATGAGGCCGGTGTAGATGACGCTCCAGATCGCGAAGGCGGGGCCGTCGGGAGCGATGGGGGTCGAGGACGCGGTCAGGGCGCCGCCGGCCGCGTTCTGGATCTGCGTGCCGCCCGCGGCGCCCGAGCCGATGAACGAGCCGATGAGGGCGAGCACCGCGCTCACGGCGACGACGACCTGGCGGATCCGGTCGGCGCGGTCGGGGGTTCGTGTGGCGGTCATGTCGCTCCTCCATTAGTCAGCTGGCTGAGTAATGAGAGTAGCGCGATTCCGCTCCCCGTCCACTGGGGCTTGCGGCGAGGCCCCGACCCTGGAGAGGGCCGGGGCCGGATTCTCAGGCGCGGGCGGCCGCGTACTGCTCGCGGATCACGGGGCGGTGGTCCGGCGCGGGCTCGGCCACCGAGGTGACGGTCCACGTCGGACGCGATCCTGTCAGCGCCCAGGCGGCCTGCACGGCGGCACCGTCGGCCACGTACTCGCCGGGCGTCGGCACCTGCACGGGCACGTCGAACACCTGCGAGGCCGCGAGCTGCACGGCGCGGTTCTGCGCGGCTCCGCCGATGAGGAGGATGCGCCGCGCCTCCACTCCCTGCGCGCGAACGGCGTCGAGGCCGTCGGCCAGTCCGCAGAGCATGCCCTCGATCGCCGCGCGGGCGAGGTTCGGTCGCGTGGTCGAGGCGATGGTCATCCCGTGCAGGCTCGCGGTCGCGTCCGGCAGGTTCGGCGTGCGCTCGCCCTCGAAGTAGGGGACCAGCACGAGGCCGTCGGCACCCGGCTCCGCCTCGAGCGCCAGTGCGGCGAACTCGTCGAAGTCGCTGCCGAGCAGGGTCGCGGTCGAGGCCAGCACGCGCGCGGCGTTGAGCGTCGCGACCAGCGGCAGGAAGCGCCCGCTCGCGTCGGCGAAGCCGGCGACGGTCCCGGAGGCGTCGCGCACCGGGTCGTCCGTGACGGCGAAGACGGTGCCGCTCGTGCCGATGCTGACGACCACGTCGCCGGGGCCGGCGCCGAGGCCGAGCGCGGCGCCCGCGTTGTCGCCCGCGCCGGGGCCGACGACGAGTCCGCTCTCGGTGCGGCCCGCCTCCTCCGAGGGGCCGAGCACGCGGGGGAGCAGCGGGCGGTGGCCGAGGGCGCGCTCGAGCAGGTCGAGGTCGTAGCCGTCCGCTCCCCAGTACGAGGTGCCGGACGCGTCGGACCGGTCGGTCGTGAGGGCGTCGAGCTGCGGACCGCGGGCGGAGTCGGGGCCGTAGCCGAGCAGGCGCCAGGTCAGCCAGTCGTGGGGGAGCGCGACGGCGGCGACACGGGCGGCGTTCTCGGGTTCGGCGTCGCGCAGCCAGCGGAGCTTGGTGGCGGTGAAGGAGGCGACCGGCACCGATCCGGTCCGCTCCGCCCAGGCCCCGGCTCCGAGCTCCTCGATGAGCGCGGCGGCGGCGGGCGCGCTGCGGGTGTCGTTCCAGAGCAGAGCGGGGCGGATGACGGCGCCGCTCTCGTCGAGGACGACCATGCCGTGCTGCTGGCCGCCGACCGAGATCGCGGCGACGTCGTCGAGCCCGCCGGCGTCGGCGAGGGCGAGCTGCAGCGCCTCCCACCACGCGGCCGGATCGACCTCGGTGCCGTCCGGGTGGCTCGCCCGGCCGGTGCGCACCACGGCGCCGGTGTCGAGGTCGCGGACGACCACCTTGCAGCTCTGGGTCGACGAGTCGATCCCTGCGACGAGCGTCATCGCTGTCCTCTTTCGTTGGGGGGGTGCGGGTTCGGGCGTCCGGTGCGGAACCGGGCCGGATGCAGGAGAACGGACGAGACCCCGTGCGGGTGCAGGGGATCTCGTCCGTCTCAGGTCGTCCCGCGGCGGACCGCGGGCTCAGGGGGTGCGGGTCAGCCGCGGGCGCCGAGCAGGTGCTCGGTGGCCAGCTGCTGCAGGCGCACGAAGCCGAAGCCCTTGCCGCCGAGGTAGGCGTCGGCGTCGAACGACTCGTACGAGGCGGTGTCCGCGAGCAGGTCGTCGTACGACTCGCCCTCGTTCAGCGTCGGGGTGGAGAGCTCGGCGACCTTGGCGGCGGCCAGCGCCTCCTGCACCTCGGGGTCGGCGCGGAAGGCCGCGGCGCGCTCCTTGAGCAGCAGGTAGGTGCGCATGTTCGCGGCGGCCGAGTCCCAGACTCCGGTCTCGTCCTCGGTGCGCGAGGGCTTGTAGTCGAAGTGGCGCGGGCCGTCGTAGGCCGGGACGCCGCCGGGGCCGCCGTTCTCGAGGAGGTCGACGAGCGAGAACGCGTTGTGCAGGTCGCCGTGGCCGAAGACCAGGTCCTGGTCGTACTTGATGCCGCGCTGGCCGTTGAGGTCGATGTGGAAGAGCTTGCCGTGGTACAGCGCCTGGGCGATGCCGGCGGTGAAGTTCAGGCCCGCCATCTGCTCGTGGCCGACCTCGGGGTTCACGCCGACGAGCTCGGGGCGCTCGAGGGAGTCGATGAACGCGATCGCGTGGCCGAGCGTCGGCAGCAGGATGTCGCCGCGGGGCTCGTTCGGCTTGGGCTCGATGGCGAAGCGGATGTCGTAGCCCTTGTCGGTGACGTAGTCGCCGAGCAGGTTGACGGCCTCGCGGTAGCGCTCGAGCGCGGCGCGGATGTCCTTGGCGGAGTCGTACTCGGCGCCCTCGCGGCCGCCCCACATGACGAAGGTCTTCGCGCCCAGCTCGGCGGCGAGGTCGATGTTGCGGAGGACCTTGCGCAGCGCGAAGCGGCGGACGTCGCGGTCGTTCGAGGTGAAGCCGCCGTCCTTGAAGACCGGGGCGCTGAAGAGGTTGGTGGTGACCATCGGCACGATGAGGCCGGTGGACTCCAGCGCGCCCTTGAGGCGGTCGATCTGGGTCTGGCGCTCGGCGTCGGTGGAGCCGAAGGCGAACAGGTCGTCGTCGTGGAAGGTGAGGCCGTACGCGCCGAGCTCGTCGAGCTTCTCGACCGCGTGGACGACGTCGAGCGGCTCGCGGGTCGGGCCGCCGAACGGGTCCGTCCCGTTGTAGCCGATGGTCCAGAGGCCGAACGAGAACTTGTCGGCGCGGGTGGGGGTCAGGGACATGGGATCCGAATCCTTTCCGGCGACGTCGCCGAATTGTTGTTGAGCCCAACATATCCCCTGAGGGTCGGGAGGCGCAACGAGCGGAAGGCCCGGCGCGTCGCCCTCCGGCCGATCGCGGGTGCCGCCCGTTCGTGCCGCGGAACCGCTCGCGGAGCGGGCCGGCGCCCGGGGAGGTCGTCGCGAGGATCGCTTGCGCAAGCGCTTCGACTGTGCGTACAGTCGCTCCAGCACGACCGGTCGAAGCGCTTCGAAGCCCGACCGCGACCGACGACGACGTCCGGCAGGAGGAGCCATGGCGACCATCCACGACGTGGCCCGCGCTGCCGGAGTCTCGATCAGCACCGTCTCCTACGCCCTCTCCGGCAAGCGCTCGATCGCCGCCTCCACCCGGCAGCGCGTCGACGACGCGGTGCGCCAGCTCGGCTACCGGCCCCACGCGGGAGCCCGGATGCTCGCCGGGGCGCGGACCCACATCCTCGCCCTCTCCGCCCCGATGCGCGGCGAGCTGCACCTGCCGACCCACATGCGCTTCGTCACCGAGGTGCTCGAGCGCGCCCGGGAGTCGGACTACGACGTCCTGCTGCTCGTCACCGACGAGGCCTCCAGCGGCATCGGGCGCGTCTCCTCCTCCTCGCTCGTCGACGGCATCGTCCTGATGGGCGTCGACGACGACGACGACCGCGCCGAGCTGATCCGCGCGGCGGGGGTCCCCGCCACCTTCATCGGCGTGCCCGCCGACTCCCACGATCTCGCCTGCGTCGACCTCGACTTCGCCGAGGCCGCCCGCCAGAGCGTCCGCCGGCTCGCCGAGCTGGGCCACCGCTCGCTCGGCCTGCTCGAGCACCCGCAGTCCTACACCGACCGCAACGCCGGCTTCGTCCGCCGCTTCGACGAGGCGTTCCGCGCCGAGGCTGCGGCGCTCGGAGTCGAGATCGCGGTCGAGCGCCCGCACATCGGCCGCCCGAGCGCACAGGCCGCGATCGACGCGATCCTCGCCGCACCCGTCCCGCCCACCGCGCTCGTGCTGCACTGCAACGAGCCCGTGGCGGAGGCGGCGATCGAGCGCGTCCTCGAGCGCGGCCTCTCCGTCCCCGGCGACCTGTCGATCCTGGCGGCCTGCGCCAGCTACGACGGCGGCGCCCTCCCTGTCCCCACCAGCAGTCTTCCCCTCCCGTTCGACGCGATGTGCCGAGCGGCCGTCGCGCGGACCCTCCAGCAGATCGACTCCGGCCGCACCGTCGGCGTCGAGCTGCTCCCGCCCTCCTACGTCGACCGCGGATCCCTCGCGGTCGCTCCGACCGGCGCTCCGGTGCCGGCGGTCCCGTCCGGCACTCCCGCGCCGGCCTCCCTCTAGTCCTCCATGCTCTTCCTGCCCGCTCCGGCTCTGCGCACTGTCGAAACGCTTCGACAGCACGCCCCCGCGAGAGAGCGCTCCCTGCACCACCTCCGCAGCACCACCGCACCGTTCGAAGGAGAACCACCGCAATGTCGCTCCGATCCCGCTCCGCCTTCCACCGCCCGACCGCCGGTCTCAGCCGGCGCAACCTCCTCGCCGGCGGAGTCGGCCTCAGCGCGATGTTCGCGCTGGCCGCCTGCTCCGGTGGCGGCTCCGACGCCGGCTCCGATGCGCTCTCGACCACGGTCGACGGCGCCGGCCGCACCCTCACCCTCTGGGACTTCGAGACGCCCGACAGCGACCGCGGCATCGCGTGGCTCGCCGCCCGCGACATCTTCACCCAGGAGACGGGGGCCGAGATCGCGTACGAGTTCAAGGCCTTCGAGCAGCTGCGCACCGGCGCCAGCCAGATCTTCAACTCCAACTCGGCACCCGACGTCGTCGAGTACAACAAGGGCAACGCGACCAGCGGACTCCTCTCGAGCCAGGGCCTGCTCACCAACCTCGACGAGGCGGTCGCGTTCTACGGCTGGGACTCGCTGATCCCCGGCGCGCTGCAGACCACCGCGAAGTACGACGAGAACGGGATCATGGGCTCCGGCTCCTGGTACGGCATCCCCAACTACGGCGAGTTCACCTTCGTCTACTACAACAAGGACGCCTTCGCCGCGAACGGCCTCGAGGTCCCCACCACCTACGAGGAGTTCACGGCCGTCCTCGACGCCTTCGTGGCCAAGGGGATCACCCCGCTGGCCGAGGCCGGCGCCGAGTACCCGCTGCAGCAGCTCTTCTACCAGCTCGCGCTGCTGAAGGCCGACCGCTCCTGGATCACCGACTACCAGACCTACACGGGCGAGGTCGACTTCGAGGACGCGGCCTGGAGCTACGCGGCCGACCAGCTGAAGACCTACGTCGACAAGGGCTACTTCTCGGCCGACGCCTCCGGGCTGAAGGCGGAGGACGCGGGCACGGCGTTCATCTCGGGCGAGTACCCGATCTTCTTCTCGGGCTCCTGGTGGTTCGGCCGCTTCAAGACCGAGATCACCGGATTCGAGTGGGACACGTTCCTCTTCCCGGGCGCCGAGTTCACGATGGGCTCCGCCGGCAACCACTGGGTGATCCCGGAGACGGCGAAGAACAAGGACCTCGCCTACAAGTGGATCGACATCACGATGCGACCCGAGATCCAGAACCTCATCGGCAACAACGGAGGCATCCCGCTGGTCGTCGACGAGAGCGCCATCACCGACGAGAAGAGCAAGGCGCTGCTCTCGCAGTGGAAGACGGTCGTCGACGGCGACCAGCTCTCCTTCTACCCCGACTGGCCCACCGCGACCTTCTACGACGACCTGGTCGCCGCCACGCAGGAGCTCATCAACGGCTCCTCCGACGAGTCCGCCATGCTCTCCGACCTCCAGGCCAAGTACGACGACGGAGTCGCCGACATCACGTGACGCGGAAGCGTCACGTGATGTCGGCCACGGCGGCAGGCCCCGCGCCTGCAGGCGCGGAACGGCCGCGGGAGACCTGAGGACGTGACGGCGACCCCTCGAGGGGGTCGCACGAACACCGCCGAGCCTCCACCCCCCCCGCTGGATGCCGCTCCGGTACGCGACACGCCGTCGCCTCCGTACCGGAGCGGCATCCCGCGGCAGCACACCCACGACCCCGTCCGACCTAGGAGTACCCATGACGACGACAGCACCTCGTCGCGCGGAGAGCGCGCCGCCTCCCACGACGCCGCCCCGCGAGAAGCGCTCCGGCGGCTACTGGCTCTACCTGATCCCCGGGTTCGTGCTCTTCACGTTCATCGTGCTGATCCCGCTGATCTGGAACGTCTACATCAGCTTCACGTCCTGGCGCGGCATCAAGCCGCCGATCTTCATCGGCCTCGACAACTGGATCGAGCTGATGGGCGACGACCAGTTCTGGACCTCGTTCCTCAACTCGGTCTACATGATCATCGCGATGGTGATCGTCCCCACGATCCTCGGACTCCTGCTCGCGGCGATCCTCTTCGATCTCGTCGGCAAGAAGTTCGGCGGGCGCCTGGCGAGCTTCCTCCGCGCCACCTACTACCTCCCGCAGATCCTGCCGACCGTCATCGCCGCGATCGTCATCGGCTGGATCCTCCGCCCCGACAACGGCGCGCTGAACTCGATCCTCGAGGCCGTCGGGCTCGGCTCCCTCTCGCACGACTGGCTCGGCAAGCCGGACACCGCGATGCTCTCGATCATGGTCGTGATGATCTGGGTGCAGCTGGGCTACCCGGTCGTCATCTTCATGGCGGCGCTGCAGCGCGTGGACCCCGAGCTCTACGAGGCGGCGGAGCTCGACGGCGCGAACTGGTTCCAGCGCTTCCGCTGGATCACGGTCTCGATCATCCGGCCCGAGATCTTCGTGGTCACCCTGACCTGCACCATCGCCGCGCTGAAGGTCTTCGGCCCGATCTACGCCCTGACCCGCGGTGGCCCCGGCGACTCCACGATCGTCCCCTCCTACTACTCGTACACCGAGTTCTTCCAGAAGCAGCAGGTGGGCTACGGCGCCACCATCGCGACCGCGCTCACGATCGTCATCGTGATCCTCGCCGTGCTGTTCATCCGCGCCCAGGAGCGCGTCGAGCGCAGCGAAGGAGCCCGCTGATGTCGGCCATCGAGACCCTGCCCCTCACCCAGGCCGGCACGCAGGACGCGGACCTCTCGTCCTCCCGTCCCGCCAAGCCCGCGAAGGGCACGACCAAGCGCACCCTCGGCGACTGGGTGATCCTCGCCGTCGCCGTGGTGATCGGGCTCGTGATCATCAGCCCGGTGCTGCTGATCCTGCTCAACTCCTTCAAGACCCCCGCGGAGTACTCGGCGAACGGCCCGCTCGCCTTCCCGACCGGCCTCTCCTTCGACGGCCTCTCGACCTTCTGGAGCCGCGTCGACTTCCCCGAGAAGCTCGGCAACTCGATCCTCATCTCGGGGTCGGTCGCGATCCTCGCCGTCGCCCTCTCGGTGCTGAACGCCTACGCGATCGGCATCGGCCGTGTCCGCGGCCGGAGCTGGATCATCGTCCTGTTCCTGCTGGCGAACATGCTCCCGCAGGAGGCCCTGCTGTACCCGCTGTACTACATGTTCAAAGCGGTCGGGATCTACGACACCCAGCTGTCGGTCATCGTCATCTTCACCGTGATCCAGTCGGCGTTCGGCACCTATCTGCTCTCGAGCGTCTACGGCACCTTCCCGAAGGAGATCCTCGAGGCCGCGGCTCTCGACGGCGCCTCGAAGTGGCAGGTCCTCACCCGGGTGATCGTCCCGATCTCGCGGCCCACCCTCTCGGTGCTGATGATCTTCTTCTTCATCTGGACCTGGAACGAGTTCCTCATCCCGCTGGTCTTCCTGGTGAGCGACGCGACGCAGACCGTCCCGATCGCGATCTCGAGCCTCCAGGGCGACAAGATCATGGACGTCACCACGACCAGCGCGAGCGCCCTCCTGGGCCTTCTCCCGACGCTGATCTTCTTCCTGATCTTCCAGCGCACCCTCACCCGCGGCATCACCGCCGGCGCGGTCAAGTAGCCCTCTCTCCCTCCGTCGGCGCCTCCCTCGCGGGATCCGCCGGCGCGCCATCGAAAGGCACCCCCATGAAGTTCACCGACGGGTTCTGGCAGACGCGGGCCGGATTCACGCCCCTGTTCGCGCAGGAGGCGTACGACATCCGCACCGACGGCACCACGCTCGAGGTGATCGCCCCGACCCGGGTCATCCAGGGCCGCGGCGACGTCCTCAACCGGCCGGCGCTCACGGTCACGGTGTCCTCGCCGGCCGAGGGGGTCGCGCGGGTGCGGATCGAGCACTGGCGCGGGACGGCGGTGCGGCCCGGCTTCGAGCTGGCCGGGGGCGACGTCGGAGCGGCGGAGGTGACGGAGTCCGGCGGCGTGCTGCGCACCGGCGACCTCGAGGTCCGGATCAGGCAGGGCGCTCCGTGGTCGCTGGAGTTCTGGGACACCTCGACCGGCACGCGCCTCACCGGCTCCGGGCACAAGGCGCAGGGCTACCTGACCGGACCGGACGGAGCCGCCTACCTGCACGAGCAGCTCGACCTCGGCGTCGGCGAGCTGGTCTACGGGCTCGGCGAGCGCTTCGGCCCCTTCGTGAAGAACGGCCAGACCGTGGATGTGTGGAACGCCGACGGCGGCACCTCCTCGGAGCAGGCCTACAAGAACGTCCCGTTCTACCTCTCCAGCCGCGGCTACGGCGTGCTCGTGAACGATCCCGGCCTCGTGTCGTTCGAGATCGGCTCCGAGGCGGTCGAGCGCGTGCAGTTCTCGGTCGGCGGCGAGGCGCTGGAGTACCTGGTGATCCAGGGCCCGACGAAGAAGGACGTGCTGCGGCGCTACACCGGTCTCGCGGGCCGCCCCTCCGTCGTGCCCGCCTGGAGCTACGGGCTCTGGCTGACGACCAGCTTCACCACGAGCTACGACGAGGAGACGGTGAACTCCTTCATCGACGGCTTCGCGGAGCGGGAGCTGCCGCTGTCGGCGTTCCACTTCGACTGCTTCTGGATGCGCGAGTTCCAGTGGACCGACCTCGAGTGGGACCCGCGCACCTTCCCGGACCCGGAGGGGATCCTCGCCCGCCTGCACGAGCGCGGGCTGCACACCTGCGTCTGGATCAATCCGTACATCGCGCAGGCGTCGCCGCTGTTCGCCGAGGGGCGCGAGAAGGGCTACCTGCTCAGAACGGCGTCCGGCGACGTCTGGCAGTGGGACATGTGGGTCGCCGGCATGGCGCTGATCGACTTCACGAATCCGGAGGCGACCTCCTGGTTCCAGGAGAAGCTCCGCGTCCTCGTGCGCCAGGGCGTCGACTCCTTCAAGACCGACTTCGGCGAGCGGATCCCGTCGGAGGGCGTCGTCTGGGCCGACGGGACCGACCCCGAGGCCATGCACAACTGGTACACCCAGCTCTACAACCGCGCGGTGCACGAGGTGCTCGAGCAGGAGCTCGGCGAGGGCCGCGCGGTCCTCTTCGCCCGCAGCGCCACGGTCGGCGGGCAGTCGCTGCCGGTGCACTGGGGCGGGGACAACACCTCCTCCTACGTGTCGATGGCCGAGACCCTGCGCGGAGGCCTCTCGCTCGCGCTGGGCGGGTTCGGCTTCTGGGCGCACGACATCGGCGGCTTCGAGGGCACGCCCGATCCCGGAGTGTTCAAGCGCTGGCTCGCGTTCGGCCTGCTCTCCTCGCACTCGCGGCTGCACGGATCCTCCTCGGTGCGCGTGCCGTGGGCGTTCGACGAGGAGGCCGTGGAGGTCACCCGGCTCTTCACCCGGCTGAAGCTCTCGCTGATGCCCTACCTCTTCGCGGCGGGGGCGGAGGCGGCGAGCACCGGCGTCCCGATCATGCGGCCGATGGCGCTCGAGTTCGAGGACGACCGCAGCGCCGCCCACCTCGACACGCAGTACCTGCTCGGGCACGACCTGCTCGTCGCTCCGGTGTTCACCGAGGACGGCACGGTCGAGTTCTACCTCCCGCGCGGGACGTGGACGAGCTGGTGGACGGGCGAGCGGACCGTCTCGACGGGGGAGTGGCGCCGTGAGGTCCACGGCTTCGACTCGCTGCCGCTGTACGTGCGCGAGGGCGCGGTGATCCCGGTAGGGGCCCGCCAGGACTCGGCCGAGTACGACTACCTCGACGGGCTCGAGCTGAGGGTGTTCCCGGGACCGGACGGAGCGACGCCGGTCCGGGTCGTCGCGCACGACACGGGGGAGGAGACGGTCTTCACCGTGACGCGCACCGGCGGCGAGGTCTCGGTCGACGGCCCGGCCGGCACCTGGACCTGGGTCGAGGCCTGAGCGGCGCCCTCCTGCTGATCGAGCAGCGGGCGCAGCCCTCCCCTCGAGACCC
>NZ_PSTN01000003.1:0-208531 GCF_002930955.1 Rathayibacter sp. AY1A4 | reverse complement strand
GGCTCGGGCTCGGCCGGGGCGGGAGCCTCGGCGTCGCTCTCGGCGTCCACCGACGGGGTCGCCTCGTCAGTGGCCTCGGTCTCGGCGGCCTGGACCTCGGGGGCCTCCTCGGCGGGAGCCTCGGGCTCGGACGCCGACGCGGCTCCGGAGCCGTCTCCGATGCGCACCAGCTCGGCGCCGACCTCGACGGTCTCGTCCTCCTGGACGAGGATCTCCTCGATCACTCCCGCGACGGGCGACGGGATCTCGGTGTCGACCTTGTCGGTCGAGACCTCGAGCAGGGGCTCGTCCACCTCGACGCGGTCCCCGACGTTCTTCAGCCAGCGGGTGACCGTTCCTTCCGTGACACTCTCTCCGAGTGCCGGGAGGCTGACGGATTCGCTCATGAGCCTGTCTCCTTAAGACGCTTGTGTTTCGATGTCCAGCTTACTGATGCGGAAGCGGCGGGTCGCCGCACCGCAGTGGTTCTACAGGGCGTGCAGCGGCTTCCCGGCCAGAGCGAGGTGCGCCTCGCCGAGCGCCTCGTTCTGAGTGGGGTGCGCGTGCACGAGGGGCGCGACGTCCTCGGGGTGCGCCTCCCAGTTCACGATGAGCTGAGCCTCGCCGATCAGCTCGCCGACGCGGGCTCCGACCATGTGCACGCCGACGACGGGGCCGTCGACCAGGCGCACGACCTTCACGGAGCCGGTGGTCCCGATGATCGTGCTCCGGGCGTTGCCGCCGAGGCCGTAGTCGTACACGGCGACGCGCTCGGCGCCGTACTCGGCGATCGCGCGGGCCTCGCCGAGGCCGACGGAGGCCACTTCGGGGTCGCTGTAGGTCACCTTCGGGACGTTGACGTCCCTGACGACCTGCGGCCCCAGACCGGCGATCTCCTCTGCGACGAAGATCCCCTGCTGGAAGCTCCGGTGCGCGAGCTGGAGCCCCGGCACGATGTCGCCCACGGCGTACACGCCGGGGACGGAGGTCTGCAGGCGCTCGTCGGTCAGCACGTAGCCGCGGTCGAGGCGGACCCCGGCCTCCTCGAGGCCGATGCCCGCGGTCACCGGGCCGCGGCCGACGGCGACCAGCAGGATCTCGCCCTCCACCGTTGCGCCGCTCTCGAGCGACACGGAGACGCCGCCCTCGCTCTGCGAGACCGACGCGACGCGGGATCCCAGCTGGAAGGCGATGCCCCGCTTGCGGAAGGCGCGCTCCAGCTGCTTGCTGACGCTCTCGTCCTCGTTGGGGACGAGGTGGGGGAGGGCCTCGACGATCGTGACCTCGGCGCCGAACGAGCGCCAGACGCTCGCGAACTCGACGCCGATCACTCCGCCGCCGAGGACGACGACGCTCGCGGGCACGTGGTCGAGCTCGAGAGCCTGGTCGCTCGTCAGGATGCGGCCGCCGATCTCGATCCCGGGGAGGGTGCGGGAGGCGGACCCGGTGGCGACGACGACCGACGCGCCGTGGAGCACGTGCTCGCCGACCGTCACGGTGCCCGGCGCGGTGAGGCGGCCGTCGCCCGTGACGACCGTGATGCCGCGCGAGGACACGAGGCTCTGGAGCCCCTTGTACTTGCCGGCGACGACGCCCTCGCGGTAGCGCGTGACGCCCGCCATGTCGATCCCGGTGAAGCTCGAGAGCACGCCGTACTTCTCTCCCTCGCGGGCGCCGTCCGCCAGCTCGGCGGCGTGCAGCAGGGCCTTGGTGGGCACGCACCCGCGGTGCAGGCAGGTGCCGCCGAGCTTGTCGCGCTCCACGAGCGCGACGCTCATCCCGAGCTGCGTCGCCCGGAGGGCCGCCGCGTACCCGCCGCTGCCACCTCCGAGCACGACCAGGTCGTAGCGCTCTTCCGACACCCAGTGACTCCCTCGTGACGTGCGGTCCCGCTTCCCGGCCGACCGGCTCCGGCGCTGAGCGCCGAGCGGATCGGGAGGGGGGACGAGGCGGGATCTCCCGCCCCGTCGACCCTACTACGCGCTCGCGAAGCCCTCGGCCAGGGCGATCAGCGCGCGCACCGAGACCCCCGTGGCGCCGGCTCCGGTGAAGCCGTAGCCACCGCCTCCGTTGCTCGAGGGGCCGGCGATGTCGAGGTGCGCCCACGGGATCGTGGTCGCGTCCTCGCCCTCGCCGCGCTTCCCGACGAACTCGCGGAGGAAGTGGCCGGCGAGGAGCATGCCGCCGGCGGTGTTGCCCGGCTTGACGTTCGCGATGTCGGCGATGTCCGAGTTGAGCAGCGGTCGCAGCTCCGCGGGGAGGGGCATCTGCCAGAAGGGCTCTCCCGCCGTGCGGGCGGCCTCGAGGACGCGGGAGACCAGCTCGTCGTCGCCCAGAGCGCCGACGGTCCGGTTGCCGAGGGCGACCACGGAGGCGCCGGTCAGCGTCGCGACGTCGATGATCGCATCGGGCTGCTCCTCGCTGGCGGCGACGAGGCCGTCGGCAAGCACCAGCCGGCCCTCGGCGTCGGTGTTCAGCACCTCCACCGTGGTCCCGCCGCGCACGGTGAGCACGTCGTCCGGGCGGATCGCGGTCCCGGAGGGGAGGTTCTCGGCGATGCAGAGCCAGGCGGTCGCGCGGAGCGGGAGGCCGAGCTCCGCGATGGCGCGCACGACGGCGTACACGGTCGCCGCGCCCGCCATGTCGGTCTTCATCCCGATCATCGAGGCCGGCGGCTTGAGCGAGAGTCCGCCGCTGTCGAAGGTGATGCCCTTGCCGACCAGGGCGAGGTGGGTGCTCGCGCCCTCGGGCGCGTAGGCGACCTTCACGAGGCGGGGCGGGCGGGAGGAGCCGCTGCCGACTCCGAGGATGCCGCCGAACCCCTCCTCCGCGAGGGCCTCCTCGTCCCAGACGGTGACCTCGAGGGGCAGTCCCTCGGCGCCGGTCTGCACGGCCTCGGCCAGCGTCTGCGGATAGAGGTGCGACGGGGGAGTGTTGACGAGGTCCTTCACCGTGCCGACCGCGCGGCCGAGCACGAGCGCCCGGTCCAGGACGGCGGGGTCGGCCGACTCGCCGCCGCCCAGCAGGACGACGTGCTCGACGGGCGCCTTCGCCGTGGCGGCGGTGCTGCCGCGGAAGGCGGTGAAGGAGTAGGAGCCGAGCGCGGCGCCCTCGGCGACCGCGGCGAGCGTGCCGTCGGAGCCGGCGGGGAGGGAGAGGGCGACGGAGGCGGACCCCGCGAGCAGGCGGACGGCGGCGCCCGCGGCGTTCCGCAGCGCGGTGTCGTCGGGCTCCGCCGAGCCGAGTCCGACGAGGACGATCACTCCGGCACGGACCGAGGACGGCACGCGCACGAGCGTCTCGGCGGCGCCGGTCGCGCCGAGCGCGGTCAGCGCGGGGGCCAGCTCCTCGAAGCCCTCCGCGCCGACGAGCCGGGGACCATCGGGTCCCGGGGCGACGCCGAGGACGAGGGCGTCGGTGTCGATGTCGGAGGCGGGAACGGTCGAGTACTCGAGAGAGGAGAGGGGCATGGCGGCAATGCTAGGCGCTGTTCGCTGAGGGCTCAGCGGACCCGGCCGGGGCGCCGGGACCCCCGTTTAGACTGGACGCATGCTGGATCCGGAAGACCTGTTCGAGATCGAGGGCGACCTCTCCGAGATCCCGCGCGGGCTGCACCTCGTCGCGGGCCTGACCGGCTCGGCCGACGCCGGGGGAGCGGTGGGGCAGCTGGGGGAGTACCTCTTCGAGACCCTCGAGCACCGCGAGGTCGCGGTCTTCGACCAGGATCAGCTGCTCGACTACCGGGCCCGCCGCCCCATCATCACGTTCGACCAGGACCACCTGACGGACTACCGTCCTGCGATGCTCCGGCTCTCGCTCGCGCACGACGAGCTGCACCAGCCGTTCCTCCTGCTCACCGGCTTCGAGCCCGACTTCCAGTGGGAGCGGTTCACCCGCGCGGTGGTCTCCCTCCTCGAGCGGCTCGACGTCGCCTCGACCACGTGGGTCCAGGCGATCCCGATGCCCGTGCCGCACACCCGGCCCGTCGGCGTCACCGTGAGCGGGAACCGCGAGGACCTGATCGAGGCGATGTCGGTCTGGAAGCCGCACACGCAGGTGCCCTCGAACGTCCTCCACCTGCTCGAGCTGCGCCTCTACGAGCGCGGTCTGACCGTGGTCGGCTTCGCGCTGCTCATCCCGCACTACCTGTCGGACACCGAGTACCCGCAGGCGGCGGTCGCGGCGCTCGAGAGCATCTCGGCGTCGACCGGCCTCATCTTCCCGACGGACCGCCTGCGCGAGAGCGGGCGGGAGTTCCTCGGCAAGGTCGACGAGCAGGTCGGCGGCAACGACGAGCTGCAGAAGCTGGTCTCGGCCCTCGAGGCGCGGCACGACACCTACATGGAGGGGACGAGCCTCCGCTCGCCGCTCACCGACGAGGACGGCTTCGTGCCCAGCGCCGACGCGATCGCCGCCGAGCTCGAGAAGTTCCTCGCGATCCGTCGCCCGGGCGAGGAGCCCACCGCCTCCTGAGCGGCCGTAGGATCGGACGAGTGCGTGATCGTCGAGCCTGGTTCGTCTTCGGTGCCGGAGCGTTCGCCTACCTGGTCGCGGTCCTGGACCGCACGACGCTGGGCGTCGCAGGAGTGGACGCCGCGGAGCGGTTCGGGGTGGCCGCCGCCGTCCTCTCGTCGCTCGCCGTCGTCCAGCTGATCGTCTACGCCGGGATGCAGATCCCGGTCGGGATCCTCATCGACCGGTTCGGCCCGCGGACCCTGATCCTCTCGGGCACGGCCCTGATGATGGCGGGCCAGGTCGTGGTCGCGATCGCGCCGGGCATCGGCGTCGCGATCGTCGGGCGGATCCTGCTGGGAGCCGGGGACGCCGCGATCTTCACCTCCGTGATCCGCCTCACGGTGACCTGGTTCAGCGGACCGATCGTGCCGCAGCTCTCGCAGTGGACCGGCAACATCGGCCAGGTGGGCCAGATCCTCTCCGCACTCCCGTTCGCGGCGATCCTCCACACGTTCGGCTGGGAGCCCGCGTTCCTCAGCGCCGCCGGCCTCGGGGCCGTGTCCTTCCTCGGCGTGCTCCTCCTGGTCGCCGACGTCCCGCCGCGCACCGAGCCGATCACGGTCGTGCCTCCGACGCTCCGGGCGACGATCGCGCAGCTCGGAGTGAGCCTGCGCCGGCCGGGGACGCAGCTCGGCTTCTGGTCGCACTTCGTCACGCAGTCCTCCGGCACGGTGTTCACGCTGCTCTGGGGCTACCCCTTCCTCGTCTACGCGATCGGCCTGCCGCCGACCGTCGCCGCGCCGACCCTCACGATCGTCGTGATCGCGGGGATCGTCGTCGGGCCGGTGCTCGGCGTCCTGACCGCTCGCCACCCCATGCGCCGCAGCAACCTCGTGCTCGGGATCGTCTCGGCGATGGCGGTCGCCTGGACCGTCGTGCTGCTCTGGCCCGGCGTCCCGCCGTACTGGCTCGTGGTGCTGCTCCTGATCGTCGTCGGAGCGGGCGGCCCCGGCTCCATGATCGGGTTCGACTTCGCCCGCACGTTCAACCCCTCGCGGAGCCTCGGCGCGGCGAACGGAGTCGTCAACGTGGGCGGGTTCCTGGCCAGCTTCACGATGATGTTCGCGATCGGCCTGATCCTCGACGCACTGGCCGGTCCCGGTGCCTCCTCCGAGCAGACCTACTCGCTCGAGCACTTCCGCCTGGCGTGGTGCGTGCAGTACGTGGTGGTCGGCGCCGGAGTCGTCGGACTCGTCGTCGCGCGCCGCCGGACCCGCCGCCGCCTGGCCGAGGACGAGGGAATAACCGTGGCCCCTCTCTGGGTTGCACTGAGTGACCGGATGCGCCGCGGCCGCGCGGGGCGCTGACGGTCGTCCCCGTCGATCCGCCCTTCTGCAGACGCGATGTCCCAGCGGAACTGCCCGGATCCCGCCGGATCGAGCCCCACTCGCACCGCACCGCACGGCTGCACTACTCAGACGTGCAATAATTGTCAATAGGACCCGTTCGGGTCGAGGAGCACCAGGCCCACGTCGGGCGTGCGACGTCCTCGACTTGACATGGGTCCTCGTAATGCCCACCGACGGACGACGCCCTCCCGCGCCGCCCGCCCCCGGGACGCAACGGATGGAGAGGTGCCGCCATGGCCACCAGAGCTACCAAGACCGCAACGCTCGACGCCGTCGACGACGACGTGACGACGACCACCAAGAAGCCCGCGACGCGCAAGCCCGCGGCGAAGACCACGGCGGCCAAGACCACCGCGGCCAAGACGACCCGCTCGCGCGCCACGACCAAGGCCGCTGCTCCTGCCGACACCGAGGAGGAGCCGACCGACGCCGTCGAGCCCGACGAGGCGGCGGAGGAGGAGGAGACCGAGGTCGTCGCCGAGGACACCGAGACCGAAGCGAAGGACGACGCGGAGACGCCGGAGGCCCCGGCCGCCGCTGCCGTCGCCGCTCCGGCCGAGCCGCTCCCGAGCGGTGCGCTCGTCCTGTCGTTCGGCGGAGAGGACGACGAGGTCCCGGTCTACTCGACCGCGATCACCGGCGCCACCGCCGACCCGGTCAAGGACTACCTGAAGCAGATCGGCAAGGTCGCGCTGCTGAACGCGGCCGAGGAGGTCGAGCTCGCGATGCGCATCGAGGCCGGCCTGTTCGCCGAGGACAAGCTCGCCAACTCGACCGACCTCAGCCCGGAGCTCGTCCGCGAGCTGCGCTGGGTCGCGAAGGACGGCCAGCGCGCGAAGAGCCACCTGCTCGGAGCGAACCTCCGGCTCGTCGTCAGCCTCGCGAAGCGCTACACCGGTCGCGGGATGCAGTTCCTCGACCTCATCCAGGAGGGCAATCTGGGCCTCATCCGTGCGGTCGAGAAGTTCGACTACACCAAGGGCTTCAAGTTCTCGACCTACGCCA
The DNA here is from genome assembly GCF_002930955.1 of Rathayibacter sp. AY1A4. NCBI lineage: Bacteria > Bacillati > Actinomycetota > Actinomycetes > Micrococcales > Microbacteriaceae > Rathayibacter > Rathayibacter sp. AY1A4. Next base: position 201,683 of record NZ_PSTN01000003.1, on the reverse strand, counting down.
CGTGGTGGATCCGCCAGGCGATCACCCGCGCGATGGCCGACCAGGCCCGCACCATCCGCATCCCGGTGCACATGGTCGAGGTCATCAACAAGCTGGCCCGCGTGCAGCGCCAGATGCTCCAGGACCTGGGCCGCGAGCCCACGCCCGAGGAGCTCTCGCGCGAGCTCGACATGACCCCTGAGAAGGTCATCGAGGTGCAGAAGTACGGGCGCGAGCCGATCTCGCTGCACACGCCCCTGGGCGAGGACGGCGACAGCGAGTTCGGCGACCTCATCGAGGACACCGAGGCGGTCGTCCCGGCCGACGCCGTGGGCTTCACCATGCTGCAGAAGCAGCTGGAGTCGCTGCTCGACTCGCTCTCGGAGCGCGAGGCCGGCGTGATCCGCATGCGCTTCGGCCTCGGCGACGGCATGCCGAAGACGCTCGACCAGATCGGCGACACCTTCGGCGTGACGCGCGAGCGCATCCGCCAGATCGAGTCCAAGACGATGGCCAAGCTCCGCCACCCGTCCCGCTCGCAGTCGCTCCGCGACTACCTCGAGTAGGCCGGTGATCCGCTACGCGCCGGCGGTCCTCCTCGGGAGGGCCGCCCGGTTCGCCGCGCGGGTCCGGAAGCCCGGCGGGGGATCCGCCGTGCCCGGACTCGTGGTGAACCGCGTCGCGCCCGGATTCCTGCCCGCGGTGCTCGACGGGTTCCGGGACGGCCTCGTGGTCGTCACGGGATCGGCGGGCAAGTCGACCACGACCAAGATGCTGGTCGCGGTGCTCCGCGCGCACGGGCTCCGGGTCTTCACCAACCCGTCGACGGCCAACATCGCCCAGGGGCTGACCTCCGCGCTCCTGGAGCGGGCGGACCTCCGCGGACGGATCGACGCCGACATCGCCGTCCTCGAGATGGACGAGGGTCACGGCGCGCGCCTCGCGCCTCGGATGCGCCCCCGCGTCGTCCTGCTGACGAACGTGGTGGTCGACCAGATCGACCGCTTCTTCGATCCGGCCATGGTCGCCCGGATGCTCGGCACCATCGCCTCCCGCGCGACCGGTCCCGTCGTGCTGAACGCCGACGACCGCCACGTCGCCGATGTCGCGACCTCCCTCCCCGACGAGCGGATCCGCTGGTACGGCGTCTCCTCCTCCGTCCGCGACTCCGCGTCCGGCGGTCTCGGCTACGCCGCGGAGGCGGAGGCCGGGACCGACCGTGCCACCACCGTCGTCGAGAGCACGACGGGAGCGGCCGCGCGCATCGTCAGCGACGGCGACCCGCTCGAGGTCCGGCTCCCCGCGCGGGGCGTCCACTACGCGGTCGACGCCGCGGCGGCCGTCTCCACGGCCCGCGCCGTGCTCGCCGAGCGCTTCGACCCGGCCCTCGCCGCCTCCGCGCTCTCGAGCATCGACCCCGTCTTCGGGCGGGGCGAGATCGTCACCGTGCGCGGCCACGAGGTCGAGTTCGTCCTGGTTCAGAACCCGGCGAGCTACCGCCTGAACATCGCGGAGATCCCCGAGGGGACCGAGCAGATCATGCTCGCGATCGGCTCCGACGTCCGAGACCCCTCCTACTTCTGGCCCGTGGACACCTCCGTGCTCGGGCACGTCCGTGTCGTCTCGGGGTCGAAGGCGCACGAGGCGGCGCTGCACCTGCGCTACGACGGCGTGCGCGTCGACTCCGTCGACGAGGACCTGGGTCGCGCGCTCGACGCGTTCCTCGCTCTGCCGACCCCCGCCTCCGGCCGGAAGACCATCGTCTTCTCGGCCGATTCGATGCGCCGCACCCGTGCGCACCTGCAGCTCGTCACCAACCGCGAGGAGACCGCGTGACCACCCTCCGCATCGCCGTGCTCGCTCCCGACGTCCTGGACAGCAACGGCGACGCGGCGAACGCCCGGGTCCTCGCGGCTCGGGCGCGCTGGTCGGGCGTCGAGGCGGAGGTGGTGCCGCTGGCGACCACCTCCGACGCCGAGGTCCGTCCGGACGTCCTGGTCGCCGGGACGGGAGCGGACGAGGACCTCCCGGGCGTCCTGGCACTCCTCCACGAGATCGCGCCGACGCTGCGGGCCTGGGTCGACCAGGGCACTCAGGTGGTCGCGGTCGGAGCCGGCTGGGAGATGCTGGCCGGTTCGATCAGCACGGCCGCGGGCGGAGCCCGGGGGATCGGACTGTTCCCCGGAGACTCGGTCACGGGCGAGCGCGCGACCGACGACCTCCTCGTCGAGACGCCGGGCGGCGTCCTCGTCGGCTTCGAGAACCACGAGCGCCGGATGACCGGGATCGCGCCCGAGCACGCGCTCGGCCGAGTGCTGCACGGCACCGGCGACGGCGCCGGCCACGAGGGCTACGCGGTGGGAGGCCTTCTGGGCACGCACCTGCACGGCCCCGTCCTCGCGAAGAACCCCTCGCTCGCGGACGCGATCCTGCGGCGCGCCCTCGGCGACGCCTACTCCCCGTCGGACGAGCGTCTCCGCCTGGTCGATGAAACGGCACGAGCCGCTCGCGAAGTGATCGCGAAGCGGCTCGGTGTCGGTCGGTAGGGCGCTGACGCGCCGTCCGGGCTGATCGGGGACGCGCTAGGGACGCTGCTCCTCGAAGAGTCGGGCGGACTCGTCGTGCCAGCTCTGGGCGATGCTGGAGAGCTTCTCCTGGTACTTCTTCCCGTGGTGCGCGCAGAACAGCAGTTCTCCGTTGTTCACGACCACTCGGATGTACGCCTGCGCACCGCAGCTGTCGCAGCGGTCGGCGGCGGAGAGCTGGTGGGCACCGGCGAGCTCGTCCACGCCGTTCTGGGTTGCTGTGGTCGACATGACTTGGCCTCCTGCACTCGGTCTTCGATCTCTGCTTAGTGGAACCCATCCAAGCACGCGATTGTTTCCGCACGGAGTCGATCGGTCGGCATTTCGCTCTGCGCGTAGGGGCCCCGCGCCGAGCGGCCATCGTGCTGCCGCCGGGTGCCGCGCCACCGCGGCCGGAGCGGTTCCCGAAAGTAGACTGGGCGGATGGCCTCCACCGACTACAACGCCCGTCACCTCTCCGTCCTCGAGGGTCTCGAGGCGGTCCGGAAGCGGCCCGGCATGTACATCGGATCGACCGACTCGCGCGGCCTCATGCACTGCCTCTGGGAGGTCATCGACAACTCCGTCGACGAGGCGCTGGCCGGGCACGGGACCGAGATCAGCGTGCTCCTGCACGCCGACGGCAGCGTCGAGGTGCGCGACCGCGCGCGCGGGATCCCGGTCGACATCGAGCCGAAGACGGGGCTCTCCGGAGTCGAGGTCGTGTTCACGAAGCTGCACGCGGGCGGCAAGTTCGGCTCGGGGTCCTACGCGGCGTCCGGCGGTCTGCACGGCGTCGGCGCCTCCGTGGTCAACGCGCTCTCGGAGCGCCTGGACGTCGAGGTCGACCGCAACGGCCGCACCTACCGGATGTCGTTCCACCGGGGGGAGCCCGGGCGCTTCGCCGACGCGGGCGAGCCCACCCCCGACGCTCCGTTCACGCCGTTCGAGAACGGGTCGGAGCTGACGGTCGTCGGGAAGGTCGCCAAGGGCGTCACCGGTACGCGCGTGCGCTACTGGGCCGACCGCCAGATCTTCACGAAGGGCGCCTCGTTCCAGACGGACGACCTGGTGACGCGCGCCCGGCAGACCGCGTTCCTCGTCCCCGGCCTGACGATCGACATCGTCGACGACCGAGCGGACGAGCGCCGCGCCGAGATGTTCCGCTACGACGGCGGCATCTCGGAGTTCGTCGAGTTCCTCGCCCCCGACGCCCCCGTGACCGAGGTGCTGCGCCTCACCGGCTCCGGCACCTTCACCGAGACCGTGCCGGTGCTGACCCCCGGCGGCGCCATGGTGCCCACCGAGGTGGAGCGCACCTGCGAGGTCGACATCGCCCTGCGCTGGGGCACCGGCTACGAGACGGTGATGCGCAGCTTCGTGAACATCATCTCGACGCCCAAGGGCGGGACGCACCAGACCGGCTTCGAGCAGGGCCTGCTGAAGCTGCTCCGCTCCCAGGTGGAGGCGAACGCCCGCCGCCTCAAGGTCGGCTCGGACAAGCTCGAGAAGGACGACGTCCTCGCCGGGCTCAGCGCCGTGCTGACCGTGCGGCTCCCTGAGCCGCAGTTCGAAGGCCAGACGAAGGAGGTGCTGGGCACGCCCGCGGTCCGCGCGATCGTCGCCTCCACCATCGCCTCGACGCTGGGCGCGGTGTTCTCCTCGACGCGCCGCGAGGACAAGGCGCAGACCTCCCAGCTCCTCGAGAAGGTCGTCGCCGAGATGAAGTCGCGGATCTCGGCCCGCGCGCACAAGGAGACGCAGCGCCGCAAGAACGCGCTGGAGTCCTCCTCCCTTCCGGCGAAGCTGGTCGACTGCCGCAGCAGCGACGTCGAGAACAGCGAGCTCTTCATCGTCGAGGGCGACTCCGCCCTCGGCACCGCCAAGCTCGCCCGCAACAGCGAGTACCAGGCCCTGCTGCCGATCCGGGGGAAGATCCTCAACACGCAGAAGGCGAGCATCGCCGACATGCTCTCGAACGCCGAGTGCGCCTCGATGATCCAGGTGATCGGAGCCGGCTCCGGCCGCTCCTTCGACCTCTCGGCCGCCCGCTACGGGAAGATCATCCTGATGAGCGACGCCGACGTCGACGGCGCCCACATCCGCACCCTGCTGCTCACGCTCTTCTTCCGCTACATGCGGCCGCTCGTCGAGGCGGGGCGCGTCTTCGCCGCCGTGCCTCCGCTGCATCGGCTCGTGGTGATGAACGCGGGGAAGAAGCCGAACGAGACGATCTACACCTACTCCGAGAAGGAGCTGCAGAGCGTGCTCGCGGCCCTCGGCAAGGCGGGCCGCCGCTACCAGGACCCGATCCAGCGCTACAAGGGGCTCGGCGAGATGGACGCGGACCAGCTGGCCACGACGACCATGGACCGCTCCCGCCGCACCCTCCGCCGGGTGCGGGTCGCCGACGCCGAGAACGCCGGCCGGGTGTTCGAGCTGCTGATGGGCAACGACGTGGCACCCCGCAAGGAGTTCATCGTCCGCGGGTCCGAGTCGCTGTCGCGGGACCGCATCGACGTCTGAGCCGCGGGGCTCAGAACACCTCGGGCGCCGCTCCGATCGTCGCGATCGGCGCCGCGAGCGCCACGCCGGAGCCGTCGCGCTTCATCCCGGAGTCGGGCAGCGCGGCGACCGAGCCGTCGGCCTCGAGCGCGTGCGCGGGACCGGGGCCGACCCACGCCACTCCGAGGGCGGTCTCACCCTTAAGGAAGCGCTGCGCACGGACTCCGCCGGTGGCCCTGCCCTTGGCGGGGAACTCCGAGAACGGCGAGACCTTCGCACTGCCGGTGTCGGTCCCCGAGAGGGCCCAGCTGTCGACGGCGACCGTCGCGACGACGGCCTCGTCCCGGTCCTCGGCGGCGACGACGGCGAAGTGCACGACGTCGTCGGTCTCGGCCAGCTTGACCCCGGCCATCCCCGCGGCGGTCCGGCCCTGAGGGCGGACGGCGGACGCGGGGAAGCGCAGCAGCTGGGCCTCGCCGGTGACGAAGACCAGCTCGTCCTCCTCCGCCGACGCGGCCGCGCCCACGACGGCGTCCTTCGGCTTCAGAGCGATGAGCTCGATGTCCGGGCGGTTGGGCAGCTCGCCCGGCGCGACGCGCTTGACGACGCCCTGCCGGGTGCCGAGCGCGATCGGCCGCTCGTCGTCGAGGGCGACGAGCGCGAGCACCCGCTCGTCCTTCGCCAGGTGCGGGAGGTAGTCGCTCATGCGCACGCCCGCGCCCAGCTGCACCGAGGAGGAGGGGACGGCGGGCACGTCGACCGGCGAGAAGCGGAGGAGCCGACCGGCGCTGGTGACCGCGCCGATCTCCGTCCGGCTGGTCGTGTCGAGCACGCTGAGGACGGCGTCGTGCTTCGAGCGGCGCGTGGCGCGCTCGGGGTGGGGAGCGGCCTCGGGGTCGCGGTCGACCCGCACCATGCGGCCGGTGGTGCTCAGCAGCACCCGGCAGGGCACGTCCGCGATCTCGAGCACCGCGGCGGCCTTCCGCCCGGTGGTGGCGACGGAGGGACGCGCCTCGGTGAGCAGGGTGCGCCGCGGGGTCCCGAGGCGCTGGGCGACCTCGTCGAGCTCGTCCGAGACCAGCTCGTCGATCCGTGAGCGGCTGGCGAGGAGGGCCTCGAGCTCGGCGATCTCGGCGAGGAGGGTGTCGCGCTCGGTCTCGAGCTCGATGCGCGAGAACTTCGTGAGGCGGCGGAGCTGGAGCTCGAGGATGTAGTCGGCCTGCAGGGTGCTGAGGTCGAAGACCTCGATCAGCCGGGCCCGCGCCGCCGCGGTGTCGTCGCTCCCGCGGATCAGCTGGATGACCTCGTCGATGTCGAGGATCGCGATGAGCAGGCCCTCGACCAGGTGCAGCCGCTCCTGGCGCTTGCGCAGTCGGTAGCGGGTCCGCCGGGTGACGACCTGCACCCGGTGGCCGATGTAGACCTGCAGCAGCTCCTTCAGGCCGAGGGTGCGCGGGCCGCCGTCGACCAGCGCGACGTTGTTGATCGAGAACGCGTCCTCGAGGGGCGTGTAGCGGTAGAGCTGCTCGAGGACGGCCTCCGGGCTGAAGCCGGTCTTGATCCCGATGACGAGCCGGAGGCCGTTGTCCCGGTCCGTCAGGTCGGTGACGTCCGAGATGCCGCTGAGCTTCTTGTTCTGGACGCCGTCCTTGATCTTGTCGATGACCTTCTCGGCGCCGACGAGGTAGGGCAGCTCGGTGACGACCAGGCCGGACTTGCGCGCGGTGATGCTCTCGACCGAGACGCGCGCGCGGGTCTTGAAGCCGCCCCGGCCGGTCGCGTAGGCGTCGCGCACGCCGGCGAGACCGACGATCGTGCCACCGCTCGGGAAGTCCGGTCCCGGGACGAACGACATCAGGTCGTCCAGGGACGCGTCGGGATGGGCGATCAGGTGCCGGGCCGCCCCGATCACCTCCACGAGGTTGTGGGGCGCCATGTTCGTCGCCATGCCGACGGCGATGCCGCTGGCCCCGTTGACCAGCAGGTTCGGGAACGCGGAGGGGAGGACCTCGGGCTGGTCGTGCGAGTTGTCGTAGTTCGGGACGAAGTCGACGACGTCCTCGCCGAGGTGCTCGGTCATGGCCGTGGCGGCCGGGGCGAGGCGGGCCTCGGTGTAGCGGGCCGCGGCCGGGCCGTCGTCGAGGGAGCCGAAGTTGCCGTGCCCGTCGACGAGGGCGACCCTCATCGTGAACGGCTGGGCGAGGCGGACGAGGGAGTCGTAGATCGAGGCGTCGCCGTGCGGGTGCAGCTTGCCCATCACCTCGCCGACCACGCGGGCCGACTTCACGTGGCCGTGATCGGGCCGCAGCCCCATCTCGCTCATCATGTAGAGGATCCGGCGCTGCACCGGCTTGAGGCCGTCGCGGGCGTCGGGCAGGGCCCGCGAGTAGATGACCGAGTACGCGTACTCGAGGAAGGACCCCTCCATCTCGGCCGAGACGTCGACGTCCTCGATGCGCTCGGTGAGCGAGAATCCGGAGGAGGGGGCTGCAGCGTTCATGACTCGATTCGGTGGCGGGCGCGGGGCGGCGGCGGGGGACTGCACCGCCCTGCGGCGCTCGACGGGACGGGCGGAGCGGAGACGGCGCCTCGCGGACGGGACCGGCCCTCCCGTTCACGCGGACGCTCCGCTGCACCGGCCCGGCGGGGACGGCGGCGCTGTGCGAAACTGGGCGCGATGACCCACATGCTACCGCCAGCCCCCGACGGGCGGCGGAGCCTCGCCGACGTCCTGCCGGGCGCCCTCGACGCGCTCCTGGGCCGCCCCGGCCTCTTCGGCTCGCCCCGCGTCGAGCGGATCGTGGTCGTCCTCGTCGACGGCCTGGGTGCCGCGAACCTCCGCCAGCGCGGGGGCCACTCGCGCACGCTCGCTCCGGCCCTCAACCGCGGCACCACGCTCGTCTCGGGCTTCCCGACGACCACCGCGGCGGCCTTGGCGAGCCTGACGACGGGCCTGCGCCCGGGCGGGCACGGGATGGTCGGCTACCGCGTGCTCGACCGCGCCTCCGACCGCCTGGTCAACCAGCTCTCCGGCTGGGACGAGGGCATGGTGCCCGAGACGTGGCAGCCCCACCCCACGGTCTTCGAGCAGGCCTCGGCCGCCGGTGTCCGGGCCGGAGTGATCGGCCCCGCGCGGTACGCCCGCTCCGGTCTCACGCGGGCGATCCTGCGCGGCGCCGAGTACCACTCCGCCGGCGGCGTCGCCGAGCGCTTCACGGCGGCGCGCGCCCTGCTCGACGAGGGCGGCCGGCAGCTCGTGTACCTCTACGTCCCTGAGCTCGACCAGGCGGCGCACGCGCGCGGCTGGGAGTCGCCGGAGTGGACGGCAGCGCTCGAGCTCCTGGACGGGGAGGTCGGCGGAGCGGTCCGCGGGCTCTCCGCCCGCGAGAGCGTGCTGGTCACCGCCGACCACGGCATCGTGGACGTTCCGGCGTCCTCGCACGTGCTCGTCGAGCGGGGACCGCTGCTCGAGGGCGTCCGGCACCTCGGCGGAGAGCCCCGCTGCCTGCAGCTGCACCTCGAGCCGGGTGTGGACCCCGACGAGGTGGCGCGGCGCTGGATCGAGGCGGAGGGCGCACGCGCCTGGATCGCGACGCGCGACGACGTCGCCGTGAGCGGCTGGTTCGGCGAGGTCTCTCCGGCGGCGGCCGAGCGGATGGGCGACGTGTTCGTCGCGGCGCGGAGGACCATCGCCTACTACGCGGCGGACGACTCCTCCGGCCGCTCCATGATCGGGCAGCACGGGTCGCTCACGCCGGAGGAGACGCAGGTGCCGCTCCTCCGCTTCGGCGCGCTGGCCTGAGCCGGGCCGAGGGGACGGGGGGCACCGTCCACCCCGGCGGAGCCGCGCCGGTTGAGGGTCAGTCGTCGCTGCGCGCTCCGAAGACGATCTCGTCCCAGCTCGGCATCGACGCCCGCCCCCTGCGGAGGCTCCCGCGCGCGCCCGACGGCTGCTCGGGGACCGGGGGAGCGGTGCGCGGCGGCTCCGGTGCCTTCTCGACGGGAGGAGCGGCCTCGGCCTCGGGCTCCGGCTCCTCGCGGACGCGGAGGCTCGAGGCGTGATCGCGCTCGCCCCGGCGGCGCCGCAGGGCGTCGAGCAGGTCGGCGGTGTCGTTGAGGTTGCGCTCGCGCTGCTCCGTCGTGCTCGTGACGGGGCGGGGGAGCGTCGAGATCGGGCGCGGGGTCTCGGAGAGGGCCGGCTGCGGCTCCGTGTCGGAGGGGCGGACGGCGGCCGGTCGGGCGTGCGGCATCGCGGCGGGGCGGCCTGCCGTGGGGTGGTCGGCCCGGGCGGAGCGGGTCGGCGCCTCCGCGGACTCCGTGTCGAAGCGCGTGGCGAGCTCGTCGACGGCGGCGGGGATGACGGCGCGCAGGCGCGGGATGAGGGTCGGCCGGATCTCGCCCTGCTGCGAGAGCGTGATCGCCTCGGAGGTCAGCGGCGACAGCAGCGCCTTCCGCGGGTCGAAGCGCCAGCGGGCGTCGTGGTCGATCTCGTCCGAGCGGAAGAGGAGCTTGACGACCCAGCCCTCCTCCTCCTTCCAGCTCGACCACTGCTCGCCCTCGGCGCCGAGCGACGCGAGGCGGTCGCGGATGACGTCGCCGAAGGGCGTGCCCTCCTCGAGGGGATCGGGGTCGGTGGTCGTGTAGACGCGCACGGCGAGGGCGGACGCGACGATGTGCTCGCGCTCGGCCGTGACGGGTCCCTCGAAGCGCTGGACGTAGCCCAGGTCGGCGCCCGTGAGCTCGGCGACCTCCTCGGCGGAGAGCCCGGAGCGGATGTGGGCCTGGATCTCGCGGGGGGAGACGCGCTTCTCGCGCGGCGGGAGGGTGTGGACCCGCGGCCGCAGCTGGCTCTGCAGCGTCTCGTCGATGCGGACCGAGAAGCGCTCGCCGCCCTCGGACACGAGGACGAGCGATCCGCCCTCGACGCCGATCACCTTCAGTTCCATCATCGTGGGGACCCTCCTTCTGGACGCGGACCGGGCAAGGATGCCACGCGCCCGGGCGATCGGCCGGGAATACCCCGGGCGGGTCGAAAGTTGGTGCGGAAGGAGGCGGGGCGAGCGGGTGTCAAGAGCCGTTCGAGGTGGTTTGCGAATCGATGCGTCGTGATGCACACTGACCCCGCCGATTTGTTGAACAGCAGAAATAAGAAGTGGATGGGAATGGCTACGGACTACGACGCCCCCCGCAAGACCGATGACGACTCCGAGTCGATCGAGGCCCTGAAGGAGCGAGTCCCCGACAAGATGTCCGGAGTCGTCGACGTCGATGACGCCGACAACCCGGGCGGATTCGAACTGCCCGGTGCCGATCTGTCCGACCTCGATCTGGACGTCGTGGTCCTTCCGCCCCAGGCGGACGAGTTCACGTGCGTGAGCTGCTTCCTCGTGAAGCACCGCTCGCAGATCGACCACGAGGAGAAGCTCGGACCGATCTGCCTGGAGTGCGCCGCTTAAGCGCCTCCCGGCTCCGAAGGACGACCGCTCCGTCGCCGTGATCCCCGGATCGCGGCGACGATGTCGTCCGGGCGGCGGGTGGAGACCAGCCAGTACGGCGTCGGGTCGGCCGGATCCTCGATCGGGACCCGCACCACCTCCTTCACCCAGCCGCGGATGACCAGGTACGCCCGCGCGTCCAGGCGCGTCCCGCGCTCGGCGAACGCCTGGTCCCCCGAGTAGGAGGACGGCTCGCCCACGAGGTCGAGCGGGATGTGCGCGCGGCCGGCGCGCAGCTCCCCCTCCGCCACCTCGATCACGGGGGAGAGCGCCAGCAGCGACAGCACGCAGCCCGCGTACAGAACGACCGCGACGATCACCCCCACCGCGAAGTCGATGGGAGCGAACACCAGGATGCTGGCGGGGATCACGAGGGCGGTGGCGACGAAGAGCCAGGGCGCGGGCCACAGCCTCTCTCGGTAGGACGGCATGACCCTATTGGATCAGACGTTTGGTCTACCCTCGTCACGTGCCTGCAACCGTCGACGTCCCGATCACCGCGGACCGGCTCCCCTCCTACGCCCGTCCGGGCGACGCGGGAGCCGATCTCCACTCGACGGAGGACGTGGTGCTCGCCCCCGGTGAGCGCGCCTCCGTCGGCACAGGGGTGGCCGTCGCCCTCCCGGAGGGCCACGCCGGCTTCGTCGTCCCCCGCAGCGGGCTGGCCTTCAGGCACGGCATCACCGTCGTCAACGCCCCCGGAACGATCGACGCGGGCTACCGCGGCGAGATCCGGGTGGCGCTGCTGAACACGGACAGCCGCGAGACGTACCGCGTCTCGGCGGGGGACCGGATCGCGCAGCTCGTGATCGTCCCCGTCGTCCAGGCGAGGTTCACGGCCGTCGACGAGCTTCCCGAGTCGGTCCGCGGCACGGGCGGCTTCGGATCCACCGGGTACGCCGCCGGCGCCCAGGAGACCAGAATCCACGAGGAGAGCGCATGAGCGACATCCAGTCCACGACCGGCGAGGCCGCCGAGCCCGTCCAGCAGGACTTCGAGAAGTCGGCGCCGGAGGACCGCGCGGAGGCCGGGCCCCTGGACGAGCGCGAGGCCAACCCGGTCCGCCCCTACATCGACCTCGGCGGGGTGAAGGTGCTTCCCCGCGAGGGCATGCACATCCGCCTCGAGGTCGAGGAGGGGACCAAGCGCGTCATCGCCGTCGGCCTCGACTACGCCGGGTCGACGCTGCAGGTGCAGCCCTTCTCCGCGCCGCGCTCCTCGGGCCTCTGGCACGAGATCCGCGGCCAGATCGCCGAGCAGATCGGCCGTCAGGGCGGATCGACGACGGAGCGCGACGGCGTCTTCGGTCCGGAGCTCGTCGCCGAGCTCCCGATCGCCGGCGGCCAGACCCGCGTCGCCCGGTTCGTCGGTGTCGACGGTCCGCGCTGGTTCCTCCGCGGCGTGATCGCCGGAGCCGGAGCCGTCGACGAGCAGGCGGCCGCCTCGGTCGAGGAGCTCTTCCGCAGCATCGTCGTGGTCCGCGGCAGCGGCCCGATGCCTCCGCGCGACCTGATCCCGCTGAAGGTGCCGACCGGCAGCCAGACCCAGCAGAGCGCGAGCTGACCGGCATGGAGCCGGTGCGGCCCGAGGACCCGGCCCGATCGGAGGAGCCGGTCCGGCCCGAGGTCGGCGACGCGATCGCGCAGGCCGCCCGCCGCTCGGGGCTCGGCGCGGTCGCCGACGGCGAGCCGTTCGACGGGAAGGCGCTGCTGCGCACCATGGGCGGCGTCCGGGGGATCCTCGAGGCCGTCGTGCCCGGCATCGCCTTCGTCCTGCTCTACACGGTCACCTCGGAGCTGGTGCTCTCGCTGGTCGCGTCCGTCGGGCTCGCCGTGGCGTTCACGGTGGCGCGGGTGCTCGGCCGGACGCCGGTGATCCAGGCCGTCGGCGGACTGCTCGCCGTGGTGGTCTCGGCCGCACTGGCGCTGTTCACCGGGCGGGGCGTCGACAACTTCGCCCTGGGGCTGCTCACCAACCTCGTCTACGGGCTCGTCTTCCTCCTCTCCGTCCTCGTGCGCTGGCCCCTGATCGGCGTCGCCGCCGGCTTCCTGATGGGGGACGGCACCTCCTGGCGGTCCGATCGGCGCAAGCGCCGCCTCTTCGGCGCCCTGACCCTCGCGTGGGCGGGGCTCTTCCTCCTGCGCCTGGCCGTGCAGTACCCGCTGTTCCTCGCCGAGGACACCACGGCGCTGGGCATCTGGAAGCTGGCGCTGGGCCTGCCCCTGTACGCGCCGCTGCTGGTGCTCACCGTGCTCGCCGTCCGGGCCGAGTACCGCGGAGCCGACGAGCGCGCCGATGCGGGCGATGCTCCGGATCGTGCGTAGAATTGTCTCGACGTCGAGATAAATAGCGCTCGCCTCCCCGCACCGTCGCGGCGAGGTCGACCGGGCGCCTCGGCGTCGAGGAGTTAGGTCCTCCTTGGTGGCAGGCCGCTGTGCGCGGTCGTCAAGATGAGGACGGAGAGCGGCTCCGCCCGTCGGCGGACGCTGCAGTCAGCGAAGGAGAGGGCGACGTGTCCGCGGTAGACAGCTTTGGATCGAAAGACACCCTGAAGGTCGGCTCGACCGACTACGAGGTGTTCCGCATCGACCGGGTCCCCGGTCACGAGAAGCTCCCGTTCAGCCTCAAGGTGCTGCTCGAGAACCTCCTCCGCACGGAGGACGGCGCGAACATCACCGCCGACCACATCCGCGCCCTCGGCGAGTGGGTCCCGGAGTCGGAGCCCGACACCGAGATCCAGTTCACGCCGGCCCGCGTGGTCATGCAGGACTTCACCGGCGTGCCCTGCATCGTCGACCTCGCCACCATGCGCGAGGCCGTCGCTGCCCTGGGCGGCGACGCGAACCGGATCAACCCGCTCGCGCCCGCCGAGATGGTCATCGACCACTCCGTCATCGCCGACCTCTTCGGCACCGAGGACGCGCTCGAGCGCAACGTCGAGCTCGAGTACGAGCGCAACGGCGAGCGGTACCAGTTCCTCCGCTGGGGCCAGACCGCCTTCGACGACTTCAAGGTCGTCCCGCCCGGAACCGGCATCGTGCACCAGGTCAACATCGAGTACCTCGCCCGCGTCACCATGACCCGCGAGGTGGGCGGCGCGCTGCGCGCCTACCCCGACACCTGCGTCGGCACCGACTCGCACACGACGATGGTCAACGGACTCGGCGTGCTCGGCTGGGGCGTCGGCGGCATCGAGGCCGAGGCCGCGATGCTCGGCCAGCCCGTCTCGATGCTCATCCCGAAGGTCGTCGGCTTCAAGCTCACCGGCTCGATCCCGACCGGCGTGACCGCGACGGACGTCGTGCTCACCATCACGCAGATGCTGCGCAAGCACGGCGTGGTCGGCAAGTTCGTCGAGTTCTACGGGGCCGGCGTCGCCGCGGTGCCGCTCGCCAACCGCGCCACCATCGGCAACATGAGCCCCGAATTCGGCTCCACCGCCGCGATGTTCCCCATCGACGACGTGACCCTCGACTACCTGCGCCTCACCGGCCGCAGCGACGAGCAGATCGCCCTCGTCGAGCAGTACTCCAAGCTGCAGAAGCTCTGGCACGACCCCGCGGTCGAGCCGGTCTTCAGCGAGTACCTCGAGCTCGACCTCGGCACCGTCGTCCCCTCGATCGCCGGCCCGAAGCGCCCGCAGGACCGGATCGAGCTCTCGTCCGCCAAGACGCAGTTCGAGTCGGACCTCACCAACTACGCGGACGTCTCGCACGACATCGTCGACCTGACCATCGCGGAGTCGTTCCCCGCCTCCGACCCCGGAGAGCTGCAGCCGCAGGACGAGCACAGCAGCCACGAGCACACCCACCGCTCGCACGCGCCGGCGACCGCCTCCAAGCCGACCACGGTCGAGCTCGGCGAGGGCGGGACCTTCACGATCGATCACGGCGCCGTCGCGATCGCGGCGATCACCTCGTGCACCAACACGTCGAACCCGTCCGTCATGCTCGCGGCAGGCCTGCTGGCCCGCAACGCGGCGCAGAAGGGCCTGAAGGCCAAGCCGTGGGTCAAGACCACGCTGGCGCCCGGATCGAAGGTCGTCACCGACTACTACGAGAAGGCCGGCCTGACCGAGTCGCTCGAAGCGCTCGGCTTCTACACGGTCGGCTACGGCTGCACGACCTGCATCGGCAACTCCGGCCCGCTGCTCGAGGAGATCTCGGCCGCGGTGCAGGACAACGACCTCGCCGTGACCGCCGTGCTCTCGGGCAACCGCAACTTTGAGGGCCGCATCAACCCGGACGTGAAGATGAACTACCTGGCGAGCCCCCCGCTCGTCATCGCCTACGCGCTCGCCGGCTCGATGAACTTCGACTTCGAGGTCGACGCGCTCGGCACCGACTCCGACGGCAACGACGTGTTCCTCAAGGACATCTGGCCCGACGCGGCCGAGGTGCAGGCGACGATCGACTCGTCGATCGACAAGTCGATGTTCGACACGCAGTACGCGGGCGTGTTCGACGGCGACGAGCGCTGGCGCGCGCTGCAGACCCCCGAGGGCTCGATCTTCGAGTGGGACGAGTCGTCGACCTACGTGCGGAAGCCCCCGTACTTCGACGGCATGACGATGGAGACGACCCCGGTCACCGACATCGCCGGTGCCCGTGTGCTCGCCAAGCTCGGCGACTCCGTCACGACCGACCACATCAGCCCCGCCGGCTCGATCAAGGCCGACAGCCCCGCCGGCCGCTACCTCGACGAGCACGGCATCGACCGCAAGGACTACAACTCCTACGGCTCGCGCCGCGGCAACCACGAGGTGATGATCCGCGGCACGTTCGCGAACATCCGCCTGCGCAACCAGCTGCTCGACGGCGTGGAGGGCGGCTACACCCGCGACTTCACTCAGCCGGACGCCCCGCAGTCGTTCATCTACGACGCGTCGCAGAACTACCAGGCCGAGGGAACCCCGCTCGTCATCCTGGGCGGCAAGGAGTACGGCTCCGGCTCGTCGCGCGACTGGGCGGCCAAGGGCACGAGCCTGCTGGGCGTCAAGGCGGTCATCGTCGAGAGCTTCGAGCGGATCCACCGCTCGAACCTCATCGGCATGGGCGTCGTCCCGCTGCAGTTCCCCGCGGGCGAGAGCTGGGAGTCGCTGGGCCTCGACGGCACCGAGTCGATCAGCATCTCGGGCATCGAGGAGCTGAACGAGGGCGTCACCCCCAAGACGGTCCACGTCGTCGCCGAGCCGACCGAGCACTCGGCCGAGGGCAAGCAGACGGTCGAGTTCGACGCGGTCGTCCGCATCGACACCCCCGGTGAGGCGGACTACTACCGCAACGGCGGCATCCTGCAGTACGTGCTGCGCTCGCTCGTCTAGATCAGCCGCAGAGCGTGTGCGCCTTCCCTGCGGGGGAGGCGCACACGCGTTCCCGGGGGCCCCGTGCGTAGACTCGGGAGACGTCCCCACCTCGCTCACGACCCCGGAAGGCGGCGCGCATGGCTGTTCTCGAGACCATCGGCGGTCCTCGCGATCTCGATCGCCTGACCGCGGCCGAGCTCGAGACGCTGGCGCAGGAGATCCGCGACTTCCTCGTGCGCGAGGTCTCGAAGACCGGCGGCCACCTGGGGCCGAACCTCGGCGTCGTCGAGACGACCATCGCGATCCACCGGGTCTTCGACTCGCCGCACGACGCGATCGTGTTCGACACCGGTCACCAGTCCTACGTCCACAAGCTGCTCACCGGTCGCCAGGACTTCTCGAAGCTCCGGCAGCGCGGCGGCCTCGCCGGCTACCCGCAGCGGAGGGAGTCGCCGCACGACATCGTCGAGAGCTCGCACGCCTCCAGCTCGCTGTCCTGGGCTGACGGCATCTCCCGCGCCTTCACGATGACCGGCCAGACCGACCGCCACGTCGTCGCGGTCGTGGGCGACGGCGCCCTCACCGGCGGCATGACCTGGGAGGCGCTGAACAACATCAGCGACGACAACTCCCGCGGGCTGGTCATCGTGGTCAACGACAACGGGCGCTCCTACGCCCCGACCATCGGCGGCATGGCCCGCTTCCTCAACGGCGTCCGCACGCGGCCGACCTACCGCACGATGCACCGCGGCTCCCGGGCCGTCTCGGAGCGGCTGGGCGGCCCCGCCGCCGCCGTCTACCGCGGCGTGCGCGGCGGGCTCCACGGCTTCCTCAGCCGCTTCATCAACAACGAGGCGCTCTACTCCAACCTCGACATCAAGTATCTGGGGCCGATCGACGGACACGACCTGACGGCGATGGAGGAGGCCCTCCAGCAGGCGAAGGACTACGGCCAGCCGGTCATCGTGCACGCGATCACCCAGAAGGGCAAGGGCTTCGGTCCGGCCGTGCACGACCTCGCCGACCAGTTCCACGCCGTCGGGCAGATCGACCCCGAGACGGGCGAGCCGCTGAGCGCGGCCGGGGCCCGCTCGTGGACCTCGGTGTTCGCCGAGGAGATCGTCACGCTGGCCGACGAGGACCCGACGATCGTCGGCATCACGGCCGCCATGCTCCGGCCCGTCGGTCTCGACCGCCTCGCGGAGAAGTACCCGGAGCGCGTCTTCGACGTCGGCATCGCGGAGCAGCACGCCGTGACCTCGGCCGCCGGTCTCGCCTTCGGCGGGCTGCATCCGGTCGTCGCGCTGTACGCCACCTTCGTGAACCGCGCCTTCGACCAGGTGCTGATGGACGTCGCACTGCACCGCGCGGGCGTCACCTTCGTGCTGGACCGCGCCGGAGTCACCGGACCCGATGGTCCGAGCCACCACGGCATGTGGGATCTGGCGATCCTGCAGGTCGTCCCGAACATCCGCCTCGCCGCTCCGCGCGACTCCGTGCGCCTGCGCGAGGAGCTGCGCGAGGCCGTCGGCGTCACCGACGCGCCGACCGTGGTGCGCTTCTCGAAGGGGAGCGTCGGCGACGAGATCGATGCCGTCGAGCGTCTCGGTGACGGGGTCGACGTGCTCGCCCGCGCCGAGCGCAAGGACGTGCTGCTGGTCACGGTCGGGCCGATGGCCGCGATGGGTCTCGAGGTCGCCCAGCGGCTCGCGGCCCAGGGCATCGGAGCCACCGTCATCGACCCCCGCTGGGTCGTGCCCGTGCCCACCAGCATCATCGAGCTCGCCCGCGAGCACCGCATCGTCGTCTCGATCGAGGACGGGGTGCGCGTCGGCGGGATCGGCACGCGCATCCGCCAGGACCTGCGCGAGGCCGGCGTGGACACCGCGGTGACCGAGCTCGGGCTGCCCGACCAGTTCCTCGACCACGCGAAGCGCGAGGAGATCCTCGAGGACGTCGGGCTCACTCCCCAGCACATCGCCCGCGACGTCGTCGCGCAGGTGCTGGGCAGCAAGATCCCGGTCGCCCGTCCGCTCCCGGACGAGGTCGAGGCCCGGGACGACGCCCGCAGCGACTGATCGTCCGTCGGGACCCGTCCCGCAGGCGACGCGCGGAAGGGGCGCCGGATCCGATCCGGCGCCCCTTCCGCGTCACTGCACTCCGCGTCAGTCGACGCCGCGGATCGCGGGGTGGTGGAACGTGTCCCCGAACGCCCGCTCGCTCGCGCCGACCCGGTCGAGGTAGGGCGTGAGCCCGCCCATCTGGAACGGGTAGCCCGCGCCGAGGATCAGGCAGAGGTCGATGTCCTCCGCGGCGTGCACGACGTCGTCGTCCAGCATCCGCTTGACCTCGTCCGCGAGACCCGTCTCGACGCGCAGCCGCAGCTGCTCGGCCGTCATCGGCTCCGTGCCGCCTGCGACGATCGCGACCGCGCGCTTGTCGACGCCCTTCGCCCGCCCCTTCGCGTCGCGCTCGAAGACGTGGCCGAGCTCGGCGAGGCGGTGCAGGTTGGGACTGTCGAAGAAGCGGTCGGGGAACGCGGCGTGATGGGTGTCTAGCACGTGCGCGCCGACCTTGAGGCCCACCAGCTCGAGCAGCTCGAACGGGGTCATCGGCAGGCCGAACGGAGCCAGCGACTGCTCGACGATCTCGAAGGGAGTGCCCGTGTCGACCGCGTGCATCGCCTCGCCCAGGACCTTCGCCAGCACGCGGTTCACCACGAAGCCCGGGGTGTCGCGCGTGATGACGGCGTTCTTCTTGAGCTTCGCGGCGGTGACCATCGCCGTCGAGAGGGTCTCGTCGTCGGTGTGCGGCGTCCGGACCACCTCGATCAGCGGCATGACCGCGACCGGGTTGAAGAAGTGGAAGCCGACGAGGCGCTCGGGGTGCTCCAGCCGCTCGCCGATGCGCTCGACGGAGAGGGACGAGGTGTTGGTCGCGAGCACCGCCGTGGGCGAGACGTAGCGCTCGATGTCGGCGAACACCTCCTGCTTCACCGACAGCTCCTCGAAGACCGCCTCGATCACCCAGTCGGCGTCGGCGAAGTCGGAGCGGTCGGTCGTGCCGGTGATCAGCGCGCGGAGGCGGTTCGCGTCGTCGGGGGAGACGCGTCCCTTCGCCAGCAGCGCGTCTATCTCGGCGCGGATGCCCGCGACGCCCTTGTCGACCCGCTCCTGGTCGAGGTCGGTGATGACCACCGGCACCTGGAGGCGGCGGAGGAAGAGCAGCGCGAACTGCGAGGCCATGAGGCCCGCGCCGACGACCCCGACCTTGGTGACGGGCTTGGCCAGCGCCCTGTCGGGCGCTCCCGCGGGACGCTTGGCGCGCTTCTGCACCAGATCGAACGCGTAGATGCTCGCGCGGAACTGGTCGCCCGAGATCAGGTCGGCCAGCGCCTCGTCCTCGGCGGCGAAGCCCTCCTCGCGGGTGGTGTTCTTCGCGGCCTTGAGAAGCTCCAGCGCGCGGTACGGAGACGCCGCGACCGTGCCGATCCGCGACTCCAGCTGCTTGCGAGCGATCGAGATCGCGACGTCCCACTTGACCAGCCGCTCCAGCTTGCCGGGCGCGTTCGGCCGCTCCACCTTCACGGAGCCGCCGATCACGCCGTCGGCCCAGCGGAGCGAGTCCTCGAGGAAGGCGGCGGGCGGGAAGATCGCGTCGGCGATGCCGAGGTCGAACACCTCCTGGCCCTTGAGCGTGCGGTTGTTCTTGAGCGGGTTCTCGACGACGACCTTGAGGGCGTTCTCGATGCCGATCAGGTTCGGCAGGAGCCACGCGCCGCCCCAGCCGGGGATGATGCCGAGGAAGACCTCGGGGAGCCCGAGCGCGGGGATGGAGGAGTCGACGGTGCGGTAGTCGGCGTTCAGGCCGATCTCGGTGCCGCCGCCCAGGGCGAGGCCGTTGATGAAGGCGAAGGACGGCACGCCCAGCTCGGCCAGCATCCCCAGCGTGCGGTGGCCCAGGCGCGCCAGCTGGCGGCCCAGCTCACGGCTCGGGATGGCCCCGACCTTGCTGAGGTCGGCTCCCGCGGCGAGGATGAACGGCTTGCCGGTGATGCCGACCGCCTGGATCTCGCCCCGCGAGGCGCGCTCCTTCTGCGCCAGGAGGACGTCCGCCAGCTCGAAGAGCGACGCCGGCCCGAAGGTGTTGGGGCGGGTGTGGTCGCGGTCGTTGTCGAGCGTGATCAGGGCGAGCGTGCGGCCGCTGGGCAGCGGCACGTCGCGGACGTAGGAGTGGGTGACGACCTCGCCCTCGGCGAGGTCCACGAGGTTCTCGAATCCGTCGAGCATGGGTCAGCGTCCCTTCCGTCGTCCGCGCTTGCCGTCGTAGTGCGGGTTCTCCCAGATCACCGTGCCGCCCTGGCCGAGGCCGACGCAGAGGGCCGTCACGCCGTAGCGCACCTCGGGGTGCGACTCGAACTGCCGGGCCAGCTGGATCATCAGCCGGACCCCGGAGGAGGCGAGCGGGTGGCCGATCGCGATCGCTCCGCCGTACTCGTTGACGCGCGGGTCGTCGTCGTCGAGGCCGAAGTGGTCGAGGAAGGAGAGCACCTGCACGGCGAACGCCTCGTTGAGCTCGAAGAGTCCGATGTCCTCGATGCCCAGGCCCGCCTTGCGGAGCGCCTTCTCGGTCGAGGGGACCGGGCCGATGCCCATGATCTCGGGCTCGACGCCGGCGTACGCGAAGCTCACCATCCGCATCTTCGCGGACAGGCCCAGCTCCTGTGCGGCCTCGGCGCTGGCCAGGAGCGACACCGTCGCTCCGTCGTTGAGCCCGGAGGAGTTGCCCGCGGTCACCCGGCCGTGGGGGCGGAACGGGGTCCGCAGGCCCGCGAGGCCCTCGAGGGTCGTCTCGGGGCGCGGTGCCTCATCGGCGGTCGCGAGGCCCCAGCCCGCGGCGCTGCGCGTGGCGACGGGGACGAGGTCCGGCTGGATGCTGCCAGCGGCGTACGCGGCGGCGAGCTTCTGCTGGCTCCGCAGAGCGTAGTGGTCGGCGCGCTCCTTCGTCAGGTGCGGGAAGCGGTCGTGGATCCGCTCCGCCGTGCGGCCCATGTTGAGCGCGTCCTCGCCGACGAGGCGCTCGGAGAGGAAGCGCGGGTTGGGGTCGGCGCCGAAGCCCATCGGGTGCCGGCCCATGTGCTCCACGCCGCCGGCGAGGACCACGTCGTAGGCGCCGAACGCGATGCCGCCCGCGGTCGCGGTGACCGAGGTCATCGCTCCGGCGCACATGCGGTCGATGGCGAAGCCGGGCACCGACTTCGGCAGCCCTGCGAGCAGCGCCGCCGTGCGGCCGAGGGTCAGGCCCTGGTCGCCCTGCTGGGTGGTGGCGGCGATCGCCACCTCGTCCACCCGCTCCTTCGGCAGCGCGCCGTTGCGCTCCAGCAGACCGATCATCGCCTTGACGACGAGGTCGTCGGCTCGGGTCTGCCAGTACATGCCCTTCTCGCCGGCACGCCCGAACGGAGTACGGACTCCGTCGACGAACACGACTTCGGATCTCTCGGCCACAATGCCTCCCAGGAACTCACGGTCGCCGTCGATCGTAGGAACCGGCACCGCGCAGCCGGAATCCTTTGCCGCTTCCTACGAAGGGGTTTCGGTGCCCTCGGCCGGCGCTTGGGCCGCTTCGACAAACGCGGTGGCGATCGAGCCCGACGTGGCCTCGACCTGCCAGGCACGGGCGCCTGCGCGGGTGAGCTCCGCGGCGACCGACTCCGCGGTCATCGGCTCGGGCGGGTTCCAGGCCACCCGGCGCAGCAGCTCCGGCGTGAGCAGGTTCTCGACCGGGAGCGAGAGCAGCTCGGCGATCTCGGTGACCACGGCGCGTCCCGCCTTCAGACGGGCGTCGGCGGCCGGGTTGCGATCGCCCCACGCGCGCGGAGGGGGGAGCGTGTCGGCGGCAGGGCGGGTCGGGCTCGGCAGGTCCTCGGTCGTCGTCCCGCGCTCGATCGCGGCCCACCAGCGCTCGACCTCGCCGCGGCTGGCGCGGCCGGTGAAGTCGCGGCGGCCCGAGAGCTGGCCGATGCTGGTCGGGATGTTGCGGGCGACCGCGATGATCGAGGAGTCGGGGATCAGGCGGCCGGGAGCGATGTCGCGCTCGCGGGCGAACGCGTCCCGGGCCAGCCAGAGCTCGCGCGCCACGGCGAGGGGGCGCGGGCCGCGGAGCGAGTGCATGCCGGAGAGGCGGCGCCACGGATCCAGCGGGACCGCCTTCGGGGCGCGCGCGAGCGTCGCCTCGAACTCCTCGCGGGCGATGCGCGTCTTCCGCGCGGCGATGAGCATCTCCTCCATGCGGTCGCGGAGGTCGACGAGGAGCTCCACGTCCTTCGCGGCGTAGACGAGCCAGCTCTGGGGGAGGGGGCGGGTCGACCAGTCGGCGGCCGAGTGCTCCTTGGCCAGGTGGATGCCGAGGAGGTCCTCGACGACGGCGCCGAGGCCCACCTTGGGCAGTCCGAGGAGCCGGGCGGCGAGCTCGGTGTCGAAGATCCGCACCGGGTCCAGGCCCACCTCGCGCAGGCAGGCGAGATCCTGGCTGGCGGCGTGGAGGACCCACTCCTCCTGGCCGATGACCGCCTGCAGGGCGTCCATCCGGCCGATGGCGGGGGGATCGAAGAGGAACGCGCCGGCGCCGCGCCGGTAGACCTGGATCAGGTACGCGCGCTGCGAGTAGGTGAAGCCGGAGGCGCGCTCGGCGTCGACGGCGACGGGGCCCTCGCCGGCGGCGAGGGCGTCGACCGCGGCGAGGAACTCGTCGGGCGTGGAGAGGACACGGTAATCAGTCACGGTTGTTCCGTCGGAAGGCGAGCGGGGTCACACCGTCGCTCGATACGGGCGGGAGACCCGCGAGCATGCACAACAGCTCCCCCCACCCTTCCACGTGAGCGGCGAGCTGCGCATCATCCGGGCTCCAGGAGGCGCGGATCTCGATCTGCGCACCGTCCCCCTGAGCGGCCAGTTCGCCGAAGCCGGTGGAGAGCACCTTGGTCGCCGTGCCGGACGCGGCGGAATAGGAGGCGCCCCGCGCCCCGAGGGCGTCGATGAGCCAGGACCAGGCGACCTCGGCGAGGAACGGATCGGTGCCGATCTCGACCTCGAGCGGGGCCTGGGCGAAGCAGACGACACGGAAGGGGCCGCCCCACTGCTCGGGCTCCTCGGGGTCGTAGAGCAGGATGAAGCGCCCCGTGCCCAGCTCGGAGTCGCGTCCGTGCGCGTGCGGCGCGACGTCGCCCGACAGGGCGAGGGCCCAGGGCGCGAGACCCGACGGCGAGGCGATCTCGGACACGGTGAGCTCGGCGCGCGTGGCAGCGGCGCGGATCGACTCCGTCGCGACCCGGAACTCCTCGGGGAGCTGGGACGACGCTGGGAATTCGGGCACGGTCGCAGACTAGGGTTCCGACGCGCCCGGGACGCGGAGGCACGCCGGGTGGGCGGCTCTCAGCGCGTGCGGCTCCAGCGGGCGTAGACGGCCCCGGAATCGTCCGCGGCCAGGAGCGTCAGGGCGTAGGCGTCGTCGACGACGGCCGTGCCCGTCGCGACCGGGAGGCCCGGCAGGACGACGCGCGGCGAGGTGGTGAGGCACAGCTCGTCGACCCGGCCCGAGGCGAGGAACTGGCCCGAGAGCGAGGCGCCGCCCTCGCAGACGACGCGGTGCAGGCCGAGCCCGGCGAGAGCCTCCAGGAGCTCGTCGACGCCGATCCGCTCCGAGGAGGACGGGACCGGGACGACCTCGACGCCGGCGGGGAGCCCCTCCACCGCGCCGCGCGACTCCGGCACCAGCAGCAGGACCCGGGAGCCCTCCTGCAGCTCCAGGCGGTGCCCGGCGAGATCGCCCGAGGCGGAGACGACGGCGAGCGGGACCCGCCGGGGGACGCGGTAGCCCTCGGCGCGGACGCTCGCGGCTCCGACGAGGACGACGTCGGCCTGCTCGCGGACGACTCCGAGGATCGTGCGGTCGACGCGGTTGGTGAGCGTCTCGCTGGTGCCGTCGGAGCCGGTGCTGGAGCCGGTGACGCTCGCGATCATGTTCAGGCGCACGCGCACCGCCTCGTCGGGACGCCAGGCGTCAGCGACCGCCGCTCGCGCGCCCTCCTCGCCGATCACGATCGGCGGACCGGCGGGGACGAGCGGCCGGAGGATCATGCGGCCAGGTGCGCGCGGACCTGCCGCTTGGTGCGGCCGAGCAGCGCGGTCATGCCGCGCAGGCGCAGCGGCGAGACCGCCTCCGAGAGGCCGATGGTCTGCGGGAAGTCGTCGGGGACGGCGAGCACCTGCTCGGGGGTGAGCCCGGCCAGGCCCTGCGCCAGGATCGACGCGAAGCCGCGCGTCGTGGGCGCCTCGCGGGGAGCAGTGGCGTGCAGGTGCACGATCCCGCCCTCGACGTCGACGACGATGAAGACGGGCGCCTGGCACTCCTCCACGCGCTCGAAGAGGTCCGGGTGGTCGCGGTAGCGCTCGGGCAGGTCGGGGAGCTCGTTCGAGAACTCGAGCAGGAGCTGCAGGCGCTCCGGCTTCTCGAGGGCGAGGAACTCCTCGCGGATGTCGCGCAGAGCGTCGGGGAGCGTGGTGTCGGTCATCCGGTCCAGTGTCTCATCGGGGGAGGGGCGGCGGGCGGTCGCAGCGGAGGCCGGGAGCCCGGATCCGGCCCGTCGACGGGCGGATCGGCGCTCCCGGCCTCCGTCGTGACGCGTCAGCGGGCCGCGGGGGCCTCGCCGGGCTCGGCGCCCTGCACGATCGGGACGCGGACGGCGCTGCCCCACTCGGTCCAGGAGCCGTCGTAGTTGCGGACGCCCTCGAAGCCGAGGAGGTGGGTCAGCACGAACCAGGTGTGGGCGGAGCGCTCGCCGATCCGGCAGTAGGCGATGACGGAGTCGCCGTCCTTCAGCCCCGCGCCCTCGCGGTAGATGCCGTTCAGCTCGTCGAGGGGGCGGAAGGTGCCGTCCTCGGCGGCGGCCCTGCCCCAGGGCACGTTCTGCGCGCTCGGGATGTGACCGGCGCGCAGGGCGCCCTCCTCCGGGTAGGCCGGCGCCGTGGTGCGCTGCCCGGTGAACTCCTCCGGGGAGCGGACGTCGATCAGCGGGTTGCCGAAGTGCGCGAGGACGTCGTCCTTGAAGGCGCGGATCTCGGCGTCGCTGCGCTCGACGACGGGGTACTCGGCGGGCTCCGGGGAGGAGGCGTCGGTGGTCGTCGAGCGGCCCTCGGCGAGCCACTTGTCGCGGCCGCCGTCGAGCAGACGGACGTCCTCGTGGCCGAAGAGGGTGAAGACCCAGAGCGCGTAGGCGGCCCACCAGTTGTTCTTGTCGCCGTAGACGACGACGGTGGTGTCGCGGGCGATGCCCTTGCCGCCGACGAGCGCGGCGAACGCGGCACCGTCGATGTAGTCGCGCTGCACCGGGTCGTTGAGGTCGGTGTGCCAGTCGATCTTGACGGAGCCGGGGATGTGGCCGGTCTCGTAGAGCAGGACGTCCTCGTCGGACTCGACGACGACGAGACCGGGAGTGCCGAGGCGCTGCTCGAGCCAGTCGGCGCTGACGAGCCGTTCGGGGTGCGCGTAGGAGGCGAACTTCGGCGACGGATCGGTTTCGACGGACAAGGAGGACCTCCAGGATGGTGCGCGGAGCGCGGGCGTGATTCCACGGCGGGCTACGCTGGAGCCCGCCCTTCAGCGACAGTACGCGTCCGCGGACGACGCCGCACGGAGGGCGCCGTAAGAGTTCGACACAGAACCGCGGCGGCTCCGTGCCCGGTGCGGCCGCCGCCACTGAGCGCACGGACCCGCGCCGTGCGCAGGATGCGAGACGCGAGTGAGCCCCGACGACGTCCGATCGACGAGCAGCCTGACCGCCCGCTCGCCCCAGATCAGCGGGCACGAGATCGCGTCGACGCTGGTGCCCCCGCGCCAGTTCGAGGGCGCCACCTTCGAGAGCTACCGTCCCGACCCGGAGTACCCCTCGCAGGCCGACGCGGTGGAGGCTCTCCGCGCGTTCGCCGCCGGCGGCGGATCCAAGGGCGGCGGAGGCGGCTTCCTGGGCTTCGGCCGGAAGAAGGCCCCCGCGGTCAAGCCGGGCGTGTACCTCGACGGCGGCTTCGGCGTCGGCAAGACCCACCTGCTCGCGGCGATCTGGCACGCGGTGCCGGGCCGCACCTACTTCGGGACGTTCATCGAGTACACCGCGCTCGTCGGCGCGCTCGGCTACGCGGCGACCGTCTCGCTCCTCAAGGGCTCGGCGCTGCTGTGCATCGACGAGTTCGAGCTGGACGACCCGGGCGACACGATGCTGATGACGCGGCTCCTCGGCGAGCTGGTCGCCTCCGGGACCCGCATCGCCGCGACCTCGAACACCCCGCCCAACGCGCTGGGCGAGGGGCGCTTCGCCGCGGCGGACTTCCTCCGCGAGATCCAGTCGATGGCCGCCCACTTCGAGACGATGCGGATCGACGGCACCGACTACCGGCGCCGCGACATCGAGGGCCACGCCGTGGTGCGCACCGACGAGGAGATCGACGCTCTCGTCGCGGCCGCCCCCGCCGGCTCCGTCGTCACCGACGACCCGTTCGTGGACGCCGTGCACCACCTGGGCACCGTGCACCCCTCCCGCTACATCAAGGTGATCGACGGCGTCGACACCATCGTGCTCCGGGGCGTCACCGCTCTGACCGACCAGACCGACGCCCTGCGCCTCGTGGCCTTCATCGACCGGGTCTACGACGCGCAGATCCCGGTCCTCGCCTCCGGGACGCCCCTCGACGAGGTCTTCGGCGGCGACATGCTGAGCGGCGGCTACCGCAAGAAGTACCTGCGCTCCATGTCGCGGCTCATCGCGCTCACCTCGATGGCGCCCCGCTCCTAGGGGCGGATCCGCTCTCCTCCCGGCGTTCCCGGGGTCGTCGTCGTGCCGTCCGCCAGCGCGCCGTAACGCGCTTTTTACACAGGGGCCTCGGCCGTAACCTCCGCGAAACGCGGTGCCTCACGGGACGAAACCTCGCGCCACCAGACTGTCGGCTACCCGAGGTGACCCGACACCCGCGTGTCTCCAGGCCGTGCTCCGACGCAGCGTCCTCGCTCCGGGCTTTTCTCTGCACACTCACGAGAGGTTCAACAATGGATCAAGGCAATACCGCGTTCCTGCTCATCGCAGCCGCGCTGGTCCTGCTCATGACCCCCGGGCTCGCCTTCTTCTACGGCGGCCTGGTGCGTGCGAAGAGCGTCATCAGCATGATGATGCTCAGCTTCGGAGCCATGGGCCTCATCGGGGTCCTCTGGGTCCTGTACGGCTACGCGATCGCGTTCGGCAACGGCCCGTCCGGCCCCGCAGGGACCGACACCTTCGTCGGCATCGACGGCGTCCTCGGCATCGACACCGCCCAGATCGGCCTGCAGGGCATCTACAACGACGCGCTCGGCGAGCAGACGTCGGCCTACCCGACGCTGGCCTTCGCCGCGTTCCAGGCGACGTTCGCGATCATCACCGTCGCGCTCATCTCCGGCGCCATCGCGGACCGCGCGAAGTTCGGCGCCTGGATGGTCTTCGCCGGCGTCTGGGCCACCGTCGTCTACTTCCCGGTCGCCTCGTGGGTCTTCAACTTCACCCTCGGCGACGACGCCACCGTCGTCGACGGCGGCTGGATCGCCTACGGCGTCGGCGCGATCGACTTCGCGGGCGGCACCGCCGTCCACATCAACGCCGGAGCGGCGGCCCTCGCCCTCGCCCTGGTGCTCGGCAAGCGCGTCAACTTCACCAAGGGCGCGCACCAGCCGCACAACCCGCCGTTCGTGCTCCTGGGCGCCGGACTGCTGTGGTTCGGCTGGTTCGGCTTCAACGCCGGCTCCGAGCTCGCCGCCGACGGCATCGCGGCCGTCGCCTTCCTGAACACCATCGCCGCTCCGGCCGCCGCGATCCTCGGCTGGCTCGTCGTCGAGAAGATCAAGGACGGCAAGCCCACCTCGATCGGCGCCGCCTCGGGCGCGGTCGCGGGCCTCGTCGCGATCACCCCGGCGTGCGCCAGCCTGTCGCCGTTCTGGGCGATCGTCCTGGGCGTCATCACCGGCGCCGTCTGCGCCCTGGCGATCGACCTCAAGTACCGCCTCGGCTACGACGACTCGCTCGACGTGGTCGGCGTGCACCTGGTCGGCGGCCTCATCGGAACGCTCTACATCGGCTTCTTCGGCACCGGCGTGGGCCTGTTCCTCACCGGCGACGCGAGCCAGCTCGGCAAGCAGGCCCTCGCGGCCTTCACCGTCCTCGCCTACTCCTTCGTCATGACGCTCCTCATCGGCTGGATCATCCAGAAGACGATGGGCTTCCGTGTGAAGAACGAGGACGAGATCGCCGGCATCGACACGGCCATCCACGGAGAGGCGGGCTACGTCCTGGCGGACTGACCCCCTCCTCCGCAGCACCCGACGGGGTGCCGGCTCTCCGGAGCCGGCACCCCGTCGGCGCGTCCGGGACGGGCGACCGCCGGGCGCGCCCCCGCGGGCGGGCGGCCGCGGATCCGGGCTAGGGTTCCGGGGTGCCCTCCTCGCGCTCGGTCGTGTCCCTGCTCCTCCGACTCCTCGGCCGCGCGGTCGCCCCGCGGCCGGACGCCGGGCCCCGCCCGCAGCGCCCGTACCTGAGCACGACGGCGCCGACCCCGGGCGCGAGCGGAGTGGGCCGCACCGTCGAGGTCGACCCGTCGCGGCTCCGCGGGGTCCGCCTGGGCTACGCGCCCACGCCCGACGGCGACCCGGACCCGGGCGAGGTCGTCTGGACCTGGGTGCCGTACGAGGAGGACGACGGCCGCGGCAAGGACCGCCCGGTGCTCGTGCTCGCTGTCGAGAAGTCGGGGACAGTGCTCGCCGTGCGGCTGAGCTCGAAGGAGCACTCCGACTACCTGGCCGTCGGGACCGGCGGCTGGGACCCGGACGGGCGCCCCAGCTGGGTCGACCCGGAGCGCGTGTTCCGCGTGCACCCCGCCGGGATGCGCCGCGAAGGAGCAGCTCTGGAGCGCGCTCGGTACGACGCCGTCGCCCGGGTGCTCTCGGCGCGGTACGGCTGGCACTGAGCGCTCGACGCCGTCGAGCGGCCGCGAGTGGTCGCCGCTGAGCGCCTCAGGGGAGATCCCTGCCCGTCGAACGAGCGCCGTGCTCCTCGGAGGAGGCGTCAGACCGGGTCGATCGGCACGAAGCCCGCGTACTTCGCGGCGCGGCCGTCCCCGGAGGACGTGCCGGTGAGCCTGCGCCGCACCCACGGCGCGACGTGCTGCCGGTAGTACTGCACGGTTCCGCCGCGCCGGAGTGCGGCCTCGGTAGCGTCGGGCAGCGCGGCGGGCGGCGTGAGCCCGAGCGCCCGCAGGACCCGGTCGGCCACCCGCCGGTGTCCCCGCGGGCCGAGGTGCAGGCGGTCCTCCGACCACAGCGCCGGATCGGCGAAAGCGGGGTCGTGCCAGTTGTCGGCGACGACCACGTCGGTCCGGTGGCTCGTCCGGCGCAGGACGGCGTCGGTCAGCGCGTCCCCGCGGCGGCGGATGAGCGAGCCGAGCGGGAGCCGCGGCGACGGGTCGGCGCCGGCCAGGGCGATCAGCACGACGCCCTGCTCGTCGCAGCGCTCGAGGACGCGGAGGTAGGCGTCGGCGATCCGCTCGATGTCGGCCCGCGGGCGCAGCATGTCGTTGCCGCCTCCGTTGAAGGAGAGGTGGGTCGGGCCCAGGGCGAGCGCGGGCTCGAGCTGCTCGGCGAGGATCGGCGCGATGAGCCGGCCCCGGATCGCGAGATTGGCGTACTCGATCCGCTCGCCCGTGGCCGCCGCCCATCCCGCGGCCGTCAGATCGGCCCAGCCGCGCGGGGTGCCGTCCGGCCGCTCGTCGCCGACGCCCTCGGTGAAGGAATCGCCGATCGCGACGTAGCGGACGGCCGTCATCGGCGGGTTCCGGAGGTGCGCATCGTGGCACTGTACCGCTCCGCGGCCGGGCTCAGGCGCGGCGCCTCAGCGGGGTGACCGGTGCCGAGCGGATGCTGCTGGGGCGGGCCGGAGTCGCGGCACCCGGCGCTGCGGCGAGCAGCTCCTCCTCGGGCCGGATGCCGTGCCGGTGCTCGCGCTCGGGACGCGGGGCGGCCCGGAACCAGGCGGCCAGCGCGGACGACCGGCGGTGCCTCCGGTGGTCGCGGTCCAGCTCGGCGGTGCCCCGGTAGCCGGAGCCCCGGGCGATGCGGTCGAGGCCGCCGAGAGCGACGGGGGTGCTCGCCATCAGGACGGCGGCCAGCTCGAGTCGGCGGAGGGCGAGGTGCTCGTCGAGGCCGAGCCCGTAGCAGCGGCGGAACCGCAGCCGCAGCAGCAGGGCGGGCATCCGCAGCTCGGCGGCGAGGTGGTGGACGGTGAAGCGCCGATCGAGGTAGCGCTCGTTGACGAGGGCGGCCGCCGCGATGGCGACGACGTCGAGCGGCCGGCGGGAGGCGGCGAGGCGAGGGGTGGGGGTTCGGGTGTCCAGGGGAGGCATGCACAGGAGACGCGCGAGGTCCCTGTTCGTGACGCGGAGGCGCGGAATACGTTCGGGGTGGCGCAGTGATCGGTGTCGGACCGGCGCGACCGGCGGGGGCTGTGCCATCGTCGGGAGGGGGCGGAGTCCCCGCCGATCCGGAACCGACACCCAGGAGACGACCGCATGGCGCACGCCGCGCTGATCATCCACAGCGCACGGAAGGTCGACGCGGCCGGGACGGTGGAGGACCACTGGCTCCTCGCGCGGGACGGCGCGATCACGGCGACCGGCACCGGCACCGGCTGGCAGGCGCAGGCGGAGGGGGCGGAGCTGCACGACGCGCGGGGCCTCACCGCTGTCCCAGGCTTCATCGACCTGCACGTGCACGGAGGGGGCGGCTACGGCTTCGACGGAGGAGCGGAGGCGATCCGCGCGGGCCTCGCGCTGCACCGCTCCCGTGGCACCACGCGCTCGCTGGTCAGCCTGGTCTCGGCGCCGCTGGAGCAGCTGGAGTCCTCTCTGGACGCGGTCTCGGCCCTCGCGGCCACCGACCCGCTCGTGCTCGGCGCGCACCTCGAGGGCCCGTTCCTCGCGCCCTCGCGCAGGGGAGCGCACGACCCCGCGGCTCTCGTGCACCCCTCCTCCGGCGCGGTCGGCCGGCTGCTGGACGCCGCCCGCGGACGCCTCGCGCAGATCACGCTCGCGCCCGAGCTGCCGGGAGCCCTCGCGGCGGTGGAGCGGCTCGCCGGCGCCGGCACGGTGGTCGCGGTGGGCCACACCGAGGCGGACGCCGACCAGGCGCGGGCCGCGTTCGACCGCGGAGCCCGGCTGGTCACGCACGCGTTCAACGCCATGCCCGGGATCGGCCACCGCTCCCCGGGCCCGATCCCGGTGGCCCTGGGAGACGAGCGGGTCGCGCTCGAGCTGATCCTCGACGGCCGGCACGTGGACGTCGAGGTGGTGCGGCTCGCGTTCGCGGCGGCTCCCGGGCGCATCGCGCTCGTCACCGACGCGATGGCGGCGGCCGGGCCGGGCGACGGAACGCACCGCCTCGGCCTGCTCGACGTCGAGGTGCTCGGCGGGGTCGCCCGGCTCGCGGGCACCGCTGTGCTCGCCGGATCCACGCTCACGCAGGACGAGGCCCTGCGGCGGGCCGTCGGGCCCGGCCAGCTCGGGCTGCAGGCGTCCGTCGCCGCCCTCACCGCCGTTCCCGCCCGCGTGCTCGGCCGGGGCGACCTCGGCCTGCTGGCCCCCGGGTACCGCGCCGACGTCGTCCTGCTCGACGCGTCGCTCCGCGTGCAGCGCGTCTGGGCCGACGGGCTCCCGTTCCCCGACTCCGCGGACGGCGCGTCACGACCCCGGGTCAGGGCGTCGGCGTCACGGTCCAGGTCCCCTCGGTCTGGACGGCCATGACGCCGGGCAGGTCGGCCTCGAACACCTCGGAGAAGGCGACGGAGTCGCCGAACAGCTGCGGCTGATCGGAGGTCGTGAAC
The DNA here is from genome assembly GCF_002930955.1 of Rathayibacter sp. AY1A4. Taxonomy (NCBI): domain Bacteria; kingdom Bacillati; phylum Actinomycetota; class Actinomycetes; order Micrococcales; family Microbacteriaceae; genus Rathayibacter; species Rathayibacter sp. AY1A4. The sequence continues at coordinate 169,889 of NZ_PSTN01000003.1, read as the reverse complement.
ACGCGGCCGGAGAACGAGTCGTCCGGACCCGCGGGCGTGTAGTCGACCGTCACGCGCGGGACGTCGTCGGAGAAGAACAGGACGGCCGGGCCGGTGCCGGACTGCGCACCGCTCACCGTCGCGAGGTCGTTCCAGCTCTGCAGGCCGAGCGTCCACGGCCCGTCGGCTCGGACGATCACCTGCTGCTCGACGGGGTCGTCGCGGAAGATCCCGGTCAGGAACGACCCCGTCATCGGGGCGGCGGCCTCGCCGAAGGGCGTCATCCGGCCCGCGGCGGTGACGATCGCCGTGCCGGTGCAGGCCGAGCAGTCCAGGCTCAGGACGACCGCGAACTCGCCCTGCCGCTGGAACGACACGTCGGCCGGGCCGGTGCCCGAGACGGTGGCGGGGACTCCCTCGCCGACCGGCCCGGCGTCGACGACGGTTCCGACCGGCTCGGCGGTCGCCGGAGCGGAGGGGGTCGGGCTCGGAGTGATCAGGTCGGTGATGGCGGGTCTCGGCGTCCGCGAGGCGGGCGCGGACGCCGTGGCGCCCGCCTCGGCCCCGCCGCCGGCGGTGCACCCGCCCAGCAGCAGGAGCCCCGCCGCTGCCGTCGTCGCCACTGCTGCTGTCGTCCCCCGAGCCCTCATGCGTCCAGACTGCCAGGGCTGGTCCGGATCGTCGTCCCCGGAGGGAGTCAGAGGAGCAGGGTGCCGAGGCCCGCGGCGGCGAGGACGACGATCCACGGGGGCACGGTCCAGCGCGTCAGCGCCACGAAGGCGCCGATCGCGAGCGCCAGGGCGCCGGTCGAGCCGATGCCCTCCGTCAGTACCGGGTCGTAGAGGGCGGCGCCGAGCAGTCCCACCACGCCGGCGTTCACGCCGGCCAGCGCCCTCTGCGCGACCGGCAGGTGCCGCAGCCGCTGCCAGAACGGGAGCACGCCGACCACGAGCAGAGCGCCCGGCAGGAAGATCGCGACCAGCGCGATCGCCGCCCCCGCGACGCCATCCGGCGTCCCCGCGCCCACCGCGCCGAGGAACGCGGAGAAGGTGAAGAGCGGGCCCGGCACCGCCTGCGCCGCGCCGTAGCCGGCCAGGAACTCGCTCTGCCCGACCGTGCCGGCGCCGACCGTCTGCGCCTCCAGCAGAGGCAGCACGACGTGGCCGCCCCCGAACACCAGAGCGCCCGCGCGGTAGAAGACGGAGGCGAGACCCGCCGCTCCCTCGCCGGTGAGCGCGGCGAGCAGGGGGAGGCCGGCCAGGAGGAGCCCCCAGAGGGCGAGGGCCGAGACCGCGAGCGCCGTCGGGATCCGGACCGCGAAGCCCGGGCCCTCGTCCGGAGCCGCCTCCTCGCCGCGCAGCCACAGGACGCCGGCCAGGCCCGCCGCCGCGATCACCGCCACCTGCAGCGCGGGCTCCGGGGCGAGGAGGACGGCGACAGCCGCTGCGCCGGCGATCGTCGCGCGGCGGCGGTCCGGTGCGAGCGAGCGCGCCATCCCGAGCACGGCCTGCGCGACGACCGCGGCCGCCGCCGCCTGGAGGCCCAGGAGCCAGCCGGCGGAGGCGACATCGCCCGCACCGGCGACGAGACCGGCGACGAGGACCAGGGCGATCGCCGAGGGGAGCGTGAATCCGCACCACGCGGCGACCAGTCCGGCGAGCCCCGCGCGCTGCAGGCCGACCGCCATCCCGACCTGGCTGGACGCGGGTCCGGGGAGGAACTGGCACAGCGCGACGAGGTCGGCGTACGCGCGATCGGTCAGCCAGCCGCGGCGCACCACGAACTCCTCGCGGAAGTAGCCGAGGTGCGCGATCGGCCCGCCGAACGAGGTCAGCCCGAGGCGGAGGAACACGAGGAGCACGGGGAGGGCGCCGCCCCGCTGCAGCCGACCCGTCTCCGACACGGGGGCATCCTGCCAGACGGCGGTGTCCGGCGCGCGTCGTGTCACCGGAAAAGGGACGATAAGCGGCCGGATAAGCGATTCCTGGTGCGTTCTCTTCCGGTTGATAAAGCGGTGGGTAGAAATACTGAACCCTTTCTCATCCCCTCTGTTAGCCTGATCCGGCTTCCCTTTCCTTCTCGAGAAGAAGGTGATCCGCATCAGTAGCGCGAGCACTGCCGCTCGTTCACTGAACGCCTTCTCCTCCTCTTTCGATCGGTGTACCCGGAACGGTGACGATCGGAAAGGCTCTCTCTTCCGTGACTCCTCAGGACACTGCCGTAGGCGACTCCGCCGACTCCTCCCGCACCGGCTCCCGGTCGGGCGTCAAGGCCCTCTCCGCTCTCTCCCGCCGCACGATCCTCGCCGGATCCGTCGCCGGCGCGGGCGCGATCGCGTTCGCGACGCCGGCCCTCGCGGCCGGCGACCTCACCGCGGTGCCCCGACTGCCCGGCGAGGTCTCGCGCCTGTCCACCGCCACGTCGAAGACGGGCGGGAAGCGCTACGAGATCATCGACGTCGTCGTCGCGGGGGACCGGGCGCGCCTGTTCGTGCCGCACGCGACGCCTCCGTCGCAGACCAGGGGCGCATCGATGCTCTGGTACTACCACGCCCGCAACGGCACCCACACGGCGCTCTCGAGCGCGTTCGCCTACTCCGCCGACCTCGCCGTGGACCGCGGCATCGTCAGCATCTGCCCGACCTACGGCGGCAGCATCTGGTCGAGCCCGCGGGCGATCGAGATCCAGGCCGCTGTCGCCGCCTGGGCCTCGTCGGTGTGGCGGATCGACGCGAGCCTCCTGCGCTCCGACTCCGGAGGCGGGCCGCTCCTGGCCTGGGCCTACGGGAAGCGGATGGTGCCGAACATCCGGGGCGCGTACCTCTGCAGCAGCTCCTACGACATGGAGGAGCGCGCGGCGAGCGAGCCGGACAAGATCGGCCCCGAGTACGCGGATGCGGCGGCCATCGCCGCCACCAACCCGGCGCGGCTGCCCGCGTCGGTGTGGCGCGGCGCCCGGCTGAGGATCACCGGATCTCCCGACGACGTCATGGTGCCGCTCGCCCTGCACGGCGCCGCCCTGCACGCCGCGGCCCTGCCCCTGGCGAAGGAGGCGACGCTGCGCACCCACCCGGGGGAGGGCACCGACGGCCACAAGGTCCCGAGCTTCACCAACAAGGAGATGATCGACACCTTCCAGCGCTGGATCGCCGAGGGCCCCGTGCCGCAGACGGAGCCCGTGCCCGAGACGCCGCCCGTGTCCACGCTGCCCGGCGCGGGCACCTACGAGAACGGCGCCGCGCAGATCGTCACCACCGGCACCTGGACGACGCTGAAGGCCACCGCGGACAGCGGCGGGAGCATCGCCTACTCGACCAGCTCCGGCGCCTCCGCGACGCTCGCCTTCACCGGCACGAGCATCGCCTGGATCAGCAGACTCACGTCGTCCTCCGGGATCAACGACGTCGAGCTCGACGGCGTGAAGGTCGCCTCCGTCGACCGCTACAGCGCGTCCACCCGCTCGAAGCAGACGGTGTGGAGCAGCGGACAGCTCGCGGGCGGGCCGCACACGCTGACGATCCGCCGGGGGAGCAGCCGCAATCCGGCCTCGACCGGCAGCAATCTGCTGCTCGACTCCTTCGTGGTCGGCGACGCGACGCCTCCGCCGGCGACGACCCTGCCCGGAGCGGGCACCTACGAGAACGGCGCCGCCCCGATCGTCACGACCGGCACGTGGTCGACGCTGAAGGCGAGCACGGACAGCGGCGGCAGCATCGCCTACTCGACCACCGCGGGCGCCTCCGCCACCCTCGCCTTCACGGGTACCAGTGTGAGCTGGATCAGCCGCCTCACCGGCTCGTCCGGCATCAACGACGTCGAGCTCGACGGAGTCAAGGTCGCGTCCGTCGACCGCTACAGCGCCGCGACGCGGTCGAAGCAGACGGTCTGGAGCAGCGGACAGCTCGCGGCCGGGCCGCACACGGTGACCATCCGCCGCGGAAGCGGCCGCAATCCCTCCTCGAGCGGCACCAACCTGATCCTCGACGCGTTCGTGGTCGGCGACGCCGCTCCGGTCCCCACGGTCACCGTGCCCACGCCGATCGCGGAGTGGTCCTTCGCCGAGAGCGCCGCCCCCTTCGCCTCGGCCGTCGCGGGCGCTCCGGCGCTCCGGCAGGGTGCGGGCTCCTCCGCCCGCGCCGTCGCCACGCCGTTCGGCACCGGAGTCGCCCTCAACGGGACGACGGACCACCTGGTCGTCCCCAAGGGCGAGGTCGGCCCGCTCAACCTGGGCGCCTCGACCGGCCAGGTGACGATCGCGGTGTGGGTGCTCAACTCCGACGCGGACGGCGCCTGCATCGCGGGCGTCTGGGAGGAGTCGACGGTCGGGCCGCTGCGCTCCTACGCGCTGTTCAACAACCTCCCCGAGTACGGCGGCTGGGAGCGCGTGTGCATGCACGTCTCGAAGCTCGGCGGGCCGACGCCCGGCTACCCGTACTCGCGCGACTACTCGGTGGAGCCCCGCCGGATCACGCGCGGCGTGTGGCAGCTGCACGTCGGGACGTACGACGGCGCAGTCGCGGTCTCGTACCTCGACGGCGCCGCCACCGCGTACCCGGTGTACACCGACAAGCTCGGCGCGACCTACGCCAAGAACCCCTACGTCTACCCCGACGGCCTCAACGCGGCTCCGGGCGACTTCGTGGTCGGAGCGGTCGGCCGGGACGGCACGATGATCAACCGCTTCGCCGGCTCCCTCGCCCGACTGCGGGTGTGGGACCGGGCGCTGACCGCGGAGCAGGTGAAGCAGCTCTACTCGGCCGAGAAGGGCGCTCTCGGGTGACGACCCTAGGGCGGTGACACGAGTCCGAGAAGCGGATGATCCGCTTCTCGGACAAGGCCGTGTGAGCAATAGCCGGTGTCCCTCTTTCGAGGATGATTTTATCGGCTGAATTCGGATCTGCGGGCGGCCGCTCCACTGCTGCTCCGCCGTTCTCCGCCGCCTGTGTCCGCTGCGCGCGATTCCGCACTCACGCGGACGTGCGCTTCCGGAGGGGCGGATCGGGAATTCATCGCCCGGCGGCCGCGCAGCCCTGTCCCGGATCTCGGAGTGCGGCCCCGCGCCAGATGCGCACCGGCGCGACCACCTCCCAGCCGAGCGTGAGGTAGAGGGCGCGGCCGTCCGTGCTGGCGACGAGGAGACCGCTCCGTGCACCCTCGGACCGGGCCCAGGCGGTGAGGGCGTCGACGACCCGCCGTCCCAGCCCGCGTCGGCGGAACCGCGCATCGGTCTCGATCCGGTCCAGGACCGCGACCGTCCCGTGCACGGCGGCGGTGCCCTGAGCGGCGACGACTCCGTCGACCAGCAGCCGGACGCTCGCCACTCCGTCGGCGGCCTCGAGCACGGCTCCCGCGAGCAGGGCACCCTCGGCGGTGCGGCCCGGGCCGAGGAGCGCCGCCATCAGGCTCTCGTCGCCCGCGACGAGCTCCAGCCCGGCGGCGGGCGCTAGGCGGGCGTCGTCGCCCAGGCCCATGACCGTCAGCCACTCCCGGGGCCCGGCCGTCCGCTCGGCACCCGCCTGCAGCGCGGAGGGCGACGGATCGACCAGGATCCGCTCCCGCATGCGCGACTCCGCTCCGACATCGACCAGCCAGGCCCCGTCCTCGCGGACGCGCTGCACGCCGCGTGCCCGGCACCAGCCCTCGACCCAGTCGTCCACCCGCTCCGTCGTCGTGATCACGCCCCGAGAGTAGCCGCGACCGGACGGGCGCGATCGTGGGAAGCGGGTTCTCCCGGCGGTGGCCGTCGATCCCCAGCAGGACCGCCCTCGCCCGGATCGCACCCCGCGCACCGCGATCCGCCGGGTCCTCCCGTTGTCAACCTCAGTGCCACGGCGCCGTCCCCGGCCCTACCGTCGGCGCGAGACATCCGCTGCACCGCCGGGACCCTGACGGCCGTGCCGAGAGTGAGGGGCCGATCCGATGCCCAGGCAGGACGGCGACCCGCGGAGCACCACCCGAGTGCTGCGCGAGCTGGTCGCCGCGTTCGAGGATCCGAGGGCCGTGCACCCGGCGCTGGCCCGGCAGGTGCGGAGCGCCGCCCGCGAGCTGCTCGGCGCGTCGGAGCGGGAACCGCTGCGCCTGCGCGTGCGGATGCCGACCCTGATGGTCCCGCGCTCGGTCGTGGACGAGGTGCCCGATCCGCCCCCGGTGCCGCCCGCCGCGCTCTGACCCGCCGGCGCTCGTACACTCGGACGATGCGACACGGCATCGTCATCCTCCCGCAGGACCCGTGGGCCGAGGCCCGCCGGAAGTGGCAGTCGGCCGAGGGCCTGGGCTTCGACCACGCGTGGACCTACGACCACCTCTCCTGGCGCTCCCTCGCCGACGAGCCGTGGCACGCGACCGTCCCCACCCTCACCGCTGCCGCGACGGTGACCGAGACGCTCCGCCTGGGCACGTTCGTGACCTCCCCGAACTTCCGCCACCCGGTGCCGTTCGCGAAGGAGATCGCGACCCTGGACGAGATCTCGGGCGGTCGGACGATCCTCGGGGTCGGCTCGGGCGGCACGGGCTTCGACGCCCGCGTGCTCGGGCAGCCCGAGTACTCGCCCCGGCAGCGGCACGAGCGCTTCACCGAGTTCGTCACCGCACTCGACGCGCTGCTGCGCTTCGAGGAGCCCGGCTCGGGCGGCGTGGACCTCGAGGGGGAGTGGTTCACCGCCCGCTCCGCGCGCATGGTGGGCGAGCCCGTGCAGCGCCCCCGCGTCCCGTTCGTCCTCGCCGCGAACGGGCCGAAGGGCCTCGCGCTCGTCGCCGAGCGCGGGCAGGGCTGGGTCACCACCGGCCCGGAGGGAGTGTCGAGCCAGGAGTGGTGGCGGGCGGTCGCGTCCCTCTCCCGGCGGCTCGATGCGGCGCTCGAGCTGGCCGGGCGCGACCCGCGCACCGTCGAGCGCCACCTCTCGCTCGACTCCGGGGGCGACTACTCCCTCGAGAGCGTCGCCCGGTTCGAGGACATGGCCGGCCGGGCGGAGGAGCTCGGCTTCACGGACGTGATCGCGCACTGGCCGCGGCGCGACGGCGTCTACGCGGGCGACGACGAGGTCCTCTACGAGGTCGCCTCGCGCTTCTGACCGGGCCTCGGGGGCTCCGGAGCGGCCCTCAGACCGCGCGGGCGCTCCCGCGGTCGACGAGACGCGCGGGCAGGAGTCGGATCGACGGCTCCTCGCCGAGGGACGGCTGCTCGATCCGCTCGACGAGCGTGTCGACCAGGTGCGCGCCGAGCTCGGCGGCACCCGTCTCGACGTAGCTGTAGGGGAGCGAGAAGTCGCGGGCGAACTCGGCCGAGTACAGGCTCACGACGGACAGCTGCCCGGGCACGGCGACAGCGCGTCGGCCCAGGATCGCGGGAAGCATCGCGATGGTCCGGTCGCTGTGGACGACCAGCGCCGTGAGACCGGGGTTGTCGTCGAGGAACGCCGTGATCATCGGCTCGACGGCGTCGGCGGCGGTGGCGGCCGGGCGCAGCACCAGCTCGATCCCGAGCCGACCGGCGGTCTCGAGAGCCGACTCGCGGAACCGGAGCCCGTAGGTCCCTCCGCGGTCGAAGACGCGCTCAGGAGGGGTGACGAGACCGATGCTCCGATGCCCGAGGGCGCCCAGGTGCTCGATCAGCAGGCGGGCCGCGTCGCCGAAGTCGAGGTCGAAGACGTCCACCCCGGAGGCGTCCGCGGGCACGCCGAGGGCGGCACCGGGCCGCCGCGAGGCGCGCAGGACGGGCAGCCGGTCGTCGTCGTCCGCGACGCTCAGGAGGATCAGTCCGTCGACCTGACCGGAGCGCGTGAGCCGGCGGACGGCAGCCGCCCCGTCGGCCTCGGTGGCCAGCAGCACGTCGTAGCCGAGCTCGCGGGCGCGGGCCGTGATGGGGAGCACGTACTCGACCATCGCGGGCGCGAACTCGTCCGGGTCGAAGTGGACGAGCAGGCCGAGCGCCATGGTGCGGCGCGTCGCGAGCGCCCGTGCTCCGGCGTTGACCGTGAAGTCGAGCTCGGCGATCGCGTCCTCGATGCGCTTGCGCGTCTCGGGGGAGATGCTGCGCTTGCCGGAGAGGACGTACGACACCGTGCTGCGCGAGACCCCTGCCGCTTTCGCGACGTCTCCGATCGTGGCCATCTCCACCCCCGCTCGAACCGTGTCGAGAGTGGCAGTGCGGCGCGGCGCACGCAACTCGGGCGCCGCGTCCCCGGAGCGAGGACCGGACGCTGCGGCTCCGGCGCTCTGCTCGTCCACGGCGCGCTCGTCCCCGTCGGGGAACGTCCGGTCCCGACGACACGTCGACGCGGCCGGGCGCACGAGGTGCCCGGCCGCGTCAGGGCGTTCTGGACGGATCAGCCGCAGCGCGCCGCACCGTAGGCCGGTGCCGTGGATCCGCTCGCCGCAGCGCCGTCGACCGTCCCCGCGATCCGCACGTCGAGAGCGCCGGCTCCGACGCTCGCAGCGCGGGTGCTGAAGGCGGCCGAGACCGTCTTGCCGGGAGCGACCCCGGTGAAGGTCTTCGTGCCCCAGGCCGAGCCGATCGTGACGTCAGCGGCGACCGCGCTGGTGTTGGTCGCCGTCCCCGTGATCGTGACCTTCCCCGCGGTGCAGCGCGAGGCCGAGGTGCCGGTCACCGTCAGGCCCGTGGTCCGCCCGACGAAGGGCGTGACCGAGATCCTGTCGATGTTGGGCGCGTACTGCGAGGTGAGCAGGACGCCGGGGAAGGTGTCGGAGAGGTAGGTCGTCCCGTCGAAGCCCGGGAGCTCCTTCGAGGTGATCGCGATGGTGTTCGAGCCCTTCCTGAGCGTGACCGGCACGCTCAGGTCCCACAGCTGGTTCTGGTGGAACGTGTGCGGGAAGAGCACGCGCTGCGTCACTCCGTTGACCGTGATGTCCGCGTGGCGGGCGAGCGGGTCGGGGTTGTAGTGCGTCGCGGGGGACTGCTCCTCGTTGGAGTAGCGCAGCGTGAGCGCGTACGTCCCGTCCTGCTCGGCCTTCACGTCGCCGAAGGTCAGGGTCGAGTCGCCGTCGCGTCCGCCCCCGATGTTCCCGACGGCCTTGCCGCCCGACGCAAAGGACAGGTCGCGGACCGTGGCGGGGCCGGTGATCGTGGCCGCCTCCGCCTCATAGCTCGTCGTCGCGGGCGGGTTCGCGCTCGCTCCGATGACGATCCGATCGACGAGGAGCGTGCCGCTCGTGCCGACGACCTCGATCTTGTTCACGCCGCCCGAGAGGAAGACCTGACGGGTCGAGCTCGCGCCCACCGGCCCGACCTTCACGTCGTTGACGTAGAGGTCGCCGGTGCCGCCGCCCAGGGTGTCCACCGTCACGGAGGACGGCGCGTCCTTCGCGGAGTAGCCCCAGACGGTGGTGGAGGCGCCGCTGGTGAGCGTCGCCGTGCCCGAGCCGGAGACGCCGGCGCGGGAGTAGTCGGCCGTCGCTCCGTTCTCGAGCGTACCGGTCTCGGCCTCGTGGATCGAGGTCGCGGCGGCCGCGCTGGGGAGGGAGAGCTCGATCTTGTCGATGATCGCGTCGCCCACGGTCGACTTCGTGCCGGCGAGGTTCTTCGCGGCGAGCGAGATCGTGTGGGTGCCGGCGGTCAGCGTCACCTTCGTGTCCGCGTGGTCCCAGACCACGAACTTGTAGGCCAGCGGAAGGAGGATCTCCTGCTCCGCAGCGCCGTCGACGCTCAGGAACGCGTTGATCGGACCCTGCTGGGCGTTGGCGGCGTAGGTGTTGAGGGAGTTGGCGAAGACGCTGAGGTCGTACTCGCCGTCCTTCGGGACGGTGACCGCGAAGTCGAGCTTCAGGTCGCCGCCGGTGCGGATCCCGCCGACGTTGCGTCCGCCCGAGGTGTAGAAGCCGCCGACGTTGGTCGGCGAGCCCTCGGGTCCGTTGAGGTTCCGCGATCCGGTGTAGCGGGCGTCCTCGGCCTCGTACTTCTGGCGGAAGTCGACGGGCGAGGCGGACGGCGACGACGCGTTGGCGCCCGGGGTCAGGACGACCTCGTAGGCGGAGTCGACGTCGAGCGCGGGCAGGGATCCGCCGAAGTCGAGCGAGAGGGCGCCGTCCACGACGGACGCGTCGAACTCCTTCACCGTCTGCGGGGCTCCCGAGTCGCCGACCTGGCCGGTCCAGCGGATCTCGCTGACCTCCACGTGGACCTTCGAGCCGAAGGTGGCGGCCGGGATGCGCTCGAACGCGACCTTCTGCGAGCCGCCGACGCCTCCGAAGAGGGCTCTCGCCTGCTTGGCCGCGGTGTCGAGGGTCGCGACGCCCTGGAGGGTGTAGCTCTGGCCGGGCTTGGGCGGCGTGACCGCGACGGTGTCGCCGGTCATCGAGGCGTAGGCGTTGAGGAGCCACCACTGGCCGTTGGCGCGGTTGGCCTGCACCGCGGAGTCGGAGAGGTTGCCGTCGATGTTCCAGTAGGCGATGTCGCCGTCGACCTTCTTGTCCTCGAGCGCGCTGATCCACTGGACCATCTGGCCGGGCACGGAGGTGTGGTAGTTGAAGGCGTACTCGTTGAGGTTCACCGGCAGGTGCTTCCCGGCGTAGGACGTGCCCGCGTACAGCTCGTCCTCCCAGGCCCGGAAGCGGTCGACGTTGGTGCGGATCTCACCCGGGGCGCTCAGCTCGTGCCAGGTCATCACGTCGGGGACGGTGTCCTGCTCGAGCGTGTGGGTCATGAACCCGCGGACCTGGTCGTAGAGGACGCTGGTGTTCGGTCCGGCGATGCGGGCGTCGGGCATCCTGTCGCGGATCAGCGCGTAGGTGCTGTCCCAGGCCGCGAAGAACGCGGTCGGGTCCTCCAGCCAGCTCTTCCCGTCGTAGCTCCACTTCCCGTTGCCGAACATGTTGCCCTCGGGCTCGTTGAACGGCACGAACACGATGTTGTCCTGGTACTCCTCGGGGAGCGCGAGCACCTGGTCGACCTGCGTGGCGATCTTCGCCTGGTAGTCGGCCAGCTTCTCCTGGGGAGTGCTGCCCGGCCACTCGTAGGGGAAGCCGCGGTAGATGTCCGTCATGTAGATGTAGGTGTCGCCGTCCGAGGTGTCGGCGACGGCCTTCGCGACGCTCAACGCGTCCGCGCCCGGATGCTGCGGCCCGTCCTGCGCCTTGGTCGAGACCGTGCGCAGGTCGATCCCCTCGAGGAGGTTGTCGGAGGGGAGGCCCTCGCCGTAGACCCCGTAGAGGGTGCCGGACGCGCCGCCCATGAACTCCCCGGTGCTCGTGCCGAGGTCGATGGTCATCTCGTCGAGTGCGCGCACCGTGACGGTCGCCGTGACCGCGGTGCCGAGGCCGGTGACGGTGCCCTTCACGGTGAAGGTGCCGCGCTTCGCGTACGCGGAGGCGGGGACGCTCTCCCAGGTGACCGGGGCGTCGCGGTTCACGCCGTCGGAGTAGGTGGCGGGGACCCCCGGCAGGGCCGGCGCGACGCCGATGCCGGTGGTGACCGCGACGCTCGTCGAGAGAACGCCGGTGACGGCCGGCGCGGCGTCGCCCGCCAGACCCCGGACCTGAGCGGCGGTCAGAGCCCGGTCGTAGACGCGGAAGTCGTCGATCGCTCCGTCGAAGTAGGGGTGCACGTTCCAGAGCGCCCGGCCGATGTTGCCGCTCTTGGAGGCGGAGGCGGAGTAGAGCTGCTTCGCGAGGTCGACGGAGGCGGGAGCCGTCGCGACCTGCAGACCGTTGAGGTACAGGGTCACGGTCGTGCCGTCCATCGTCGCGGTGACGTTGACCCACTGGTCCTTCTGCAGCGGCGAGGAGCTGGAGACTCCGGTCTCGCCGCCGTCCTTCAGCTGCTTGATGATCGCGCGGGCGCTGCCGCCGTCGAACGACGGAGCGAAGGCCGACGCGGCGTCGGGGCTGATGCCCAGGCACCACAGCCACTGGAAGCCTCCGGTGCCGGACCACTTCGTCCAGGCGGAGACGGTGGTCTGCGTCACGCCCTGGAAGAGCCCGTTCGGCACGGTCAGGTACGGCGCGGAGGTCGAGTCCGCCGCGCCCCCGGGAAGGTCGATCGCGGTCGTACCGGCCTTCCGACCCGCGACGTACGTCGCTCTCGCGCTGTTGACGACGGTGCCGTCGAGCTTCTTCGACGAGAGGTCGGCGACCGTGGATCCGGACACCTGCCCCTGCTCGAAGTCGTACTGGAGGATGAGCGCGTCGGCGGGGACGGAGGTGTCGGCCGCGGAGGCGGACTCGGCGCTCGGGAGAGCGACGGCGAGGGCGGCGAGTGTCGCGGCACTCAGCGCGAGGGCGAGGGAGCGGGTGCCGCGCCTCGGGGAGGACATCGTTGTCACGCTGGTCACTTTCTGTGGGGACAGCCGGCCGGACGACGGCGGGCGTCGGTCCGGGGTCGGAGCAACAGTGCTTCGAACCGGTTCGACAAAACTAGGTTCCGCGCCTGCGACACGCAAGAGGACCTGAGAAGTTCCTCGTCCGGCTCGCAGGTGACGGCAGTCGCTCCGGGCTCTCGCCGGGACCCGTCAGCCCGCCGGAGCGGCCGTCGCCGCGACGCTCGACGGTGAGCGGACGGGTCCGAGGGGGGCGCGCATCGCCGGGGGAGTGCTGCTGATCGGGATGCTCGCCGGATGCACGGCGGGTCCCTCCGCTCCCGTCGACGACCAGATCATCGTCGCCGCGGAGACCGGCGACCGGCCCGCAGGAGGACGTCCTGGACGCGGTCGAGGGGAGCCGCCCGGACTGGCTGAGCCCCGACGGCGTCCTCCCGCGGTGACCCGCAGGACCGCGGCGGCCTGTGCCGCGTGCGGGAGGATGAGGGCATGACGCTCCCTCCGCCGACGCTCCTCTCCCCGCCGCTCCAGGACCGGCTGGCCCGGTGGTTCGACGGGGAGGCGCCGCCGGCCCCCTCGGTGAGCTGGGCCCTGTTCGACCGCACCGGGCTGCTCGTCCACCACGGCCGCGGCGAGCACCGCCTCGACGGCGCCGCTCCCGGGCCCGGGACCGTGCACCGCATCGCCTCCATGTCGAAGAGCTTCGAGGCGGCGGCGGTGCTGATCCTGCGCGACCGCGGGCTGCTCCGCCTCGACGACCGCGTCGCCGACCACGTGCCGGAGTTCACCGACCCGCTCGACTCCGCGGGCCTGCCGCTGCCCGTGACGATCAGGATGCTCCTCAGCAACTGCTCGGGGCTCCCGGAGGACAACGGCTGGGCCGACGACGTCATGGCTCTGACGCGGGAGGAGTTCCTCGAGGTCGTCGGCCGCGGGCTGACCTTCACGGAGCGGCCGGGTGAGGTCTACCAGTACTCCAACATCGGCTTCTGGCTGCTCGGCGTGCTCGTCGAGAACGTGACCGGGGAGGACTTCCCGACCTTCGCGACGCGGACGATCCTCGAGCCGCTCGGCCTCCACGACACCCGCTACGACAGCGGCGACTACCCTGACGGCACCGACCTGGCGGCCGGCTTCAGCACCTTCGACGACGGAGGGACCTGGGTGCCCCGCCCCGTGACCGGCACCGGAGCGGGCGCCTGCGCCGCGAGCATGTTCAGCACGGTCGGCGACATCGCCCGCTGGAGCGGCTGGCTCTCCTCCGCGTTCGAGGGCGAGGACGGCGCGGACGACGACCCGGTGCTGAGCCGTGCCTCCCGCCGCGAGATGCAGCGCGGCTGGACGCCGGTCCCCGCGCTGAGCCCTCGCGCCGTCGAGAGCACGCTCGACGGCTCCGCGTACGGGTTCGGCCTCGTCGTCGAGCACGACGTCCGCTTCGGCGGGATCGCCCACCACTCCGGCGGCCTGCCGGGCTGGTCGTCGAACATGCGGTGGCATCTGGAGTCGGGCCTGGGGGCCGTGGTCTTCGCGACCGCGAACGGGGCGAAGCTCGCCGCCGCCGCGACGGGACTGCTCCGCGCCGCCCTCGAGGACACCGCTCCTCCGGCGCGGACCATCACCCTCCTCCCGTCGACGCTCGCCGCGGCCGCCGCCGTCGAGGCCGCGATCGTCGCGGGAGACCTCACCCGGGCGGGGGAGCCGGGCAGCGGCGCCCTGTTCAGCCCCAACCTGCTGAGCGATGTGCCGGCCGACGTGCGCGCCCGCCGCCTCGCCACGGCGATCGCGGGAATCGGCGGGCTCGCCGAGGACCCGACCGCGAGGCCGCTGGTGGAGCGGCTGCTCTGGAGCGCCTCCGCGGCGCAGGCGGCCTTCCTCCTGCCGGGCCGCGACGGAGAGCTCGAGTGCCGGCTCGAGACCACGCCGACCGTCCCGGCCCTGATCCAGCGCCTCGAGATCGTCGTGCGCGAGGCTCCGACGGCTGCCCTCCCGGTCGTGCGCTTCTACCGCCCTCGGGCCGGCTAGCGGTCGAAGACGAGGCGCGGACGCGGCGGACCTCGACGCTCCCGCACCGAGAACGGCGGGCGGCCCTCGAGGGACCGCCCGCCGTCACGCTCCCGCGGTCAGCGGATCGTCGTGCTCGCCGTGTCCGCGTTGCTGCGGATGGACGGGTCGGGCGTCTTCGTCGAGAACGCCGCCGCCAGCGCGGTCGCCGTGCCCGAGACGGCCGCCCTCACCGTGATCTTCTCCGACACGGTCCGCCCGTCCGCCAGGCCGGCCCGCTGGAACACCACCACGTTCCCGACCCTGGTGTACGAGCCGGTCGCAGAGACGAACTGCACACCCGCGGGCAGGACGACCTGCGAGACGACCGACGCCGACGCAGCCGGACCGGCGTTCGTCGTGATGAGGGTGTAGGTGAGCGTCCTCCCCTTCACCGCCGAGGCCGGCCCGGAGAGGTCGACGCGCAGATCGGCCTTCGTCGCGACCTGCTTCGGCGAGACCGTCAGCGTGCTCGTCGCCCGAGCCGTGCCCGCCGAGTTCGCGGCCTGGATGCTGAAGGTGGTGGTCCCGGCCGTGGTCGGCGTCCCGGAGAGGCGCCCGGTCGCGTCGAGGGTGAGCCCGGCGGGCAGTGCGCCGGAGACCAGGGAGACCGACGGAGCGGGCGTGCCGCTCACCGCGTAGCGGAAGTCGTAGGCCGAGCCGACGACGCCGGCCGCGACCGTCCCGGAGAGGGTCGGCGCGACCGTCGGCGACGAGACGGTGACGGTGCTGGTGGTCTCCGCGGAGGCGGTGCCGGCGCGGGCCGCCAGCGTGAACGTGAAGGTGCCCGGCGCGGACGGAGTCCCGGTCAGGCGCCCGGCCGGAGTCAGGGTGAGGCCGGACGGGAGCGCACCGGAGGAGACGGCCACCGACGGCGCGGGGAAGCCCGAGACGGTGTAGCCGAAGTCGTAGGGGGTGCCGACGACGCCCGGCCCGGGGGTACCGGAGATCCCCGGTGCAGCGGCGGCGGGGGAGACGACGACGGTGCTGGTGGTCTCCGCGCTCCCCGCAGCGCTCGAGGCCCGCAGGGTGAAGGTGGAGCGTCCGGCGGTCGTCGGCGTCCCGGTCAGGCCGCCACGAGCATCGAGGCTCAGGCCGGCGGGGAGCGTTCCGGAGACGAGCGAGACGGTCGGCGCCGGTATGCCCGTCACGCTGTAGTCGAAGTCGTACGGGGTGCCCACCGTCGCGGCGGGCGGGTCGCCGGCCAGGGTCGGCGCGACCGTCGTCTCCGCCACGGCGAACGTGTGCGGGGCCCCGACGGTGGCGCCGAAGGGGTTCCGCGCGGAGACGGCGAAGGTGGACGTGCCCGCGGTCGTCGGCGTGCCGGAGAGGACCCCGGACGCGCTGAGGGACAGGCCGTCGGGGAGGGAGCCGGAGGCGATCGCGAACGAGGCGGGGCGGTCGGCCGCGAAGGTGTACGAGGCCGCCGCTCCGAGCGACCCGGACGCGGGAGGAGCATCCGCCGTCAGGACGGGACGCGGGCCCCGGGCGAGCACGTGATCGGGTCCGGCGGCGAGAGCCGTCGTGCCGGCGAGGCCGGCGGGGAACTGCAGCTGCCCGGCCGAGCTCCGGCCCCAGCCGACGATCGTGCCGTCGCCCTTCAGCGCGAGGCTGTAGTCGGACGCGGCGGCGATCGCCACGACCCCGGACAGGCCTTCCGGCACCGTGGTCTGGCCGTAGTCGACGACGACCGAGTCGGAGCTCGCGCCCCAGGCGACGACGGTGCCGTCCTCCTTCAGCGCGAGGCTGTGGGTCTCTCCCGCCGCGACGGCCACCACGCCCTCGAGCCCCGCGGGGACGTCGGTCTGCCCGTAGAGGTCCCAGCCCCAGGCGACCACCCTCCCGCCGGACACGGCGAGGCTGTGGCGCCGGCCCGCGGCGATGGCCGTGACGCCTCCGAGGCCGGCCGGGACCAGGCCCTCGCCCAGCCCGTTGCTGCCCCACGACGTGACGGTGCCGTCGCTGCCGAGTGCGAGGCTGTTGTCGCGGGAGGACGAGATCGCGACGATCCCGGTCAGCGCGGCACTCCTCGAGACCTGCCCGTCGCCGTCGTAGCCCCAGGAGACGACGGTCCCGTCGCTCTTCAGCGCATGGCTGCTGTAGTCGCCGGCGGAGACCGCGACGACCCCCGTGAGACCGTCGGGGACGCTGGTCTGCCCGTACGACCCGCGGCCCCAGGCGACGACCCCGCCGTCGCCGTTCGCGGCGAGGCTGTGGGTCCGGCCCGCGGCGAGGGAGAGCACGCCCTCGACCCCGGCCGGGACCGTGGTCTTCCCATCGGTGCCGCTTCCCCAGGCCGCCACCCCGAGGACAGGGGCGGACGGAGCGGCGACCGCCGCGAGAGGAACGGCGGTGCCGACGAGGAGCGCGACGGCCGCGGTCAGCCCGAGCAGGCCCCGCCGGAGCCGCCGCGCCGCTCCTGGATCCCGCGGCTGCGACGTGCCGTCCTCGACGGCGGGCGGACGAGGGACGGTGCTGGAGCGCATGTGCTGCCTTCGATCGGGACGGCCCTCATCGGCCGTCCTCGAACCGTGGCACGGCCGTCCCGCCGCTGACAATGTCCTCTAGCGGCCCTGTCCGGAAGAGGGCGCCGCGGAGCTCCGCGGAGGGGACGTAGGCCCGGTCTCACTGCGGCCGAGCGCTCCCGCCGCGGGCCCGTGACGGTCAGCGCATCCCGAGGGACGCCGTCGCGTCCTGACCGCTCAGCGGGGTCGGAACGGGGACCCCGACCCTCCCGCGTACGGGGCGTCCGCCTGGTCGAAGTCCCAGCGGCCCGCGGTGGACGGGCGGACGACGGGGGTCTTCGTCGGGGTCGGCGTCGCCGACGGCGCCGGCGCGGCGGCCAGCCCGGCGTGCCAGCGGAAGATCGCGTCGATGCCGTCCTGGTTCACCCACGACGGTGCGTTGTGGCCGAGCGCGTGCGTCCGGACGGTCGCCTCCCTGGCCGTGGCCGTCGCCTTCTTCACGAGGGCGAGCCCGTGCAGTGCCGACGGCACGCTCGGGTCCGGGTGGGCCGTGTCGGACACCACCGCGCGGATGTTCGCGCCGGCCCAGGCGGAGGCGGGCAGCCGCTTCGGGTTGTGGGAGTCGATCTGAGCGGTGCTGCCGCCGAAGGCACCGCCGATCGAGAAGCGGCCCCGCGTCGTGCGGTCGTGGGTGTCGCGGAGGTCGTAGACGCCGTTGACCAGGTAGACGCCGTTGATGCCGGGGAAGACCCGCGCGCCGTAGTCCTCGCAGGCGAGCGCACCACCGGCCGACATCGCCCAGAGGTAGCTCGCGGCGATCGGGAACTGGCCGGAGAGGTAGGCGTAGCCGTTCCGCTGGTGCTTCTGCGCGGTGTCGTTGGTCCAGATCGTGCCGCCGAGCGTCTGGCAGATCGCGACGGCGCCCCGCTCGACGGCGAGCTCGGCCGGGTACGCGAAGACGCTGGACAGCGAGGTGTGGTCGGCCTGCGCGGAGTGGATGAACCAGATCACCGGTACCGCCGCGGCCTGCCGCGGCTTCACCGTCTGCGGCACGAAGATCCGCGCGAGGTCGCCCGCGATCGAGACCGTGAGGACGTCGTAGAGCACGCCGCGGTTCTTCGTCCTCACGTTGATCGTGCGGGTCCTCTCCCCGGGCAGGCCTGGCACGGGGGAGGCGGAGGCGGAGGCGGCCGGGAGCGTCGCCGCGCCCAGAGCGAGAGCACCCGTGAGGGCGACGCCGACGACGGTGCGCCGCCGGAGGCCGGGAGTTCGAGAGGGGGGTCCTGCGGAATCGTCGGGGGACACGGAAGCTCCTCGTGCAGGGACCGCGGGCCGACGAGGTCGGCGGAGCGGTCCGGGTCGGCGGGGGGTGTGCCCACAACGGTAGCCGGAGGACCGGCCGGACGACCCGTCGATGCGCGCCACTCGCGGGACGGCGGAGGGACGACGCCGCAGGGGCGGAACGATCCACGGCTCGGCGACCGCATCGCCGGCGGATCGAGGCGCTCCGGAAGCGAAGGAGAGGCCCGTTCCTGATCGCCCGCCCCGCCGGTTCCGACCCTTTCGCTCCGTTCGGGAGCACTTCCCCGCACCGGTCCGGCCCCCCGGTGTGAAGGCTCCCAGGTTCCTCGCGCTCGTCGGCGGTCCGGAACGACCACGCCGTCCGACCTGTCCTCCCGTCGACCCGCCCGAGCATCACTCCAGCACAGGCCCCAGCTCCGCCAGGACCTCCGCGACCCGGGCCCGCGCCCGTGCATCCAGCCCGCGGACCGGACGCGGGAGGCAGCGCGCCTCGGCGAGACCGAGCTGCTCCGCCATCGCCGCGACCACTCGGTAGCTGCCGCCGTGCTCCGCGAAGAGGTCCCAGACGGGCTGCAGGCGCGCCGATCCCGCGATCGCCGCCGCCTCGTCGCCCGACTGCGCCGCCCGGGCGATCGACAGCGCCGTCCGCGGGAAGAGGCCGCCGATCACCGAGTACCAGGCGTCGCAGCCGCCGAGCAGCCCGCGCGCACCCGCGGCGTCCCCCGAGACCCCGACAGTGACCCCCTCCGGCACCCGCGCCCGGATCTCGCTGACGCGCGCCGCCGCGGCGCCCGGTCCCTCCGGCACGCCGGGGATCTTGAGGGAGGCGACCTGCGGCAGCCGGGCGACGGCCCCGTAGAGGTCGTCGGAGAAGGAGAAGCGCGTCGTCCCGGGGTTGTCGTACACGACGAGCGGCACCGAGAGCTGAGCCGTCACGTCCTCGTAGAGCCCCAGCACGTCCTCGTCCGTCAGCGGCTGGTAGCCGAGCGGCGCCAGGAGCACCGCGCTCGCTCCGGCGCTCTGCGCGTCCTCGGCGAGCGCCAGCACCTGCGAGGTGCGCAGCGCCCCGATCCCGACCACGACCGGCACCGGGCCGGCGCTGCGGACGGCGATCTCGGCGGCGCGCCGGCGCTCGCCGCGGTCCAGGTACGGAGCCGAGCCGGTCGAGCCCAGTGCGCCGATCGAGTCGACTCCCGCCCGCGCGAGCCGCTCGACGAGAGCGGCGAACGACCGCTCGTCGATGCTGTCGTCGCGGAGCGGAGTGAGGGGGAAGGCGCTGAGTCCGGTGAGCACGTCGGTCCGTTCGCTGGGGGCGGGAGGGGCCCGGCCAGTCTCTCCGGCGGCAGGGGCCCGGTCGAGGCCAGAACCGCCGGGGGCCGGGGGACCAGCCGTCACTCCGCGTCGAGCACCACTCGGGAGTGGAGTCCGAGCCGGTCGAGGAACGCCTCGTCGTGGCTGACGACGACCAGGCCGCCCCGCCAGGCGGCGAGAACGTCGACGAGGTGGTCGGTCGTGGCGAGATCGAGATCGTTCGTCGGCTCGTCGAGCACGAGCAGCTGCGGAGCGGGCTGCGCCAGCACGAGCCCGGCGAGCGCGACGCGGAACCGCTCGCCGCCCGAGAGCGACGCGATCCTCCGATCGACCACGTCGCCGCGCACCAGGAGCCGCGCGAGGGCGTTCCGCAGCTCGACCGCAGGACGATCCGGCGCGGCCCGGGAGACGTGCTCCCGCACGGTGGCCTCCTCGTCGAGGAGTCCCTCGCGGCGCTGGGGGAGCCAGCCGACCCGCTCCGTCAGCGGTCGGGCCGTGGTGCCGGCGAGCGGATGCTCCCGCGCACCCGGCGCATCGACGAGGTGCTCGAGCAGGGTGGTCTTCCCCGTCCCGTTCGCGCCGACCACGGCGATCCGCTCCGGCCCCTGGAGCACCGTCGTCCGACCGCGCACCGTCACCTCCGCCAGACGGCGCCCGGCCGCGACCCCGGGGTCCGGCAGGTCGAGGCGGACCCGGTCGTCGTCGCGCACTGCCCGCGACGCGGCGTCGACCTGCTCGCGCGCCCGCGCCTCCGCGGCCCCGTGCCCGGAGCGCAGCCGTCCCGCGGTCGCCTCGGCGCGTCCTCTCCGCGCGTTCGCGAGGATCGCGGGCATCGACTCCGCCGATCGCGCCCCCGCCCGCGCCCGACGGGCGATGGTCGTCTCCGCCTCGATGCGCTGCCGCCGCTCGGCGCGGTGAAGCCGGTCGGCGTCGCGCAGATCGCGCTCCGCGGCGGCCTGCTCGAGGGCGAGCCGCTCCTCGAACGCCGAGAACGTCCCGCCGGAGGTGCGGACCGCCCCGTCGCGCAGCTCCGCGATCTCGTCGACGTGCTCGAGCAGCTCCCGGTCGTGGCTGACGAGCACGAGCGTCCCGCGCCACCGGTCGACCAGGTCGAGCAGAAGCCCTCGGGAGCGCCGGTCGAGGTCGTTCGTCGGCTCGTCGAGCACGGCGATCGGCCGGCCGCGCAGCCGGACGCCGGTCACGGCCGTGAGGACGGCCTGCCCTCCGGAGAGGGTCGCGACCGGCCGCAGCAGGTCCGCCTCCTCCAGGTCGAGCCCGGCGTCGCCGAGTGCGGCGAGCGCCCGGGCCTCGAGGTCCCAGTCGTCCGCGAGCACCTCGAAGTGCCGCGGATCCGCGTCGCCGCGGAGGATCGCCTGCAGAGCGTCCAGGCGATGCCGGATCCCGAGGAGATCGGCGACGGTGTCGTCGGGCCCTCGCCGGAGGCGCTGGGGCAGCAGGTCGACGGGTCCCGTCGTCGAGACGCTCCCGGCGGTGGGGGAGAGGCCGCCGGTGACGAGGCGGACGAGGGTGGATTTGCCGGCGCCGTTCGCGCCGACGAGACCGGTGCGCCCGCGGCCGAACGCAGTGGTCACGCGGTCGAGGACGACGGAGCCGTCGGGCCAGGCGAACGTGCAGTCGTGGAGGACGACGGCGGGCGGGGTGGTGCGGGAAGTGGAGGGCACGGTGCTCCAGGGGTCGGTGTCGGCGCACGACGACCACCGGGCTCCGAAGGAGCAACGGCTCGCCCCTGAGGGGCGGGCACGGGGGACGTCAGTGCGAGAGCAGCTGCTGCGTCGTGGACGCAGTACCGGTGCTGGGGCGCAAGAGTCCGTCTTCCGTGCGGGGGGCCCCCGTGACCGCGAGCCGCTGGATCGGCCGGTGTGGCGGCCGCACCGACGTCGCGGCTCGCGACGAGGTACGGGTCGACCGTACGTGCCCGTCGGACCCGCGCGCAACCGTGACCGACTGCTCGTCCGCGGCCTGCGTCCGTCGGTGCCGTCGCGCGGCTCGCGGCGGACGGCTCTCCACCCACGGCGGGACGGCCGGACCGCCCTGGTATGCACGCTGCTGCCCACCGGTCGAGGGAGTCGCCGGCGGGCCCTCCCGTCGCCGGGCCCTCACTACGCTGAGCCCATGGTGACCATTCGCGACGTCGCGGCCGATGCGGGGGTGGCCCGCAGCACGGTGTCCTACGTGCTCTCCGGCAACAAGAAGCTCCCGGAGGCGACCCGCCTGCGCGTGCTCGCGAGCGTGGAGCGGCTCGGCTACCGGCCCGACCCGATGGCGCGGGCCCTGGCGCTGCGGCGCACGAACATCCTCGGCTTCTTCGCCTCCGTCGATCCGGAGTCGCGGCAGACCGATGTCGACGTCTTCATGCGCTTCGTGCGGGCGGCGATGTACGCGGCCCGCGCCCGCGGCTTCGACCTGCTGATGATGGGCACGGGCGAGGGGGAGCTCGCGCGCGACGTCCTCGCCGATGCGCTCGTCGTGATGGACATCCGCCGGGACGACCCCCGGCTGCCGGTCCTCGCGAGCATCGGCCTGCCGACCGCGCTGGTCGGCTACCCGGGCGAGGGCAGCCCGTTCAGCGCGATCGACCTCGACTTCGACGGCGCGGCGCGGGTCGCCGTCGACCACCTCGCCGACCTCGGGCACGTCGAGATCGCGGTCCTCGGGATGGGCCCCGACGCCTACGAGAGCGGCTACGCCTTCGCCCTGCGGTTCCGCGAGGGCTTCCTCGACCAGTGCCGCCTGCGCGGCGTGCGGGGAGCCGTCATCCCCAGCACCGACGACGTCGACGACTGGTTCGAGCAGGCGCAGGAGCAGCTCCCCGGCCTGAGCGCCGTGGTCACGCACGGGCCGGGCGTGCTCGAGCCGTTCCTGCAGCGCCTCAGCGGCCTGGGCCTGCGCGTCCCGGAGGACTGCTCGATCATGACCATCGCCCCGGAGGCGGTGATGCGGCACGCCGACCAGCCGGTCACCGTGGTGGACCTGCCCGGCGACGAGATGGTCTCGCGGGCGGTCGACCTGGTGCTCGACGAGCTCGCCGGCACCGCGACTCCGGGAGTGACGGAGCTGCTGCCCGCGGTCGTCGTGGACCTGGGCACCACCGCGCCCTTCTCGCCGGGCACCAGCCGGGGCGTCGTCCCCTCGTGGCGGCGGGCGCGCGGCTGACGTCGCCGGGTCGTCCGGAGCGTTCCCCGGGCGATCGGTGAACCGGTTCTCCGAAATCTATTGAACCGGTTCTCCGACTCGGTTAGGCTCGCCACGACTTCCGGACGGACCGCCTCAGCGGGCGCCCCCGGAGGGTCTTCCCGGCGCGAGCGCTCCGCTCGTCCCGACCGTATTCAGAGAGGAATACCGTGAAGAACAGCATCCGACGGGCCGCAGGCGCCGCCTCCCTCGTCCTCATCGCCGGAGTCGCCCTCAGCGCGTGCAGCGCACAGGGAGCGGGCGACGACTCGTCGAAGTCGCTCACCCTCTGGGACAGCTTCACCCAGTACGACGCGTCCTCCCCCTACGGCCAGCTCCTGGCCGGCTGCGAGGCCTCGACCGGGATCACCCTCGAGCGCACCTCCGACCCCGACCTCACCACCAAGCTCCTGCAGTCGGCCGCGTCGAAGACGACGCCGAACCTGGTCGTCCTCGACAACCCCAACGTCGCGAAGTTCGCCGACACCGGCCTGCTCGTCGACAACGCCGCCTCCGGGCTCGACACCAGCGACGTCCTCCCGAACGTGCTCGCCGCCGGCCAGCTGGACGGGAAGACCTACGGCTCGTCGATCGGCTCGAACACCCTCGCGCTCTTCTACAACAAGGCGCTCTTCGAGGCCGCCGGCGTCACTCCGCCGACGACCTGGGACGAGCTGACCACCGCCGCGAAGGCCCTCACCGCGGGCGACGTCACCGGGCTCGGCTTCTCCGCGATCGGCACCGAGGAGGGCACCTTCCAGTTCCTGCCCTTCTTCTGGGGCTCCGGTGCGACCCTCGAGGACATCTCCTCCGACGACGCCGTCTCGGCGCTCGCGCTCTGGACCGACCTGGTGAAGAGCGGCTCGGCCTCGCAGGCGAACGTCAACGCCAACCAGCAGGACGTCCGCGACCAGTTCCTCGCGGGCAAGCTCGGGATGATGGTCAACGGCACCTGGCAGCTCTCCGCCCTCGACGAGGCGGGCATCGACTACGGCGTCGTGCCGATCCCGGCGAAGGACGGGGGAGCGGCACCGAGCCCGCTCGGCGGCGAGCTCGTCGAGGTGGTCGCCTCCGACGCCGCGAAGCAGACCCTCGCCACGGAGTTCGCGCAGTGCGTCATCCAGCCCGACAGCCTGAAGGCCTGGGCGGCCGGCCAGTCGTACATCATGCCGTACGCCGACGCGGCCGCCGAGCAGGCGACCGAGGACCCCGCGCTCCAGCCGTGGGTCGAGGCCATCTCGGTCGCGCAGGGACGCACCAGCGACCTCGGCGTCGCCTACCCGGACACCTCGAAGGCGCTCTGGACCGCGATCCAGGAGTCGCTGACCGGCTCGAAGACGCCGCAGGCGGCCCTCGACGACGCCGCGGCGAGCCTGAAGTAGCGGCCGCATGACCGACCCCGCCGTGCTCACGGCGCCGGTCGCGGGCGGGGCGGCCACCAGGCCGCCCGCCCGCCGCCGACCCCGCTCCCACCTCCGCCTCGCCGCCGCCGCCTTCATGGCGCCCGTGGTGATCTTCCTCGCCGTCTTCTTCGTCTACCCGATCATCCGCGGCGTCGTCCTCAGCCTCCAGGACTTCGGACCGTCGTCCTTCGTGACCGGGATCGCCCCCTTCGTCGGCTTCGACAACTACGTCACGGTCGTCACCGATCCGATCTTCGCGAGCATCGCCTGGCACACCGTGGTCTTCACCGTGGTCTCGCTGGTGGGCCAGTTCACGATCGGCATGGCCCTGGCGCTGTTCTTCAGCCGCCGGTTCCCGCTCTCGGCGACGTTCCGCTCCCTCATCCTGCTGCCGTGGCTCCTGCCGCTGATCGTCTCGGCGACGGCCTGGCGCTGGATCTTCGACCAGCAGTTCGGCATCCTGAACGCCGCGATCGGCACGCCGGTCGGCTGGCTGACCGATCCGTCCGTCTCGCTGTGGGCGGTCATCATCGCCAACATCTGGCTGGGCATCCCGTTCAACATGGTGCTGCTGCACGGAGGCCTGCAGGGCATCCCCGAGAGCCTCTACGAGGCCGCGGCACTGGACGGCGCCTCGCGCTGGCGGTCCTTCTGGAGCATCACCTGGCCACTGCTGCGACCGGTGACCTCCGTCACGCTCCTCCTCGGCCTCGTCTACACGATCAAGGTGTTCGACGTCATCTGGATCCTCACCAAGGGAGGCCCGGCAAACAGCTCGCACACCCTCGCGACGTGGGCCTACGAGCAGTCCTTCACCGACCTGCAGTTCGGAGTCGGAGCGGCGGCCGGCCAGATCCTCGTGATCGTCGCCCTCGTCTTCGGCGTGATCTACATCCGCGCCCAGCGCAAGGAGGACCTCGGATGAACCGGCACACCACAGGGCTGCGCCGCGGGATCGACGTGGTCATCGCGATCGTGCTCTGCGGCTTCCTCCTCTTCCCGCTCTACTGGATGGTCAACGTCTCGCTGACCAAGCCGCAGAACCTGATCCAGACCCCGCCGAGCCTGTTCCCCGGCGACCCGACGCTCGACGGGTACGTGCAGGCGTTCTCGACGCAGCTGCCGAACCTCATCACGAGCCTCGTGATCTCGATCGGCTGCGTGATCCTGACGCTGGCGATCGCCCTGCCCGCCGCCTTCGCGATGGCGAAGTTCCGGGTGCGGGGGACCGGCGTCGTGATGTTCGTGTTCCTCCTCGCCCAGATGATCCCCGGGATCGTCCTGGTCACCGCGCTGTTCGCGATCTACAACGCGCTGGGGCTGCTCAACACCTATCCGGGCCTCATCCTCGCCGACGCGACCGCCTCCGTGCCGTTCGCGGTGATCATCCTCCGGGCCTTCATGCTCGGCATCCCCGACGAGCTGATCGAGGCCGCGCGGATCGACGGTGCGAGCAACTGGCGCTCCTTCGTCTCGATCGTCATCCCGCTGAGCCGGAACTCGATCGTGACCGCGGGCCTGTTCTCGTTCCTGTTCGCCTGGGCCGACTTCCTCAACGCGAACTCGCTCACCTCGGGCAACAGCATCGTGCCGTTCACCCTCGGCCTCTACCGCTACATCGGATCGACCACCACCAACTGGAACGGGATCATGGCGACCGCCGTGATCGCCTCCATCCCGGCCGCCGTGCTGCTGATCGTGGCCCAGCGCTACGTCGCCGCCGGGGTCACCGCCGGCGCGGTCAAGGACTGAGCGCCGTGCCCGACTCGAGGAAGCAGGAGCACATGGACACCGACCAGTTCGCGCTCGAGGGGGACCGCCTCGTCTGGCGCGGCGACGGCGAGACCGTCGTCGTCGAGCCGTGGGGGAGGGACAGCGTCCGGGTCCGCGCCCGCCGGTCCGGGGAGGTCCTCGACACCGACTGGGCGCTGATCGCCCCCGAGCGCCACGCGCCGGAGGTCTCGATCGAGGGACCGCGGGCGACGCTGCGTGCCGGCGGCATCACCGTCGTCCTCGAGCAGCAGGAGGGCTACGGGTACCAGACCGGCTACCACGAGCTCTCCTGTTCCCTCTCCTTCTACGACCGTCGAGGGGAGCTGCTCTTCCGGGAGCTCGGGAGCGGGGGAGCGCTCAAGCTGCGCGCCCGCGAGCAGCGTCCGCACCTGGGCGGCGACTACCGGCTGACCGCGCTGTTCGAGACGCCCCCCGACGAGAAGCTGTACGGGATGGGGCAGTACCAGCAGGACATCCTCGACCTGAAGGGCTGCACGCTCGAGCTCGCGCACCGCAACTCCCAGTCGAGCGTCCCGTTCGTGCTCTCGAGCCGCGGCTACGGCTTCCTCTGGCACAACCCCGCGATCGGCCGCGCGACCTTCGCGGCCAACCGCACGGAGTGGTCCGCCGAGTCCTCCCAGCAGCTCGACTACTGGGTGACCGCGGGGGAGACCCCGGCCGACATCACCCGGGCCTACGCCGACGCCACCGGGCACGTCCCGATGATGCCCGAGCACGGCCTCGGCTTCTGGCAGTGCAAGCTGCGCTACTGGAACCAGGAGCAGCTGCTCGAGGTCGCCCGCGAGCACCGGCGCCGCGGCCTGCCGATGGACGTGATCGTGGCCGACTTCTTCCACTGGCCGCACATGGGCGACTTCCGCTTCGAGGAGGAGTTCTGGCCGGATCCGTCGGCCATGGTCGCCGAGCTGCGCGAGCTCGGGATCGAGCTGATGGTGTCGGTCTGGCCGCAGGTGTCGGTCGAGTCCGAGAACTACATCGCGATGAAGAAGGGGAACCTCCTCGTCAAGGCCGAGCGGGGCCTGGACCTGCACATGCAGTTCGAGGGTCCGAGCGCGTTCTACGACGCGACGAGCCCCGCCGCCCGGAGGTTCGTCTGGGAGGCGTGCCGGCGCAACTACGGCGAGCACGGGATCCGGCTCTTCTGGCTCGACGAGGCCGAGCCCGAGTACGGCGTCTACGACTTCGACAACTACCGCTACGCCGCCGGCCCCGCCGTCCAGGTCGGCAACCTCTACCCGCAGGCGTTCTCCCGCGGCTTCTTCGAGGGGCAGACCGAGGGCGGAGAGACCAAGATCGTCAACCTCGTCCGCACCGCGTGGGCGGGCAGTCAGCGCTACGGCGCGCTCGTGTGGTCGGGCGACATCCACTCGACCTTCGCGGACCTGCGCCACCAGATCACGGCCGGCATCCACATGGGCGTCGCGGGGATCCCGTGGTTCACGACCGACATCGGAGGATTCGCCGGGGGAGACCCGTCGGATCCGGAGTTCCGAGAGCTCCTCGTGCGCTGGTTCCAGTTCGGCGCGTTCAGCCCGGTGATGCGCCTCCACGGCGACCGCGCGCCGTCGGCCCCGGTCACGGCCGCCGACGGGAGCCGCCGCGCCGCGACCGGAGCCGCGAACGAGGTGTGGAGCTTCGGCGAGGAGGCCACGCCGATCCTCACCCGCCTGCTGCATCTTCGCGAGACCCTGCGCCCGTACACGCGCGAGGCGATGCGGGAGGCGCACGAGCTGGGCCAGCCGGTGCTGCGAGCGGTGTTCCACGAGTTCCCGGGGGACCCGGAGGCCTGGGATCTGGCCGACCAGTACCTCTTCGGCTCGGACCTGCTCGTGGCTCCGGTCACGCACGCCGGAGCCGTCTCCCGACGGGTCTACCTGCCCGCCGGGGCGCGGTGGACGGAGCTCTCGACGGGCGCCGAGCACGAGGGCGGGCAGTGGATCGTCGCCGACGCGCCCCTGGCCGTCATCCCGGTCTTCGCGCGCGACGGTCGGCAGGCGCACCTCGTCGGGCAGCTCTGAGCGGAGGCTCCCCGCTGACCGGCGGGTTCCGCCGCGAGGAGCGCCCCGCGTCAGCCCGTCCCCGCGAGCCAGAAGTCGACCGCGTCGGGGGACGGGCGCCCGGCGACCCGGACGACGTCGCCGAACTCGAGCACGCTGTCCGGATCCTCCTGGACGGCCGGCCACCGCTCGCGGCCGGCGGCGTCCGGATCGCCGTGGGAGACGAATGCGAGCCAGCGCGCGGTCATCTCCTGCTCGAGCCGGCGGTCGACGTCCGTGTAGTCGGCGTCGCCGTCCGCCCCGAGGTTCCCGTACGCGTACATCACCTCGGCGCCGTGGTACGCGCCGAACCGCTCGAGTCCGCTCTCCGGGGGAGTGCGCGTGAAGATGTAGGCGTGGACGCCCGCCCGCCCGGTCCGGGCGGCCGTCAGCGCCCAGAGCCGCATCGGGGCGGTCATCGTCCGGTCGCTGCCGGCGCGCAGCCGGGAGTCGACGACCTGATCCTCGACGGCACCCGGGTACAGCGCGAGGAATCGGTCCGCGTCGTCTCCGTGCTCCCGGCGCACCTCCTGCTCGTAGGCGTCCGGATCCGAGTCGACGCCTCCCAGCAGATCGAGCGAGGTCTCGTCGGAGTTGCTGCCGAGCAGGAGGGGGACGTCGTTCTGCCGACCGGCCTCGTAGACGGCGAGCGGCGTGTCGGGGAGGACGACGCCGTCGATCGAGGGCCACCAGTGCTGCGAGAGGCCCGCGGCGGCCGAGACGATGCGCTCGGCCGGCAGGGCCCTCATCTCGGCGAAGCTCGCCCCGCCGAGCGCCTTGCTCAGGCGCGCAGCCGCCTCCCGTGCGGTGGCGGCGTCGTCGTAGAGGTCGCCGTCCTCGCGATCTCCCGCCGACCCCAGGCATCCTCCGCTCTCCCCGATGATCCCGTGGAGGAGGCCGGCCGCGAGGGGCGAGGCCCCGAGGATGCAGGCGCTGCCGGAGCCGGCGGACTGGCCGGCGACCGTCACCCGCCCCGGGTCCCCGCCGAAAGCGGCGATGTTGTCCTGCACCCACTGCAGAGCGGCGACCTGGTCGAGCAGTCCCTGATTCCCCGGGGTGCCGCCGCCGAGCACATCACCGGCGAGGAATCCGAGGACGCCCAGACGGTAGGCGGCGGTGACGACCACCGCGCCCCGGGAGGCGAGCGCCGCGCCGTCGTAGGCGGGGAGGGCGCCGGACCCCGAGACGAACGCGCCGCCGTGGAGGTAGACGAGGACCGGGCTGGAGTCGCCCGCCCCGCCGGCCGGCGTCCAGATGTTCAGGCGGAGGCTGTCCTCGTCCGTCGCGTACCCGCCGAGGAGCGTCTCCTCCAGCGGCAGGTCGAGCACGCGGGTCGCCGCTCGGGAGAGGAACGTCGGCTCCGGCTGAACGGCGGAGGGGCCGAAGTCGTCGGCCACGAGGGTCGCCGACCGCTGCGGGGCCGGGCGGGGCGCCTCCCAACGCAGCGGGCCGACCGGGGGAGCGGCGTAGGGGATCCCCGCGAAGGCGTCGACCCCGGCCGCGGCGTCGTGCACACCGACGACGTCGCCCTGCCGGGTCGTGACCGGGGCGGTGTGCGGACCGGCGAGCGTCCGCGTCGCCGGGAGAGGACCCGCGGCGAGGGCGACGGCTCCGACGAGCCCTGCGGACGCGACCCAGGCCGCCGTACGCAGCATCCAGTGCCGGTGCCGCCAGCTCCTCGAGACGGCCGCGATCAGGACCGCGGCCGCCGCGACGACGAGCCACCCCCACCACTCCACCCGGTTCAGCCAGGCGAGGACCGCCCCGATGAGCACGACGGTCGCGGCCGGCAGCCACCGGGACCGTCGCCGACGCGGTGCGGGCGTCTCGGTATTCGATACGGTATGCATTGAAAACGAAACGTACTGAAAAGGCTCACCCTGCGCAAGGATCCGCCTAGGCTGGTGGCGTGGTCACAGGCGAGCAGGCTCCGGTCCGGCGGAGGAGCGAGACGCGACGACGTCTCCTCGCCGCGGCCGCCGAGCTCTTCGAGAGCACGGGCACCATCGGCCAGCGCGTCGAGGACATCTGCGCGCAGGCGGGCTTCACCCGCGGCGCGTTCTACTCGAACTTCGCCGGTGTCGACCAGCTCTTCCTCGCACTCCACGAGGAGCAGGCCGCGAGAGTGTGGGGGAGCCTGCAGGAGGCCCTCGACGTCCAGCTGCAGGAGGAGCACCGCGCGGCGACCCTCGACGGCGCCGTACGCTCCCTCCTCGACGCGCTCCCGTCCAGCCGCGAGTGGTTCTCCCTGCGGTCGGTGCTCCTGGCACGCGCTGCCGCGGACCCGGAGTTCGCCGAGCGGATGATGATCGACGACGACCGCGTCTCGCGCGAGCTGGGCGAGCGCTTCGCCGCCCTCGCCGCCGTGCACGGCCGCGTCCCCGCCGTCGAGTCCGCCGTCCTGGCGAAGGCGGTCGTCGCGGCGCACGTCGTGTCGGTGAGCCAGTGGCCCGTGGACACCAGCGCCGCGCTCACGCAGCGCCTGGTCGTCGCCGCGGTGATCCGAGGTCTCACCGTTGAAGCGCCCGGTCTGTCACCGGAGCCCGACGGCGATCGATGACGTCCTGGCGCAGGAGCGATGAGAGGAGCCGATCGCCATCCCTACAGAACGGGACTTCGGTCGAACTGACATAATGTGCATTATCGGATAACGGCGGAAGGGCCGGACGGACCGGGACCGAGGCCGCCCGACGGTCCGGCACGTCATCAGCGGACAGGCGAATGCTCCACCCACGGCTCGACGTCCTCGTACCAGCACGTCTCGGTTGGAGTGTCGAAGCGCGTGACCAGCCGCAGCTGCGGATCGACGGTCATCGTGCCGCGGACGCCGTCGTCGGCCTGGTCCTCTCGGGCGCCCGCCGGAACGAGCGTCAGAGGTCCTGCGAGCGCTCCCGCAGGTTCACCATCACCGCGGCTGCATCGAGAAGGATGCTCACGACGCCCCGGTGTCCGCCGACGGACGGACTGCGCCCACGACGGCATCGGACTCCCCTGATGCCGGTCCGCTGCCGTCGACCGGGGTCATCCGTCGAGGAGCGCAGACCCGTGCGCCGGCGTCAGCCCCTGGTGAGGATCAGGCGAAGTCGGAGATGTCGCCGACGAGGCGGGTGTTGTCCGCGGGGATCGGCTCGACGGCCGCCAGAGCGACCTCGGCCGCGAACTCCTGCACGTTGTAGAGCTTCCCGGCCGACTCGCGACGCGAGCTGATCGCGCCCGGGTTCGCACGCTCCAGCAGGGTCGCGGTGATGGTGCCCTCGATCATGTCGCCCGAGACGACGACGAACTCGATCCCGCGCTCGGCGAGCTCACCGATCCGCTCGCGCAGGGCGTCCTCGCCGGCGCGCTTGGAGAGCGCGACGGGCTCGTACTCGGGCATCGTGGGCGTGGTCCGGATGAAGTGCGCCTGGTGGCTCGTGACGAACACGACACGGGAGCCCTCGGAGAGCAGCGGCAGCGCCGCCTCGAGCACGGCGACCTGCGAGTCGCGGTTGAGGACCATCGCGTAGTCCTCCCCCATGTTGCTCTCCATGCCGCCGGAGGCGTTCAGGACGAGCACGTCCAGACCTCCGTACTCCTTCTCGATGCGCGAGAAGAGCTCGGCGCGCGACTCGGCGTCGGTGAGATCGGCGCCGACGGCGATGGCGGTGCCGCCGGCTTCGACGATCTGCGCGACGAGCTTGTCGGCGCGCGGCGCCTTCGAGCGGTAGTTGACGACGACGCGGGCTCCGGCCTCGGCCAGGTAGCGGACCGTGTCGGCGCCGATGCCGCGGGACGACCCGGTGACGAGAGCGCGCTTGCCGTCGAAGGAGCCGGGGGCGAGGGGATTGGACACGGGTATTCCTCCAGAACGCCGGCTCGGAGACCGGATCGGGCACGATGACGGGCCACGGCCCGACGGAGGAGTCTACCAAGGGCCCCGAGACGGTCGGCGCACCCGCTCTCCCAGCCCTCGTCCGGGGGGCGTTGATAGCCTGGGAATGCTCGTCGAGGGGAAGGAGCACACAGCATGGACGCTGTCACCCAGTACGCGTGGATCCTCTGGCTCGCGCTGATCCTCATCTTCGTGATCGTCGAGATGATCACTCTCGAGTTCACCTTCCTGATGCTCGCCGTCGGCAGCATCGGCGGACTGCTGACCGGTCTGGTCGGGGCTCCCTTCTGGGTTCAGGTGCCCGCCGCGGCCGTCCTCGCCGCCCTCCTGCTGTTCACCGTCCGTCCGCCGCTGCTGCGGCTGCTGAAACGGGGCGGCGATCCCACCCCCAGCGGTGCGGACGCTCTCCTCGGGCTCTCCGGCAGCGTCGTCCTCGCCGGCCCCGGAGCCGGCCAGGTCAAGCTCGCCAACGGCGAGACCTGGACCGTCCGCCTGTCCCCGCTCGTCGAGGACCGCACACTCGGAGTCGGCGAGAGAGTCGTCGTCACCGCCATCGAGGGCGCGACCGCGGTCGTCGTCCCCGCCGAAAGGAGCACACCGTGACACCGTCCTCCGTCGTGACGATCGTCGTCGTCGCCGCCGTCGTCCTCTTCGCCCTGGTCGTCCTCTTCCGAGCGGTCCGCATCATCCCCCAGGCCACCGCCGGGGTCGTGGAGCGCCTCGGCAAGTACCACAAGACCCTGCTGCCGGGCCTCAATCTCGTCGTGCCGTTCATCGACCGGGTCCGCCCGCTGATCGATCTGCGCGAGCAGGTCGTCTCGTTCCCGCCCCAGCCCGTGATCACGGAGGACAATCTCGTCGTCTCGATCGACACGGTCGTCTACTTCCAGGTGACGGACGCCCGCGCGGCGACCTACGAGATCGCCAACTACCTCGGCGCGGTCGAGCAGCTGACCACCACCACGCTCCGCAACGTCGTCGGCGGCCTGAACCTCGAGGAGGCGCTGACCTCCCGCGACAACATCAACGGGCAGCTGCGCATCGTCCTCGACGAGGCCACCGGCAAGTGGGGCATCCGCGTCGGACGCGTGGAGCTCAAGGCCATCGACCCGCCCCTCTCCATCCAGGACTCGATGGAGAAGCAGATGCGCGCCGAGCGCGACCGTCGAGCCGTGATCCTCACCGCCGAGGGCACCAAGCAGTCCCAGATCCTGAACGCCGAGGGTCAGCGCCAGGCCGCGATCCTCGCTGCGGAGGGCCAGGCGAAGGCGGCGGTCCTGCGGGCCGAGGGTGAGGCCAAGGCGATCACCACCGTCTTCCACGCCATCCACGAGGGCCGCCCCGACAGCGAGCTCCTCGCGTACCAGTACCTCCAGACACTCCCCAAGATCGCCGAGGGCAGCGCGAACAAGCTCTGGGTCATCCCGAGCGAGCTCACCGAGGCGCTGAAGGGCATCGGAGGCGCGCTCGGCCAGCGCGGCCAGTCCGCCCCGGCGGTCCGCCCGCAGGACGCGGCACCCCCGTCGGCGCCTGCGGCGTCCGCGCCTGCCGCATCCGGGTCCGTCGGCTCCACTCCTGTCGAGCCCGGATCCGACACGTCCGCCCCCGTGGCGCCCGCGACGACCGACGGAGCCCCCGGCTCGGCGCCCACTCCCCCGCCGCCGGCCGTCTAGCCGCGGACCCGGTCCGCGATGCGCACCCCTGAGCGACCCCTCGCCCTGAGCGGGCCGACCCCCCGGGTGATCGCGCATCGCGGGTTCGGCCCGCAGGCCGAGGGCAACACGCTCGCCGCCTTCGAACGCGCCCTCGCCGCGGGTGCGGACCTCCTCGAGACGGACGCGCGCGCCTCCCTCGACGGGGTCGCCGTGCTCGTCCACGACGCCGAGGTGATCGACCGCTCCGGCCGCCGCCACGTCGTCGCCGCCACCCGGTGGGAGGAGCTCGCCGACCTCCGACTGGTGGGCGGCGCCCGGCTCGCCTCTCTCGAGCAGGCCCTCGCCGCACTCCCCCGCGCGCACTTCAACATCGACGTGAAGTCGCGGGACGCGATCGACCCGGTCGTCGTGGCGGTGTCCGGCGCCGCCGCCGCGGAGCGCGTCCTGATCACCTCGTTCTCCGAGATCCGTCGAGCAGCGGCCCTCCGCCGTCTTCCCGGCGCCGCGACCTCGGCGTCGGCGGTCCGCTTCGTCGTCGCCCTGGTCGCCGCCCACCTCGGCGCCGCCCTCCCCGTGCGTCTCGCTCTCCGCGGCATCGACGCGCTCCAGGTGCCCGAGCGCGCGCTCGGCCTCCGCGTCGCGGAGCCGCGGATCCTCGCCCGGCTGCGGGTGACCGGCTGCGAGATCCACCTCTGGACCATCGACGATCCGGAGCGGATGGAGCAGCTCCTCGCACTCGGGATCGACGGGCTCGTGACCGACCGTACCGACCTCGCCCGAGCGGCCGTCGACGCCTTCCTCAGCGCCCGTCAGCCACGCCCTCAGGAACCGCGGAATACGCCTCCGACCTGAGGATTCTCTGGCAATGGCAGGGACGGGAAGACCACCTCCAGGTACGACGTTGACACTGGGGAAGCACAGCGAGAGGAGACCACACAATGGCAGATCGAAGCCTGCGAGGAATGCGGCTCGGATCCCAGAGCCTGCAGAGCGAAGAAGGCGTCGTCTTCTCCCCGCGATCGACGTACGAGTACCACTGCGCGAACTGCGGCCACGACACCGACATGGTGTTCTCGGCCGATGCGGAAGCGCCGGAGACCTGGGAGTGCCGCTCCTGCGGTCACGAGGCCACTCTGATGGTGGACTCGAAGCCGGTCGTCGTGGACAAGGGCGAGCAGAAGGCTCCGCGCACCCACTGGGACATGCTGCTCGAGCGCCGGACCCGCGCGGAGCTGGAGGAGCTGCTCGAGGAGCGGCTCGCCTATCTGCGCGCCAGGCGCGGCGAGCACAAGATCGGCGCGTAGCGCCGGTCAGCGGGAACGGCGTCGCGGCTCGCGCGTCCTGAGGACGAACGAGACCATGCCGATGAGACCGGCGGCCAGGAAGTACCAGCCGAGGTCTCGCGCCCACACCAGAGCCGGGGTCGTGGTGGAGCTGAGGGGGACCTCGTCCACCATGGCACCCGGCTCGAACCATGTCAGGGAGTCGATCGTCCCGCCGTCCGGCCCGATGATCGCACTCGTCCCGACGGTCGAGATGTTGACCACGCTGCGCCCGGTCTCGATGGCCCGCAGGCGGGCGATGGCGAGCTGCTGGACGCTCTCGTCGGTCCGGCCGAAGTCGGCGTTGTTGGTCTGCCCGAGGATGACCTGGGCTCCCCCGTCGACCATCGCGTTCGTCAGCGCGTCGTCCGAGATGTCGAAGCAGATCGCGATGCCTGCGAGGACGCCGTTCACGTCGAAGACGTTGGGACGGGTGCCGATCGAGTAGTCGCGGCTCACCAGGTCGACCAGGTCCGGAGCGAACATCCGCCAGAACGCCCGGTCCGGCATGTATTCGGCGAACGGCACGGGATGCACCTTGTCGTAGACCTGCGTCGCCCCCTCCCCCGCCTTCCAGAGCAGCGAGCTGTTGTAGAAGACGTCGTCCGAGGGGTTCGTGATCGTGCCCACGATGAACGGCGCGTCCATCGTCCGGCTGAGGTAGTCGAGGACGGCGGCCGACTGGGCGTTCCGGGTCGGATCGATGTCGACGCCGTTCTCGGGCCACACCACCATGTCGACGTCCTGGTCGAGGATCGGCAGCGTCGCCGAGGTGTGGTCCTCGAGGATCTGCCCGCGGTAGCTCTGCGAGAAGAGGCCCGCATCGGAGTCGCCCTGGACGGCGGCGATCCGGGTCGTGCCCTCCGTCGGTGCCGGCCAGGCGGGGAACACCAGCGCCACGATCGCGAAGCCCGCGAGAGCGCTGACCCGGGCGGAGGCCGGGACGGACGTCTCGCGGACGGCCTGCGCGAGCACGGCGGCGAGGAACGCGACCACGAAGCCGAGGCCGGCGAAGCCGATCCACGCCGCGAGACCGGCGAGCGGGCCGAGGGACTGCGAGATCGCGAGGCGGCCCCAGGCGAAGCCGCCGTAGGGCCAGACGCTGGTGATCGACTCGCGCCCGATCCAGAGCGCCGCCAGGAGGACGGGGAGGCCGACCATCCGGCCGAGCGGTCCCGTCCAGACGCGGTGGCCGCGCGTGGAGACGACCGCCATCAGCCCCGCCGAGAACGCGAAGAAGATCGCCTGCAGGCCGGCGAGGGCCGCCCACGGGACCGGGCCGAGGTAGAGGGTCAGCCACTCGATGTGGACACCCCAGAAGACCGCTCCACCGACGAGGCCGACGAGGGCCCCGCTCCAGAAGCCGCGCCCCGCCAGCGCGAACAGGATCGCCGCGGCGCCCACGATCGCCAGCGGCCAGACATCGGAGTCGGGGAAGCCGCGGTCGAGCACGGCGCCGCCGAGGGCGGCGAGGGGCAGCGCCACCCACAGCGGAACGGTCCGCCCGTCGGGCGGAGGAGCGACCGGCGTCATGCGACGGTCGAGTACGCGACGATGCCGCGGCGGACCAGGTCGAGGGCGGTCCGGGCCGCGCGGCCGACCTTGCCCTCGGCGACGACGGAGAGCTGGTCGAGGAGGTCGATGGTCTGCTTCGCCCAGCGCACGAAGTCGCCGGCGGCCATGTCGGACTCGCGGAGCACCATGTCGAGCGGCATGCCCTTGGCCCACATGTTCATCGACAGCGCCAGGCTCGTCGAGATCGGGTTGCTGCCCGGCAGGCGGTGCTCCCGCTCGACGTCGTCGAGCCGGGCCCACAGAAGCTGGGTCCTCTCCAGCGCCTCGGGGAACGCGCCGCGGGGCAGGAACTGCTCGCCGAGCGTCCCCTCCTCGCGTCGCGGCTCGAAGACCAGGCAGCACGCCATCGCCGCGAGGCCGGCCGGATCGAGCTCCGTCCACGCCTGCTTCCGGAGGCACTCGGCGACGAGCAGGTCCCGCTCCCCGTAGATCCGGCGGAGCGTGCGACCGTTGGGCGTCAGCGAGAGCTCGCCGACCTCGTCCCGGCGGAAGTAGCCGAGCTCGAGCAGCACGTCCGTGATGTGGTCGAAGATGCGGGCGACGGCGCCGGTGCGCGAGCGGATCTGGCGCTCGATCTCGTCGGTCTCGCGGCGCAGCTTCCACCAGCGCTCGGCCCAGCGCGCGTGCTGCTCGCGGTCGGAGCAGGCGTGGCACGGGTGCGCCTTCATCCGGCGCCGCAGGCTCGTGAGCTGTCCCTGGCGCTTCTCGCGCTCGGCGTGGGACGCGGACTCGCCGCGCACCGCGCCCCGGCGCTCGAGGTCGCCGATCTCTCGGCGGATCGCCGCGTACTGCTCGAAGTCGCCCAGGTGGCACTGCATCGCCGTGACGTAGCCCGCCATCGACTCCTCCTGCTGGCGGACCCGGCGGGCGAGATCGACGACGGACCGGTCGGCCTGGAACTGCGCGAACGACGACTCGAGGATCTCGCGCGTGCGCACCCGCCCGAACTGCTCGATCAGGTTCGCGGCCATGTTGTAGCTGGGGCGGAAGCTGGAGTTGAGCGGGTAGGTCCGCCGGGAGGCGAGGGACGCGACCGCCTGGGGGTCCATCCCGCCGCGCCACTGGATCACCGAGTGGCCCTCCACGTCGATGCCGCGACGGCCCGCCCGGCCGGTGAGCTGGGTGTACTCCCCCGGTGTGATCGGGACGCGCGCCTCGCCGTTGAACTTCTCGAGCTTCTCGAGGACGACCGTGCGGGCGGGCATGTTGATGCCGAGCGCGAGCGTCTCGGTCGCGAAGACCACGCGCACGAGCCGGCGCAGGAACAGCTCCTCCACGACCTCCTTGAAGGCGGGGAGCATCCCGGCGTGGTGGGCGGCGACGCCCCGCTGGAGTCCGTCGAGCCACTCCCAGTAGCCGAGTACCGCGAGGTCCTCGTCGCGGATCGTCCGGCACCGCTCCTCGACGATCGCGCGGATCTCGTCGCGCTCGTGGCGCTCGGTGAGGCGCACGCCCGACCGCAGCACCTGGCGCACGGCCTGGTCGCAGCCCGCACGGCTGAAGACGAAGAAGATCGCGGGGAGGAGGTTCTTGCCGCGGAGGATCTCGACGACCTCCGAGCGCAGCACGAGCTCCTCGGTGCGCTGCTCCGGGTAGCGGCCGCGACCGCCTCGGCCGTTGCGGCCGCCCCTGCCGCCGCGCTCGACCCGGGAGCCGCCCTGGGCCATGCGGGCGAGCTCGGGGTTCACCCGGTTCGTCGCCGCCCGACCGGAGGAGTCGAAGAGGTCGACCAGCTTGCCGCCCACCAGGACGTGCTGGTCGAGCGGGACGGGCCGCTCCTCGGAGACAATGACCTCGGTCTCGCCCCGGACGGTCTGGAGCCAGTCGCCGAACTCTTCGGCGTTCGACACGGTCGCGCTGAGCGAGACCAGCCGCACGCGCTGCGGGAGGTGGATGATGACCTCCTCCCAGACGGCGCCGCGGAAGCGGTCGGCGAGGTAGTGCACCTCGTCCATCACGACGTAGGCGAGGTCGCGCAGGAGGTCCGAGTCGGCGTACAGCATGTTGCGCAGCACCTCGGTCGTCATCACGACGATGCGGGCGCGCGCGTTGACGTTGGAGTCGCCGGTCAGCAGACCGACCTCGGAGGCTCCGTAGTCCTCGACGAACTCCTGGAACTTCTGGTTGCTCAGCGCCTTCATCGGCGTCGTGTAGAAGACCTTGGCCGTCGGGTCCTGCATGGCCAGGTGGATCGCGAACTCGGCCACCGCCGTCTTGCCGGCGCCGGTGGGCGCGGCGACGAGGACGCTGTGGCCGTCGTCGAGAGCGCTGCAGGCCTCGTACTGGAAGGGGTCGAGGTCGAACGCGAGGGTCGAGCGGAACGCCTCGACCCTCGCGTGGCCCTGGCGCGTCCGGAACGCGGCGAACCGCTCGGCGGGAGACGGTCCAGTCACGCGGGCAGGTCGGAGGGGCTGCCGTCGAACACCAGCTGGCGCTTGGCGGCGCGCCGGTCGTGCAGGATCGCGATCCCGCAGGCGAGGAAGAACAGGAAGATGATCGGGATGGCCAGGAGGAACATCGAGATCGGGTCGGCCGCGGGGGTCGCGATCGCCGTGAAGAGCACGATCGCCATGATCGCGATGCGCCACGACTTGAGGATCAGCATGCCGGGGAGGATGCCGAGGAAGTTGAGGAGCACCAGGAAGACGGGCAGCACGAAGGCGATGCCGACGACCAGCACGAGCTTGAGAACGAACTCGTAGTAGATCTTGGCGTCGAGGAAGCTCGCCGCGTTGCTGCCGGTGAAGCTCGTCAGGAGCTCCACGATGTGCGGGAACACGAACCAGCCGGCCGCACAGCCCGCGAAGAACAGCGGGATGGCGGTGAGGATGAAGCCGAGGCCGTACCGCATCTCCTTGCGGGTCAGGCCCGGGACGAGGAACGCCCAGATCTGGTAGAGCCAGACCGGGCTCGCCAGGACGATGCCCACCGTGATGGCGATCTGCAGCCGCAGGTCGAAGGCACCGGCGATCGTCGGGAAGTTGAGGATCGCCTCCTTCCCCTGGGTGGAGGCCACCTCGGAGATCGGAGCCTTGAGGGCCTCGAAGACCCACTCCGAGACGAACCATCCCGCGACGCACGCGATGACGATCGCGATCGCCGACTTGAAGAGCCTGTTGCGAAGCTCGACGAGGTGCGCCCCGAGCGACATGCGCCCGTCGGGGTTCTTCGTCCGCTTCGTCCGTGGCTTCTTCGGTGCCACGGACGTCATTACTTGAGCGGGGACTCGGGCGGCGTGGTGGTGCCGGTGCCGGTGGTCGTGCCGGTGGATCCGGCGACGGTGCCGGTGGTCCCCTCGGTCGACTCACGGCGCTCGGTGCCGTCCTCGTCCTTCATGGTCTTGACCTCGCTCTTGAAGATCCGCATCGACTGCCCGACACTGCGGGCCAGCTGCGGGAGCTTGGGCGCACCGAACAGGAGGAGGATCACGGCGAGGATGATGAGGAGGTGCCACCCCTGGAGGCCAGCGAACATTGCAGACTCACTTCACTTGTCGGTTGCGGTGTACGAGGAGCTTACCCCGTTCGACCCGTCCTGACCGGCGGAGATCGATCCTGTCGCGACGTGCGTCACGCCGGCCCTCGTGCGCACGCCTCACGTCGTCGCGATCGGCGAACAGCGACGAGGGCGGACGGTGCGGCAGGTCGTCCGTCACTCCAGGACTCAGTGTCTCGAGTTTCGCGGTGACCTCGGACAGCTGTCCGAGGAGCACCTTCCCCTTGCGCCAGTAGGAGAGGGCGAAGAGGACCAGCATCGCCAGAGCGCCCAGCGCGAGGCCGAGCCAGATCAGGATCCACGACCACCAGGTCACGACGGCTCCCCCTCGTTCGCGGCGAGCGCGGAGGCCGCCCAGTGCGCGACCGCGGTGCGCGCCTCGGGGGGTGCCACCACGGTGACGAGACCCGCCAACGACGCCACCAGGCGCGTCAGTCCCTCCAGATGGGCGACGCGGAGACGGACGAGGACACCGTGGTCCTCCTCCCCCGGCACGGGATCGGGGAACTCGGCGTCGGCCGCGTAGTCGCCCAGCAGCACGACGGCGCTGGGAGCGACGCGCAGGTCCACGACGAGATCGGAGGCGGAGGCCTCGAAGAGCCGTTCCGAGAGGGTCACCTCGTTGCGGCGCCGGACGATCGGCGTCCCCGTGTCGCGGAGGGAGCGCATCCTGTCGACCCGGAACGTCCTGACGCCCTCGCGGAGGTGGTCCCATCCGCGCAGGTACCAGTCCCGGTCGACCGATTCGAGCACGAAGGGGTCGACGAGCCGGGACTCGGTCTCGCCGCGGGCGCTGCGGTAGTCGAAAGCGACCTGCGTCGCCGAGCCCATCGCTGTCCGCAGGAGCGCCACAGCGCTGTCCGCGCCCGTGCCGCGCGAGACCGCGACCGCGCTCGGGGCCGAGGAGGCGCCGCGCGCGAGCTTCCCCATCAGCGAGGCGATCCGGTCGTTGCCCTGGTTCTCGGGCAGCGCTGCGAGGTACTGCATGCCGGCGATGAGGGCGGCGGCCTCCCGCGCCGAGAACCTCGGCGAGTCGTCGATCGCGACCTGGTGGGTGAGGACGACGTGGTCGTTCTCCTCGAAGTCGTCCCAGCCGATGTCGAAGAGGTCGTTCGCCTGGTACTGCGCGGTCTCGCCGGGGATGCCCGAGACGGCGATGAGGCGCACCGCGCGGCGCACCTCCTCCTCCGGGATCTCGAAGTGCGCGGCGACCTCGGCGACGGAGACGCGACCCCGGTCGAGCAGGTAGGGAACGAGGGAGAGGAGGACGGCCAGTCGGTCGCGCGCCTGCAGGGAGCGGGGTCTAGCCACGGGGATCCCCTCCATGGTCGTCCAGGGTGCGGCGGAGGCGGTCGAGGACGCGGCGGCGGAGCTCCTCCGGCTCGAGCACCCGCACCTCAGGACCGTGACCGGCGAGCTCGTCCGCGAGCACGTCCGGGTCGGTGTAGTGCAGGCGCAGCAGGCCCTGGCCCTCGCCCTCTGCCTCGGCACGCCCGCCGAGACGGAGGGCGGCGTCGGAGTCGGGGGCGACGCGCAGGAGCGCGCTGTTGCGCTGCAGGATCTCGTCGAGCTGGGCGAGAGCGGTCGCCGCGTGGTCCCCCTCCGCGGGAGGCGCGGTGCGGCCGGTGGACGCGACCGGCCCGACGATCCGCGACAGGAGGAAGGTCCGCGTGCCCTCGGCGCCCTCGTCCCAGCCGTGGAGGTGCCAGCGCCCCTGGTGGTTCACCAGGGCGCGGGGCTGCACGGTGCGCACGCGCGGCTCCTCGCCGCCTGGCTTCAGGTAGGGGAAGCGGACGACCTGGCCGCGGTCGAGCGCGGCGTTGAGCGGCTCGAACGAGGCCTCGCGGACCCGGATCGAGGGGCTGATGCCGATGACGGGGTCGACGGACTCGACCCCTATCGAGCGCAGCTTGATCAGCGCGCGCCGCGACTCCGCCGAGAGCGTCCCCTCGCGCCAGACCGCCCCGGCCAGGCGGAGCAGCGCGAGCTCCTCCGGATCGAAGGTCAGGTCGGCCGGGAGGTCGTAGCTGCGCTTCGCGATGCGGTACCGGACGGTCTGGGTGTTGCCCGGGTCGCCCGGGGCGTCGACCGTCTCGATCGGGATGCCCAGCTCGCGCAGGTCGTCCTTGTCGCGCTCGAACTGGCGCTCGAGCGAGGTCCGGTCGCCCCGGCCCACCCGCTGCCGGTAGCCCTGCACCGTCGAGAGGACGTCGGCCTTCGTCAGTCCGTTCTCGGCCGCGACGAGCGCGAGCACGAGGTTGAACAGACGCTCCTCGGCCGGGACGCGGCTCGAGGACGGGGCGTCGGAAGGCACGCCCTCCAGTCTAGGGCCGGGCCCGGTCAGACCTTTCCGAGGATGTCGGCGACGAAGATCAGCGTCGCGCCGCCGGGGATCCCGCCCTGGGGGGAGCCCTGGTCGCCGTAGCCCTGGTCGGGCGGGATGACCGCGATGACCTGGGATCCGACGGGCTGGCCGATGAGGGCGTCGGCGAATCCGGCGATGACTCCGCCCTGGGTCGTCGAGCCGTCGGCGGCCGTGAAGACGGCGGGAGCGCCCTTCTCCCAGCTGGAGTCGAACACCTTCCCGTCGCTCCACTGCCAGCCGGTGTAGGCCACGACGACCTGGTCGCCCTCGGCGACGACGTCGCCGTCGCCCTTCTTGAGCTGGGCGATGCGGAGGTCGGTCGGCGCGTCGCCGGAGGGCTTCGCGAGCCCCGGGCGTCCGTCGTCGCCGAGCGTCACCGTCGGGAAGCCGTCGGGCGCGGGCTGGGCGGCGCCGTTCGCTCGGGCCAGGGAGGCCTCGCGGACGTCCGCGACGAGCACGAGCGTGTCGTCCTCCGAGATGCCGAGCTGCGACGAGGACTGGCCGAAGCCGTCCTCGGGGGCGATCGCGATGGCGACGCGCGAGCCGACCTGCGTGCAGAGGAGGCCCTCGTTCAGGCCGACGAGCCCGGCTCCGCCGACGCCGAAGCGGGCGGTGCTCGACCCGTCGTAGGGCGAGGTCTCGAGGACCGTGCCGTCCGCGCCGTTGACCAGGGTGTAGTCGATGGTGACGAGCTGGCCCTTCTCGAGCGGTGCGCCCGAGCCCTCGATGAGGGTGCTGACCTGCGTGCCGTCCGCCTTCAGCGGTGTCGGGACGCTGACGTCCGGCTTCGCTCCGAAGTCGCCCGTGGCGCTGACCGCCGCCGAGGAGTCGCCGGAGGAGAAAGGAGCGTCGCAGTCCGCCTGCGAGGAGGACGCGGTGCATCCGGTGAGAGCGGCGACGATGCCGATGCCGGCGATGAGCGCGGTGGTCCTGCGCACGGGTCCTCGATTCGAGAGAAGGGGAGCGGTGACGCCCGGGGTGGAGACGGCCCGGAGGCCGGGAACAGCTTAGAGGATGCCCTCGTCGTCGGGCTCCGCGGTCTCCTCGCCGAACCCGCGGGCCCGGGAGAGCTCGGCGCTGGTAGCGGACTCGCGGACCCGCTTGCGCAGGCTCTTGGGGCTCACGGCGCGCTCGCCGAGCGCGCCGGGGGTCCAGGCCTCCACGTCCTCGTCGCTGAAGTCCGTCTTCGACGGGCGGCGCTTGAGCTCGGGGAGCACGGTGTCCGGAGCGAGCCGGCGAGCGGTGATGAGGAAGCCGGTGTGGCCGATCATCCGGTGGTCCGGCCGGACCGCGAGGCCCTCGACGTGCCAGCCGCGGACCATGGTCTCGTTCGACGACGGGTTCGTGAACAGGCCCGAGGCGCGGATCGCCTCCGCCGTCCGCGAGAGCTGCGTGACGGTCGCCACGTAGCAGAGGAGCACTCCCCCGGGCGTGAGCGCCTCGGCGGCGACGTCGAGGCACTCCCAGGGCGCGAGCATGTCGAGCACGACGCGGTCGGCTTCGCCGGACGGGACCGTGCCGGGCAGCGCCTCGACGAGGTCGCCGACGGTGACGCTCCAGTTGTCGGGCGTGTAGCCGAGGAAGGTCTCGATGTTCGCCCGTGCGACATCCGCGAACTCCTCGCGCCGCTCGAACGACGACAGCCGGCCGGTCGGACCCACCGCCCGCAGCAGCCAGAGCGAGAGCGCGCCGGAGCCGACACCGGCCTCGACCACGCGGGCGCCGGGGAAGACGTCGGCGAGGGCGAGGATCTGGGCCGCGTCCTTCGGGTACACGATCGCCGCGCCGCGGGGCATCGACATCACGAAGTCGGCGAGGAGAGGGCGCAGCGCGAGGTGCTCGACGCCGACGGTGTTGGTCACCACCGAGCCGTCGGGCAGCCCGATCACCGTGTCGTGCTCGATGCCGCCCCGGTGCGTGTGGAACACCTTGCCGGGAACGAGCGTGATGGTGTTCATCCGCCCCTTGGGTCCCGTCAGCTGGACGCGGTCCCCCGCGCGGAAGGGTCCGGAATGCTGCAGTGCCTCACCGGTCATCGGCGGGCCTCCGTCTCGGTCGTGGCCGGGCCGGAGCCGCGGTGCTCGGAGGACACCGTC
Organism: Rathayibacter sp. AY1A4; assembly: GCF_002930955.1. Lineage (NCBI taxonomy): Bacteria > Bacillati > Actinomycetota > Actinomycetes > Micrococcales > Microbacteriaceae > Rathayibacter > Rathayibacter sp. AY1A4. The sequence goes on along the minus strand of NZ_PSTN01000003.1, from coordinate 125,720 downwards.
GCGAGGTCCGCGACGGTGCGGCCCGCGAGAGTGGGCCAGAGGGCGTAGGGGGCGGCGGGGTCCAGCTCCAGCTGGTGCGGGACGCCGATCGCCGCGGCTCCGGAGGCGACGGCCGCGCCGAGGCCCGTGAGGGAGTCCTCGATCGCGACGCAGGCGGCGATGTCGACGCCGAGGGTGCTCGCGGCGAGGAGGTACGCCTCGGGGTGGGGCTTGCTGCGCTCGACCATGTCGCCGCTGACGACGGCGGCGAAGGCGGGGAACGGGATCCGGTCCACGACGGCCGCGGCCATCCGCGAGATCGACATCGTGACCAGCGCCTGCGGCACTCCCGCCTCGGACACCGCGCGCAGCAGCTCGAGCGCGCCCGGTCGCCACGGGATGCTCACGGCCAGCTGGTCTACGACCTCGTCGGTCATCCGGTCGATGATCGCGTCGACGGAGAGGTCGACGCCCTTGCCCTGCAGGATGCGGGCGGCGGCGGGCAGGCCCGAGCCGACGAGTCCCATCGCGTCCTCGTGGGTCCACACTCCGCCGAAGGAGGAGACGAGCGCGTGCTCCGACGCCATCCAGTACGGCTCGGTGTCGACGAGCGTCCCGTCCATGTCCCAGAGGACGGCGGCGGGGGCGGACGCTCCTCCGAGCGGCTCGGAGGACAGCGGCCGGGCGGAGGTCTCGGGAGTCACGAGCGACCATGGTACCGGCAGGGCCGCGCCCTTCCCCGGCCGCGGGCCGAGAGCGAACAGGGCGGCCGATCCCGCCGGACGGGACGGGCGGGGCCGGGGGCGGTCCTATCCTGGTCGGAGGGACAGGCGCGGTGTGCGCTCCCCGCACATCGAGCCGAACGCGGAGATCCTGCCTATGAACGTGATCACGGGGAACGTCCTGGTCGTGGCCTTCGAGGGCTGGAACGACGCCGGGGACGCCGCCAGCGGCGCGCTGCGGCTGGTCAAGGACGCCGGGGAGTACGTGCCCCTCTTCGCCGTCGACGCCGAGCAGTACTACGACTTCCAGTACACCCGCCCCATGCTCTCGATCGGCGAGGACGGCCGCCGCAGCCTCGCCTGGCCCGGCACCCAGATCTTCGGCCCGGCCGACACCTCGGTCGACGCCGAGAGCGCGCTGTACCTCATGATCGGCACCGAGCCCTCGCGCAGCTGGAAGAGCTTCGCCGCCGAGGTCGTCGACGCCATGCTCGCGATCGACATCTCCGCCGTCGTCTTCCTCGGCGCGATGCTCGCCGACGTCCCGCACACCCGGCCGATCTCGATCTTCGCCTCGAGCGAGAACGCGGAGCTGCGGAGCTCGTTCGAGCTCGAGCGCTCCAGCTACGAGGGGCCGGTCGGCATCCTCAGCGTGATCGGCGAGGCCGCGCAGAAGGTCGGCATCCCCGCCGTCTCGATCTGGGCCTCCGTCCCGCACTACGTGCACAACGCGCCCTCGCCCAAGGCGATGCTGGCGCTGCTCGAGAAGCTCGAGGAGGTCGTCGGCCTGGCGATCCCCCGCGGCGACCTCGTCGAGGAGGCGGAGGAGTGGGAGCGCGGCATCGACGCCCTCGCCGCCGAGGACGAGGAGATGGCGTCGTACATCGCCCAGCTCGAGCAGGCGCGCGACACCGTCGACTCGCCGGAGGCGAGCGGCGAGGCGATCGCCCAGGAGTTCGAGCGCTACCTGCGCCGCCGCGGCGACGGCCGCTCCGGCGAGGAGCCCTGGCGGCCGTAGCCTCCACCGGCGCCCGCTCGTCCGAGACGGTCGTCGATCACTGGACTGTTCCCGACCGATGACACTCCGGGCCGCCCTGACGGGACCCTGACGGGACTCGAGCCGTACGGGACTCGAGCCGGACGGGACTCGAGCCTTAAGGGGTTCAGGCCGGGCGCACCCCGAGCAGGGCGTCGACCGCGTCGCGCAGGAGCGACGGGTCGTCCACGCCCTCGGTCAGTGCGGCGTCGACGACGGCGAGGGCGGCCGGAGTGCCGAGGTCGTCGGCCAGCGCCTCGCGCAGCTGCGCCAGCACCTCGAGCGCCGAGCGCGGTCCCACGGCGGCGAGGGCCGCCTCCCAGCGCACCAGGCGCGCCTCGGCCGACGGCAGGTCCTCGGGCAGCCACTCCCAGTCGGAGCGGTAGTGGTGCGCGAGGAGCGCGAGGCGGATCGCCCGCGGGTCCGCGCCCTCGCTCCGCAGACGGGAGACCAGCACCAGGTTCCCGAGCGACTTGCTCATCTTCTCGCCCTGGTAGGCGACCATCCCGGCGTGCGCGTAGGCGCGGGCCAGAGGACGGCCGGACAGCGAAGCGGCGTGGCCGGCGCTGAACTCGTGGTGCGGGAAGACCAGGTCGCTGCCGCCGCCCTGCAGGGTGAACTCGGGTCCGAGCCGGTCGAGGGCGATCACCGAGCACTCGATGTGCCAGCCCGGACGGCCGCGGCCGACCTCGGCGTCCCAGGCGGGCTCGTCGGCGCGCTCGGCCCGCCAGAGCAGCGGATCGAGGGGGTCGCGCTTGCCGGCGCGCTCCGGGTCGCCCCCGCGCAGCGCCGAGAGGCGGGCCATCGACTCCGCGTCGAGCCGGCTCTCGCTGCCCAGGTGCCAGACGGCGCTCTCGGCTGCGGCGATGTCGTAGTAGAGGTCGCTCGCGCCCTCCTCCGCCGCGTCCGGAGCAGCGACGCGGTAGGCGACGCCGTCGCGCTCCAGGCGGGCGACCGCTTCCGCGATGGGATCCACGGTCTCGGTGACTCCGACGTAGTGCTGCGGAGGCAGGACGCGCAGGGCGGCCATGTCGCCGCGGAACAGCTCGACCTGCTCCTCGGCGAGGTCGCGCCAGTCGACGCCGGTGGCCGTCGCACGCTCGAGCAGCGGGTCGTCGACATCGGTCACGTTCTGGGCGTACTCGACCGTGTAGCCCGCGTCGAGCCAGACGCGCTGGACCGTGTCGAAGGCGAGGTAGGTCGACGCGTGCCCGAGGTGGGTGGCGTCGTAGGGCGTGATGCCGCAGACGTAGAGGCTCGCGACTCCGCTGGGCGCGTCGAGCTCGACGGGGCCGGCGGTCGCGGTGTCGTGCAGGAGCGGTGCGCTCCCCCGGCCGGGCAGGGCGGGGACGTCGGCGGCGGTCCAGGCGCGCATCTAGGCGGCGATCAGGCCGGTGGCGAGCGCGACCATCAGGACGACGCCGAGGACGATGCGGTACACGACGAACGGGAGGAAGCTGCGGCGGGAGATGTAGCTCATGAAGAACGCGATCACGACGAAGCCGACCACGAACGCGACGATGGTCGCCACGAGGGTCTCGAGCCCGCCGACCTGGACCTGGTTCGGGAGCACGACCGGGTCGCTGATGCTCTTGTACAGCTGGTAGAGACCGCTGCCGAACACCGCGGGGATCGCGAGGAGGAAGGAGTAGCGCGCCGCCGCCTTGCGCTCGTAGCCGAGGAAGAGGCCGGCGGTGATGGTGCCTCCCGAGCGCGAGACGCCGGGGATCAGGGCGAGCGCCTGCGCGCCTCCGAAGATCAGGCCGTCGCGGACTCCCAGGTCGCGCAGGCGGCGCTTCTTCGCGCCGACCGCGTCGGCGATGCCGAGCAGGATGCCGAAGAGGATGAGGGTGGTGGCCACCACCCACAGGGAGCGGAGGGTCGTCTCGATCGCGTCCTGGAAGACGAGGCCGAGGACGATGATCGGGAGGCTGCCCAGGATGATGAGCCAGCCCATGCGGGCGTCCGGGTCCGAGCGCGGGATCCGGCCGACGAGGGAGCGCGCCCAGTGCGACACGATCCGCACGATGTCGCGCCAGAAGTAGATGATGACGGCGGTCTCGGTGCCCAGCTGCGTGATCGCGGTGAACGCGGCTCCGGTGTCGCGGCCGCCGAGACCGGGCAGCAGCTCGCTGACGATCCGGAGGTGGGCGCTGGAGGAGATGGGGAGGAATTCGGTCAGACCCTGGACGAGTCCCAGGATCAGCGCGTCGAGCAGGCCCATGCGTCACTTTCGAGGAGGGCTGGGGCGTCGTCGGCCAGCAGTCGGTCGGGATCGGTCGGTGCTGACCCCGTCCGCGGCGCCGTCAGGAGCTCAGCAGGAGATCGGTCAGGACCTTCCTGCCAAACACTAGTGCGTCCAGTGGAACGCGCTCGTCGACCCCGTGGAACAGCGCCGGGAAGTCCAGGGAAGACGGCAGCTGGAGCGGCGCGAACCCGTATCCGGTGATGCCGAGCGTCGAGAGCGCCTTGTTGTCGGTGCCTCCGGAGAGCAGGTACGGGAGGACCTCGGCGCCCGGATCGAACCGGCGGATCGAGGCGGCCATGCTCTCGACGAGGGGGCCGGCGAAGGGCACCTCGAGTCCGATGTCGCGGTGCTGGACGAGGATCTCGACGTGCTCGCCCGCGAGGACCTTCAGCCGCTCGAGCACCGCATCCTCCTCGCCGGGGAGGACGCGCACGTCGATGGTGGCCTCCGCGGTGTCCGGGATGACGTTGGCCTTGTAGCCGGCCGACAGCATCGACGGATTGGCGGTGGTGCGCAGCGTCGCGGCGATGAAGCGCGAGGCGGTGCCGGTGGCGAGTGCCAGCTCCTCCGGAGTGCTGCGCTGGGGGTCGTGGCCGAGCAGGCGGGCGACCTCGTCGAGCAGCTCGCGCGTGGTGTCGGTGAGGCGCGTGGGCCACTCCTCGCTGCCGATGCGGGCGATCGCCTGCGCCAGCCGGGTGACGGCGTTCTCGGAGTTGATCTGCGAGCCGTGCCCCGCCGTGCCGTGCGCGCGGAGGGTCAGCCACATCAGCGCCTTCTCGCCCGTCTGCACGAGGTAGGCGCGCTTGCCGGCCAGCTCGATCGAGTAGCCGCCGACCTCGCTGATCGCCTCGGTCGCTCCGGCGAACAGCTCGGGCCGCTCACGGGCCAGGAATCCCGATCCCCGCACGCCGCCCGCCTCCTCGTCGGCGAAGAAGGCGATGACGAGGTCGCGGGAGGGGCGCCGCCCCTCGCGGAGGATGTCGCCGAGCGAGGCGAGGATCATCGCGTCCATGTTCTTCATGTCGACCGCGCCGCGGCCCCAGAGCATGCCGTCCTTGATCTCGCCGCCGAACGGGTCGACGCTCCAGTTGTCGGCGACGGCGGGCACCACGTCGAGGTGCCCGTGGACGACGAGGGCGCCGCGCTCGCGGTCCTCCCCCGCGACCCGCGCCACGACGCTCGTGCGTCCCGGGTCGGAGTCGATCAGCTCCGGCTCGAGGCCGAGGTCGCGCAGCTTCGCCGCGACGTACTCCGCGGCCGGGCGCTCCGGCTCCGCCTTCCCGTCGCCGTAGTTGCTGGTGTCGAAGCGGATGAGATCGCGCGCGATGAGCGCCGTCTCGTCGAGGGTGCTGTCGGTCACGGGCGCGCTGTCGATGCTGTCGGACATGCGGGCAACGGTACCGGCGCGGGCTCGACGGCGCGCGGAGGCCGGTGGGCCGCGAGGTGGCGTGAGAGGCTCCGGAACCGTGCTAATGTCTTCTTCGGCCGCGGAAACGCAGGTCAAAGGAAACACTCGTCCGGGTGGCGGAAATGGCAGACGCGCTAGCTTGAGGTGCTAGTGCCCGTATAGGGCGTGGGGGTTCAAGTCCCCCCTCGGACACACTGATCGGAACCCCTCGTCTCTCCTCGGAGAGGCGGGGGGTTCCGTCGTTACCGGCACCGTCCCCTCCTCGCGCCGGCGGGAGGGATGCTGTGGGCGGAGTGTGCAGACGCCCCGGCTCCTCACGAGGAGACGGGGCGGCTGCTGCATCGGACGGGCGCTTCTGCAGCGGACGGGCGCTCCTGCACCGCAGGGCCCTCCCGCACGGACCGAGCCTCGGTGTCAGACGCCCACTGCTGCCGGCGACCAGCCGAGAGCCGGAGCGATCGATTCCACGACAGTGCGCAGGAGCCGCGCGTTGTACTCGACCCCGAGCTGGTTGGGAACGGTGAGCAGCAGCGTGTCCGCCTCCTGCACGGCGGCGTCCGCAGCGAGCTCGGCGGCGACGGCGTCCGGCTCGCCCGTGTAGCTGCGGCCGAAGCGGGCGCGGACGCCCTCGAGGGTGGCGACCTGGTCCTGCTCACCGCGGCCGCCGAAGTACAGACGGTCGAGATCGCTCGTGATCGGGAGGACGCTGCGCGAGACGGAGACGCGCGGGGTGCGCGCCCAGCCCGCCTCGCTCCACGCGGCGCGGTACTCGCGGATCTGGCGGGCCTGCAGCTCGTCGAAGGGCACGCCCTCCTCCTCCAGCAGCAGCGTCGACGACTGCAGGTTCATGCCCTGCTCGGCCGCCCAGCGCGCGGTCGCGAAGCTGCCGGCACCCCACCAGATCCGGTCCTCGAGGCCGGGCGAGCGCGGCTCGATCGAGAGCGGGAGCGACTGGCGCGTCATCGCCGGATCCGACTGCGCGACGGGTGCCCCGGCGAGCGCCTCCCGGAGGATGCGCACCTTCTGCCGGGCGAGGTCGGCGTCGGTCATCCCCTCCGGGGGGACGAAGCCGAACGTTTCGGACCCGCGCAGGGCGGTCTCGGGCGATCCCCGGCTGACCCCGAGCTCGAGCCGGCCGTCGGAGATCAGGTCGGTGGCGGCCGCCTCCTCCGCCATGTAGAGCGGGTTCTCGTAGCGCATGTCGATGACCCCGGTGCCGATCTCGATGCGGCGGGTGCGCGCGGCGATCGCCGCCAGCAGCGGGAACGGCGAGGCGAGCTGCGGCGCGAAGTGGTGCACGCGGACGTAGGCGCCGTCGATGCCGATCTCCTCCGCCGCCTCCGCGAGCTCGATCGTCTGGAGGAGGACGTCGCGAGCCGAGCGGGTCTGAGACCCGGGGACCGACTGGTAGTGGCCGAAGGAGAGGAAGCCGATACGCGAGACCATGCCTGCCTCAGCGCTCGGGGGTCCCCCGCTATTCCCGGGTGGTGTGCACGGCGGACCCCGAACCGCGACAGAGCTCCCGAGGAGTCCTCAATACACGTATGGTGGTCGCGTGCCCGCTGATCGGGGCGGAGGGGGTCGTCGTGGAGCGGATGGTCGGTCGCCTCGGGGCGACTCTCGGGGTCGCCATGCAGACGATCAGCGGGTCGCAGGTGCAGGCAGGCGCTCTCCGTCCGCAGCGGAACCGGGCGCCCGGTCGCGTCTCCGCGTCAGTGCGCCTCGAAGTCGGCGGAGACCGAGGCGGTGACCTCGATGTCCTCCGGCTTGAGGGCCAACGGCTCCTCAGGAGAGGAGAACGCCTTGGCGCGGCTCATCATCGCCGAGCCGCCCTCGATGCGCGTGTGCGGCCGCAGTCCCGGCTCGAAGAGGGTCAGCACCCGCACCTCGGTCAGGCCGAGAGCCGCCGCATAGGCCTCGGCCCGCTCGCGCGCGTCGCGGACGGCAGCGGTGCGGACCTCGCGCTCGATGCCCGAACGTCGTGCCGCCGTCACGTCCCAGTCGACCCCCGAGATCTGGATCCCCGGCACCTCCGAGATCGAGCCGACCCAGCGCCCGAGAGCCGCGAAGTCCCGGTACTTCACCCGGACCCCGGCGGCCGCGACATGGAACAGCTGCGTGACGTCCGAGTCCTTGATGTACCGGCGGATCGAGGAGACCGAGATCTGATCGGAGGACCACCAGGTGGCGGCGCCGGACGCCTGCTCGGCGGCCGCCTCCTCACGGACCCGCGCGTGCAGGGCGGTGACCTCGGCGAGCGCCTGGGGCCGGGATCGCGACTCGCGCCGGATCTCGAGGCGGACGGTGCCCCGCTCGGCGGGGTGGAAGTGCTGGGCGAGACCGGCGACGGTGATGGTGACCATGGCCCCATCGTGCCGTACGCACCCCGTCAGCTCCGAGCGGCGAGCATCTCCCGGATGCGGTCGGCGAGGGCCCGCTCCGTCGTCAGGTTGCTGACCAGCTGGGCTCGGTGCCCCCCGCAGGCGCCTGGGAGGGGAGCTCCGCTGCTCGGGTCGACCCGGCCCAGCAGTGCCCGCTCCCCCTGGGCGATCGAGGCCTCGAGCAGGGCGAGCCGCCGCTCGAGCCTCTCGGTCTCGAAGCTCTCGGGCGTGATGTCGGACTCGCGGAAGTGGCCGGCTGTGGAAGTGGGGACGCTCATCGATGATCCGTTCCGTCGGGGGCGCCCAGGAGCGGCGCCATCACCAGGAAGACACCGGAGAACGGCGATCATGACGCGAAGGCGCGAAATGCACTGAGAAGTGGCGCGCCACCGGCGGTCAGGAGCGGAAGACGGCCAGGTTCTCGTTCTCCACGATGGCGAGGGTGCGGACGAGGCGGGTGTAGCGCTCGACGAGCTCGCCCTCCCCCGCGCCCTGTCCCAGCAGGGCCGAGATGCTCTCGGCGGGGAAGAGGGAGACGATCTCCATCGCGACGGCCCGCGCGTGCTCGGAGGAGAGAGTGCGCGCGTACTCCAGAGCGCGGGTCAGCTGCGGCCTCTCCTCCCCCTCCGGACTCGCCGACGGCGCCGTCGTGGCGGCATGCCCGAGGACCGCCACGAAGACGCGGGCGATCTCGTCGACCCGGAGTGCGCGGACCAGGGTCAGCAGACGCGAGGAGACGCGGGAGACGCCGCGCGCGAGGAGCTCTCCGCTGAGGGCGCGCACCTCGATCACGTCGCCGCCGCCGAACTCGCCGGAGACGCGCTTGATGCCCGAGGCGAACAGGCTCGAGCCGGCTCCGATGCTCCGCTCGGCCTCGAGGTTGATCTCGACGCGGCCGCGGCCGGTGGCCACTCCGGAGATCCAGCGCTGCTCCACGGGCGGATGCGCGTGCACGGCGCGGACGAGGGTGCCCGGGCCCGGCCCTCCCAGGGCGCCCAGGATGACCTCGGGGGTGCGCGCCCCGGCGATCCTGGTCGAGACGCCGTTGTGCGCGGCGAGCTCGGCGGCCCGCAGCTTGGAGCGGATGCCCCCTCGGCCGGTACCGCCCTTCTGCACGCCGATGCGGCGCAGCTCCGAGATGCCCAGCTCCTCGAGGTGCACGCCCTCGGCGATGCTGCCGGCGAAGACGCCGGGGACGTCGGTGAGCAGCAGCAGCAGGTCCGCGCCGAGGAGCATCGCCAATCCGCCGGCGACGCCGTCGTTGTCCGAGCCGGCGGAGTCGATCGTGTCGTTGCCGTTGACCACGGGCACGACTCCGGCGTCGAGGGCGTGGCGGATCGCCTCGGCGACGTGTGCCATCTGCCGGGGAGAGGCGAGGTCGGACTCGCCGATGAGGATCTGCGCGACCAGGGCGCCCGAGAGCTCGGCCACCGAGCGGTAGAAGCCCATCAGGACGGTCTGGCCCACCGCTGCCGCCAGGCGGGCGCTGATCGGCTCCTCCTGCGAGCGGGCGAAGAGCGCCCGGCCCGAGGACACGGCGCCGGAGGAGACCAGCACGACGTCCCAGCCCAGCGCGCGGGCGGCGAAGGCGCTCTCGAGCGCGCTGGCCAGGAGAACGGGATCCGGACCCGACTGCTTGGTGACCGAGCTGGACCCCATCTTGACCACGAGGGTCCTTCTGCGCGGCGCGGCCGGGGCGGTGGCGTCGGAGTCGGCGTGGTCGGGCAGGGCGTCGGACATGGCTCCCATGGTAGAGGCGCGGCAGGAGGCCCTCCCTCGCCGAGACCCGGTGCAGAACGCCCCCGGACGGGGATGTCGGAGGCGGATGCGAGACTGACCGGGACGTCTGGAACCTCCTCCTCAGTGCGCCTCGCCGGGCGGTCGCGGAGGGGTCCGAGCGGCTCGCCGGTGGATGTCGGTGGCGATTGACATACTCGAACACATGTTCGAACATGGGCAGATGAGCCCCCCTTCACCCCTCGTCTCCGCGGAGACGGCCGAGGCCGCAGAGCCCCTTCTGCGGCAGCTCGCGTCGGTGAAGGAGCTGCAGTCCCGCATCCGGGACATGCAGGCGACCACTCTCGAGACCAGGAGCCTCGCCACCCTGCCGGCCTTCTCCTCCGTGCTCCCGGGCGGCTCGCTCAAGCAGGGTGCCGCCTACTCGGTGGAGGGCTCGATGAGTCTGGCGATGGGGCTGCTCGCCGGCCCGTCCGCCGAGGGCTCGTGGTGCGGCGTGGTGGGCGTCCCGGAGTTCGGGGCCGAGGCCGCGGCCGGCATGGGGATCGACCTCGAGCGCCTGGTGCTCGTGCCCGCACCGGCCGAGCACTGGCTCACCGTCACCGCCGCTCTGGTCGATGTGCTGACCGTCGTGCTCACCCGTCCGCCCGCCTCCGTCTCCTCGGCCGACGTCTCGCGTCTGGGAGCACGACTGCGCCAGCGGGGTGCCGCGCTCGTGGTCCTCGGCGAGTGGCCCCAGGCCGAGGCGCGGCTCAGCATCCGCAGCAGCCGCTGGGAGGGGCTCGGCGACGGCCACGGCTACCTGCGCTCCCGGGAGGCGATGGTCGATGTGGTCGGCCGGGCCGGCACCCGGGTGCGCACGGTGCGGATGAGCATGCCCGGCGTCGAGAGCGCCTTCGGCTCCCGGGTCGAGCACGGCCGCCTGCACGAGCGGGCGGTCTGAGATGGCGAGCGCACCCGAGCTGCGGCGGACGATCCTCGTCTGGTGCCCCGACTGGCCCCTCCTCGCGGCCGCCGCCGACGCCGGCCTCAGCGACGAGCACCCCCTGGCCCTCACGGAGAAGAGCCTGGTCTTCGCCTCCTCCCCCGCTGCCCGGGCGGAGGGGGTCCGGCGGGGCATGCGCGTGCGCGAGGCGCAGTCCCGTTGCACGGGTCTCGCCGTCCTCCCGTACGACCCGGTGCTCGACCACCGGGCGTTCGAGCCGCTCATCCAGGCGCTCGAGGAGATCACCCCGGGCGTCCAGCTGATCAGGCCCGGTCTGTGCGCGATCCGCGCCCGCGGTCCGCGCCGCTACTACGGGAGCGAGCAGAGCGCGGCCGAGGCGATCCTGCAGCGGCTGGCCGAGCTGGGTCTCCCCGACGCCCGCATCGGGATCGCCGACGGGCTCTTCGCCTCCGAGCTCGCCGCGAAGCACTCCGGCCGCCCCGTCGCCGTCGTGCCCCCAGGAGCAGCGGCAGGCTTCCTCGCTCCTCTCCCGCTCGACGCCCTCGAGACCGAGTCCGTCGCAGCCCCTGCACGTGCTCCCCGCCGGGGGGACGACCTGGTGGCGCTCCTGCGCAGACTCGGCGTCCGCACCCTCGGCGCCTTCGCCGCCCTCCCTCGCGAGGACGTCGCCGCCCGGTTCGGACCGGACGGCGCCCACGCGCACCTCCTCGCCGCCGGTGCGGAGTCGGAGACGGTGGTGCCCCGGCTCCCGCCGGAGCGCCTCGACCGGGCGATGGAGTTCGAGCCCCCTCTGGACCGCATCGACCAGGCCGCCTTCGCCTTCCGCGTCCCCGCGGAGGAGTTCGTCGCCGGGCTCACCCGCGCACAGCTGGTCGCGACCGCCATCCGCATCGAGGTCGTCAGCGAGCGCGGTGAGGTCTCCTCCCGGAGCTGGCTGCACCCGAGATGGTTCACCCCGGGCGACGTGCTCGACCGGGTCCGCTGGCAGCTGCAGGGCAGCGGGGAGATCGACACCGGTCTCGGAGCGCCGATCTCGCGGCTGTGCGTCGAGCCCGAGGCGGTCGACGCGATCGGCAACCACGAGCAGGGTCTCTGGGGCACCGCTCCGGAGGAGCGCGTCCACCACGGGCTGAGCCGCGTGCAGAGCATGCTCGGGCACGAGGCCGTGATGACCGCGTCGATCGGAGGGGGTCGATCCCTCCGCGACCGCCAGCACCTGATCCCCTGGGGCGACCGGGAGCCGGGCGACGCACGGCCGAGGACCCTGCCCTGGCCCGGCTCCCTGCCGCCGCCCCTCCCGCCGACGGTCTTCGCGGAGCCCGCGGCCGTGCTGGTCCGCGGACCGAGGGGCGAACCCGTCGCGGTCGACGAGCGCGGCGCCCTCAGCTCCGTGCCCGCCTACTTCACCCCCGGGACCTCTCAGGCACGCCTGGAGCCCCTCGCCGGATGGGCGGGTCCCTGGCCGATCGACGAGCGCTGGTGGGATCCGAGCACCGCCGTCCGCTACGACCGCTTCCAGGTGGTCGACGCCGCCGGTGTCGCCTGGCTGCTGCTCTGCCTCGACGGGGTCTGGGCAGCAGAGGCCCGCTACGACTGAACCGGAGCATCCCTCCACCACCGCGAACGAGCACCGAAGGAGCCCCGATGGGCTGGAACAACCCGCCGATCCCCTGGTCGGAGTTCGAGCGCCGCCTCTCCAGCGGCAAGCGCGCCGACGGCACGGTCATCCGGGGCGACGGCGGCGACAGTCCGGCCTGGTCGCACAAGCGCCCCGCCTACGTGGCCGGGGACGACGTCCGGCCGCCGGCTCATCCGGTGCCCTACGCCGAGCTGCACGCCCACTCCCACTTCAGCTTCCTCGACGGGGCGAGCAAGCCGGAGCAGCTGGTCGAGGAGGCGGTCCGGCTCGGCATCGACACTCTCGCGCTCACCGACCACGACGGCCTCTACGGCATCGTGAGGATGGCCGAGGCCGCGCAGGGGCACGCCGTCCGCACGGCCTTCGGAGCCGAGCTCTCGATCGGGCTCACCTCGCCTCAGAACGGGGTCGCCGATCCGGAGGGGACCCACCTGCTCGTCCTCGCGCGCCGCGAGGAGGGCTACCACCGCCTCGCCCGTGCGATCACCACCGCCCAGCTCGCCGGAGCCGAGAAGGGCAAGCCGAGCTACGACCTCGAGGAGCTCGCGCGCGCCGCCGACGGCCACTGGATCGTGCTGACGGGCTGCCGCAAGGGAGCGGTCCGTCACGCGCTCGCCGCCGCAGGAGTGGCCGCGGCCGAGCAGGAGGTCCGCGAGCTCGTCCGGCTCTTCGGTCCCGCCAACGTCCTCGTGGAGCTGTACGACCACGGGGATCCCCTCGCCTCGCGCGCCAACGACCAGCTGGCGACGATCGCCGAGAAGCTCCGGCTGCGGACGGTCGCCACCGGGAACGTGCACTACGCCCGGCCGGAGGAGCGCCCCCTCCAGACGGCCCTCGCCGCGGTCAGAGCACGCCGGAGCCTCGACGAGATGGACGGCTGGCTCCCCGCAGCGGGCGGCGCCCACCTGCGCTCCGGCGCCGAGATGGCCGAGCGCTTCGGCCGCTACCCCGGCTCCGTGGAGAACACGGTGCGCGTCGCCGACGAGATCGCCTTCGAGCTCGGCCGAGTCCGGCCCCGGCTGCCGCGCCAGGAGGTCCCCGAGGGGCACACCTCGATGAGCTGGCTGCGCGAGCTCGTGCGCGAGGCCGTGCCGGCCAAGTACCCCCGCGCCGACGCCGACGTCCTCGCGCGCCTCGAGAAGGAGCTCGCGGTGATCGAGCAGAAGGACTTCCCGGGCTACTTCCTGATCGTCCACGACATCGTCCACTACGCCAAGCGGAACGGCATCCTCTGCCAGGGACGCGGCTCGGCCGCCAACTCGGCGGTCTGCTACGTCCTGGGCATCACGGCGGTCGACTCGATCTTCTACGACCTGCCGTTCGAGCGGTTCCTCTCCAGCATCCGCGACGAGGAGCCCGACATCGACGTCGACTTCGACTCGGAGCGGCGCGAGGAGGTGATCCAGTACGTCTACCGGAAGTACGGACGTCTGAACGCGGCCCAGGTCGCCAACGTCATCACCTACCGGCCCAAGTTCGCCGTGCGCGACATGGCCAAGGCCCTCGGATACAGCGCCGGGCAGCAGGACGGCTGGTCGAAGCAGGTCGAGCGGTGGGGGTCCGTCACCGAGAGCACCGACCACGACATCCCCGAGGACGTGGTCGCCCTGACCACCCGGGTGCTGGGCACGCCCCGGCACCTGGGCATCCACTCCGGCGGCATGGTGCTGACCGACCGGCCCGTGGGCGAGGTCTGCCCGATCGAGCCCGCCCGGATGGAGGACCGCACCGTCCTGCAGTGGGACAAGGACGACTGCGCCTGGATGGGCCTGGTCAAGTTCGACCTCCTCGGGCTCGGGATGCTCGCCGCCCTGCAGTACACGTTCGACCTCGTCGCCGAGCACGTCGGCGAGAAGTGGGACCTCTCCACCCTCCCCCGGGAGGAGAAGGGCGTCTACGACCAGCTCTGCCGCGCCGATTCGATCGGGGTGTTCCAGGTCGAGAGCCGGGCGCAGATGGGCACCCTCCCCCGGCTGCAGCCGCGCCGCTTCTACGATCTGGTGATCGAGGTCGCGCTCATCCGCCCCGGCCCCATCCAGGGCGGTGCGGTCCACCCCTACATCCGCCGCAAGCTCGGCGAGGAGCCGGTGACGTACCAGCACCCCCTCCTCGTGACGCCGCTCAAGCGCACCCTCGGCGTGCCGCTCTTCCAGGAGCAGCTCATGCAGGTGGCCGTGGCCGTCGGCGACTGCAACGCGGAGGACGCCGACCTGCTGCGCCGGGCGATGGGGTCCAAGCGCGGGACCGAGAAGATCGAGACCCTCCGCGAGCGGCTCTACCAGGGGATGGCCCGCAACGGCATCACGGGCGAGGTCGCGGACGACATCTACCTCCGGATCCAGGCCTTCGCGAACTTCGGCTTCGCCGAGAGCCATGCGATCAGCTTCGCCCTGCTGGTCTACGCGAGCGCCTGGCTCCGCCTGCACTACCCCGCCGCGTTCACCGCCGCGCTGCTGAGGGCGCAGCCCATGGGCTTCTACGCCCCGCACACCCTGGTCGCCGATGCCCGGCGTCACGGAGTGGAGGTCGTCTCGCCCGACGTCAACCGCTCCCTGGCGCCTCCCGGGCTCGAGGCGAAGGAGGACGCCCCCGCACGCCGGAGGGGCGGCGCCGCCTACGGGAGCGACGACTGCCTCCGCGCCGATCAGCCGCCCACGGGACTGTTCGACCGCACCGAGCACTTCCACACGGACGACCACAGGCGCGACAGCGGCTTCGTGATCCGGCTCGGGCTGGCAGGGGTGAAGGGCATCGGCACCGCGCTCGCCGAGCACATCGTCGCCGAGCGCGAACGCGGCGGACCCTACGCGAGCATGGCCGACCTCTCGCGTCGGGTCGGCACGACCGCGGCTCAGCTGGAGGCCCTCGGCGCCGCGGGCGCCTTCGACTCGCTCGGTCTGCAGCGTCGGCAGGCGCTCTGGGAGGCCGGCACCGCCGCAGGCGACCGCGAGGAGTTCCTCGCCGGCTCCACGGTCGTCGTGCAGCCCCCGCTCCTGCCGATGCTCTCCCCTCAGGAGCGCGTGGTCTTCGACTTCTGGGCCACCGGCATCTCGCCCGACGACCATCCGCTGCGCCACCTCCGCGAGGGGCTCGCTCGCCGCGGCGCCCGCTCCTCGGCCGATCTCCCCGCCATCCCCTCGGGGACCCGGATCGAGGTCGGCGGGGTCGTGATCCACCGCCAACGTCCCTCCACAGCCGGTGGAGTGACCTTCCTCAACCTCGAGGACGAGCACGGGATCCTCAACGTGATCTGCTCCGTCGGAGTATGGAACCGCTACCGCCGCGTGGCCCGCGAGGCACCCGCCCTGCTGGTCAGGGGGATCCTCGAGCGCTCCGACGAGGGGGTGACGAACCTCCTCGCCGACAGGTTCGAGACCCTCACGGTCGGCGCTCGCACCACCTCCCGCAACTTCCGATGACCCCTCAGCGGCACCGCCCGCTCGCCCCACGAGAAAGCGACACCATGACCACTCTCGACCACGCCGCTCCCGCTCCGCACCTCGATGCGCCGCTCCTGAACGACCGCGAGCTGCGCGAGCGCGTCTCCTCGCTGATCGGACCGGCCTACCGCCGGGCCCTGTGGCCGATCTTCCTCGACCGCGACGGCGTGCAGCTGCCGATCCTCTACCCGGTGGACGGACTCCCCGTGCACCCCGACGAGGAGAAGACCGAGCGGATCGTCGCCACCCTCGCCAAGGCCGTGGCGCACCAGGACGTGGGCTCGCTCGCCTTCGCCCTGGAACGTCCCGGGCGCGCCTTCCTCGGCGAGACCGACCGGGTCCTCGCCCGTCACCTGGCGGCGGCGTGCCACAAGCGGGCCATCCCCCTCCGCGCGCTCCTGCTCGTCCACGACGAGGGAGTGCGGGTCGTGACCGCGACGGAGTACGCCGCGGTCGCGCTCTGAGCGCTCGGGCCCGAGGCGGCCGTTCAGGACAGCGGCGGCCGGCCACCTGAACAGCCGGCCGCCACGGACCTCAGGCGCTCAGGAGCTCAGCGTCACCAGCAGCGAGGAACCGCCGAGATCCACCTCGGTGTCCCCGGGCTGCACCGCGTACTCCCCGACGCCGAGCAGCGTCTCCGCCACCTCCGGCAGGGCGATGCGGGCGGCGGACTCGCCGACGTTGATCGCGACGGTCACCCGACCGCGGCCGAGAGTCAGCCAGCGGGCCTCCTCGTCGAACTCCACGCAGAGCGACCCGAAGCGCGGGTCCGTCAGCTCGGGGTAGCGGCGGCGGATCGCCGCCAACTCGCGGTACACCTCGAGGGTGCGGGCGTGACGCCCCTCCCCGACCTCGGACCAGTCGAGCCGCGAGCGCAGGAACGTCTCCGGGTCCTGCGGGTCGGGCACGACCTCCGGGTCCCAGCCCATCTTCGCGAACTCCTCGATGCGGCCCTTCGCCGTCGCCTCGCCCAGATCCTTCTCCGGGTGCGAGGTGAAGAACTGCCACGGGGTCGACGCCGCCCACTCCTCGCCCATGAACAGCATGGGAGTGAAAGGGCCCAGCAGCGTCAGAGCAGCGGCGATCGCGAGACGGCCCTCGTCGAGGGACGCCGTCAGACGGTCGCCGACCGCCCGGTTGCCGATCTGGTCGTGGTTCTGGCTGCAGACCACCAGGCGCCAGGTCGGCATGTGCTCGGTGTCCACCGGACGGCCGTGGTGACGGCCGCGGAACGTCGAGAGGGTGCCGTCGTGGAAGAAGCCCCGGGTCAGCACCTTCGCGAGGGCGCCGAGCGGCGCGAAGTCCTCGTAGTAGCCCGTGGTCTCCCCGGTCAGCGCGACGTGGACCGCGTGGTGGAAGTCGTCGCTCCACTGCGCGTCGAGCCCGTAGCCGTGCGCCTCCCGCGGAGTGATCAGCGTCGGGTCGTTGAGGTCGGACTCGGCGATCAGCGTCAGAGGGCGCCCGACGTGGGCCGACAGCACGGCCACCTCGCTCGCCATCTCCTCGAGCACGTGCACGGCCCGCTCGTCCGAGAGGGCGTGCACCGCGTCCAGGCGCAGGGCGTCGACGTGGTAGTCGCGCAGCCACATCAGAGCGTTGTCGATGATGTACCCGCGAACGGTGTCCGAACCCTCGCCGTCCAGGTTGATCGAGCTGCCCCAGGTGTTGGCCTTCTCGTTCTTGAGGTACGGGCCGAACTCCGGCAGGTAGTTGCCGCTCGGGCCGAGGTGGTTGTAGACGACGTCCTGGACCACGCCGAGGCCGGCGCGGTGGGCGGCGTCCACGAAGCGCTGGTACGCCTCGGGTCCGCCGTACGGCTCGTGCACGGCGTACCAGAGGACGCCGTCGTAGCCCCAGTTGTGCGTTCCGTTCACCGCGTTGACCGGCAGCAGCTCGATGAAGTCCACGCCGATCGAGCGCAGGTGCTCGAAGCGCTCCGCCGCCGCGTCCAGGGTGCCCTCGGGTGTGAACGTGCCGAGGTGCAGCTCGTAGATGACGGCGCCGGCGAGCTCGCGCCCGGTCCAGGCGGAGTCGCCCCACTCGTGCGCCGAGGGGTCGAACGTGCGCGAGAGCTCGTGCACGCCCTTCGGCTGGCGGCGCGAGCGGGGGTCCGGCAGCGGACCGCTGCCGTCCACCCGGTACCCGTAGTCGACCTCGCCGGTGGCCGGGGCCGACGCGGGCGCCCGCCACCATCCGTCGTCTCCGTGGCGGGTCATCGTCAGCGACGAGTCGTCACCGAGAAGGAGCTCGACCGTCGAGGCCTCGGGGGCCCAGACGTCGAACCGCTCGGGCCCGGTCGTCGGGAGTGCGTAGCGGTAGGGAGTCGTGCTGATCACTGCTGTCTCCAGGAGGGGTCGTATCGGTCTGCGGTGCGGTGGCGGAACCGGTCAGGAGACCGGGGCGAGCAGTGCCACGGGGTAGTCGGCGAGGATCTCGGCGACCGGAGTCACTCCTCCCGCGAAGGTGCGGCCGGTGAGGACGTCCTCCATCGGGTGCCCGGGCAGGACCACGACCGTGCCGTTCCACCCGCCCGAAGCGGCGAGGCCCTCGGGGAGCCGGGTCGCGACGGTCAGCGCGCCGCCGCGGTCGAAAGCGATCGCGTGCTCGGCGGCGGGCCCGATCGCAGGGACGGCGGCGTAGCGGGTGAACAGCTCGAGGCGGTCGCGGCGGAGCCGGAGGGCGCGCGAGGTGACGAGGAGCTTCGCGGCTCCCTCGGCGTCGATCGCGGGCTTCCAGCCGCCGTCGATCCGCTCCAGCAGCGCTCGACGCTGCCCGAAGTCGACCTCGCGGCGGTTGTCCGGGTCGACGAGGGAGGTCTCCCAGAGCTCGCTGCCCTGGTAGACGTCCGGGATGCCCGGGGCGGTGATCTGCACGAGCTTCGCGGCGAGGCCGTTCGACCAGCCGGCAACCGACACCCGCTCGACGGTCTGCTCGACCAGCCGGCGGACGGCGGGCTCGTCGAACGCCGCGTCGATCGCCGCGTGCATCCGCTTCTCGAACTGCTCGTCAGGAGCGGTCCAGTGCGTCGAGTCGTCGGCCTCGCGCGACGCCTTCTCGGCGTAGGCGTGCAGGCGCTCGCG
Source organism: Rathayibacter sp. AY1A4 (assembly GCF_002930955.1). Taxonomy (NCBI): domain Bacteria; kingdom Bacillati; phylum Actinomycetota; class Actinomycetes; order Micrococcales; family Microbacteriaceae; genus Rathayibacter; species Rathayibacter sp. AY1A4. The sequence continues at coordinate 107,104 of NZ_PSTN01000003.1, read as the reverse complement.
GCTCGCGGGCCAGGTCCCCACGACGGCCTCCCAGAGCAGGTGCTCGATCGGGCCGTCGCCGAAGCCGACGAGGTCGTGGAGCTCGCGGAGCGTCGCCGCCCACGCCTCCGGGTCCTCGGCCAGTGCGGTGATGCGGGCACGGGTGTCCTCGCCGCGCTTCGTATCGTGGGTCGAGAGCGTGGTGAGCGAGGCGGGGAACGAGGCCTGGCGCACGGCCTGGCGGCGGTGGAACTCGACCAGGTCGATCGCGAACTCGTCCGGGTCCGCTCCGACCTCGTTCAGCGAGGTGAGGCGGCTGAAGCGGTAGAACGCCGTGTCCTCGACGCCCTTCGCCATCACCATGCCGGAGGTCTGCTGGAAGCGCACGGACACCGGCGTGCCGGTCTCGCCGAGCGCCGCGGCGACCTCGTCGATGGTCGCGCGGATCTCGGGACGGCGGCGCACGGCGTCGACGCGGGCGTGCTCGAGGTGCTCCGCTCCGTAGGGGAGGTAGCTGCGGTAGACCGGGTAGGTCGCCAGGAGCTCCGCCAGCGCGTCGTCCGCTCCCTCGATGCCGGGGATCAGGCGGGCCAGCCGCAGGACCTCGGAGCGGAGGATGCCGTCGGCGATGCCGCGCTTGGTGTCGTGGATGAGGTCGGCCCACTGCAGCGGGGCGCCCTTTCCCGTGAGCTCGGCGTCAAGGCCCTCCAGCACGGGGCGGGCGTCGGGGTCGACCAGGATGCGGTCGACGTCGGCCAGGGCGTCGTAGCCCGTGGTGCCGACGGTCGCCCAGTGCGGCGGGAGCTCCTCGTCGCCCTCGAGGATCTTCTCGACCCAGACCGGGGCACCGCCGATCGCGCGGGCCAGGTCGTCGAGGTATCCGCCCGGGTCGGCCAGGCCGTCCGGGTGGTCGACGCGCAGGCCGTCTGCGAGCCCCTCGGTGAACCAGCGGACGATCTCGGCGTGCGAGGCGTCGAACACCTCGGGCCGCTCGACCGTGATGGCGGCGAGGGTGTTCACCGCGAAGAAGCGGCGGTAGTTCAGCTCGGCGTCGGCGCGGCGCCAGTTCACGAGCTCGTAGCTCTGGCGCTCGTGCACCGTGCGGCCGGAGTCGCCGGGCTCGGCGGTGCCGGGCGCGATCGGCAGGCGGTTCTCGTAGTAGTGCAGCTCGTCGCCGACGACCTCGAGCGCGTCGAGCTCGCTGTCGCTGTCTCCCTCGCTCGCACCGTCGCCGAGGATCGGCACGCGCAGCTTCCCGCCCCCCGCCTCCCAGTCGATGTCGAAGGCGGTGGCGTAGCGGGAGGACTTCCCGTTCCTCAGCAGGTCCCACCACCACGAGTTCTCGCTCGGGGTCGCGACGCCCATGTGGTTGGGGACGATGTCGATGAGGACGCCGAGGCCCTCCGCCCGCGCCGCGGCCGAGGCGTTCGCCAGGCCGGCCGCGCCACCGCGATCGGGATCGACCTCGGTGTGGTCCACCACGTCGTAGCCGTGGTCCGAGCCGGGCTCGGCCTTCAGCAGCGGCGAGAAGTACAGCCAGTCCGCTCCGAGCGCGCGCACGTAGTCGGCGACGCGGGCGGCGTCGTCGAGGTCGAACGCCGACCGGATCTGGAGGCGGTAGGTGGAGGCGGGCAGACGCACGTCAGGCTCCTGTCGAGGGTGCGGTCGCGGAGTCGGTCGACTCGGCGTGGGGGCTGGTGGGTCCCGTCGAGGAGACGATCGGGATGGCCGAGGTGGCGGCCAGGGACGCGAGCGAGGCGGCGACCGAGTGGTCGACCTCGGGCTCGGGGGTGCTGTGCTCCTGGAGGATGACGAGAGACTTCGCCTGGACGGTGAGCATCGCCCCCGCCGGACGCGGGATCGAGTCCGCCTCGGCGCCGGCGGTGTCGACGAGGACGCTCCACTCGAGCGCGTACTCGTCGCTCGGGATCGCGAACTCGACGTCGACGTCGTCGGCGTTGAAGTACAGGAGGAAGCTGTCGTCGGTGACGGGGCGCCCGCGCTGGTCGCGCTCGCGGATCCCGTTGCCGTTGAGGTAGATGCCCACCGATCGGCCGAGACCGGAGTCCCAGTCGGACGGGGACATCTCGGTGCCGGCAGCGGTGAACCAGACGATGTCGGGCAGGGGCTCGCCGTCGCCGCGCAGCACGGGGCGGCCGTCGAAGAAGCGCATGCGTCGGAAGGTCGGGTGCTCGGCGCGCAGGCGGATGAGCGCCGCGGTGAACTCGAGCAGCGGCCGGTCGGCGTGCGCCCAGTCGATCCAGGTCAGCTCGCTGTCCTGGGCGTAGGTGTTGTTGTTGCCGTTCTGGGTCCGGCCCAGCTCGTCGCCGTGGAGGATCATCGGGACGCCCTGGGAGATCAGCATCGTCGCGAGGAAGTTCCGCTGCTGGCGTGCCCGGAGCGCGAGCACCCGCGGGTCGTCCGTGGGCCCCTCCACGCCGTGGTTCCAGGAGCGGTTGTGCGACTCCCCGTCGTTGCCGTCCTCGCCGTTGGCGTCGTTGTGCTTCTCGTTGTACGAGACCAGGTCCCGGAGGGTGAAGCCGTCGTGCGCCGTGACGAAGTTGATCGAGGCGACCGGGTAGCGGCCCGAGTGCGCGTAGAGGTCGGCCGAGCCGGTGAGGCGCGAGGCGAACTCCCCCAGCGTCGACGGCTCGCCGCGCCAGAAGTCGCGGACCGTGTCGCGGTACTTGCCGTTCCACTCCGTCCACTGGGGCGGGAAGTTTCCCACCTGGTAGCCGCCGGGCCCGACGTCCCACGGCTCGGCGATCAGCTTCACCTGCGAGACCACCGGGTCCTGCTGGACGAGCTCGAAGAAGGTGGAGAGCCGGTCGACGTCGTAGAACTCGCGTGCCAGCGCCGAGGCGAGGTCGAAGCGGAAGCCGTCGACGCGCATCTCCGTCACCCAGTAGCGCAGCGAGTCCATGATCAGCTGGAGCGAGTGCGGGTGTCGCACGTTCAGGGTGTTCCCGGTGCCGGTGTAGTCCATGTAGTAGCGCTTGTCGTCGTCGACGAGGCGGTAGTACGCCTCGTTGTCGATGCCGCGGAACGACAGGGTGGGGCCGAGGTGGTTGCCCTCCGCCGTGTGGTTGTAGACCACGTCGAGGATGACCTCGATGCCGGCCGCGTGGAGCGCCTTCACCATGCTCTTGAACTCCTGGACCTGCTGGCCCTGGTCGCCCGTGGAGGAGTAGGTGTTCTGCGGTGCGAAGAAGCCGATCGTGTTGTAGCCCCAGTAGTTCGAGAGGCCCTTGTCCATCAGCGTGGAGTCGTTCACGAACTGGTGCACGGGCATGAGCTCGATCGCCGAGACGCCCAGGTGCTTGAGGTGGTCGATCACCGCGGGGTGGGCGACTCCGGCGTAGGTGCCGCGGAGCTCCTCCGGCACGTCGGGGTGCGTCTTGGTGAGCCCCTTCACGTGCGCCTCGTAGATCACGGTGCTGTCGTAGGAGGTGCGCGGGCGGCGGTCACCGGCCCAGTCGAAGAAGGGGTTGATGACGACGCCCATCATCATGTGCGGCGCCGAGTCCTCGTCGTTCGTCGAGTCCGGGTCGCCGAAGGTGTACGAGAAGAGGGACTGGTCCCAGTCGATCTCCCCCGAGATCGCCTTCGCGTAGGGGTCCAGCAGCAGCTTGTTCGGGTTGCAGCGGTGGCCGGCATCGGGGTCGTACGGTCCGTGGATGCGGAAGCCGTAGCGCTGGCCCGGCTGGACCTGCGGGAGGTAGCAGTGCCAGACGTAGGCGTCCGACTCCTGGATCTCGACGCGCGTCTCGGTGCCGTCCTCCTCGAAGAGGCACAGCTCGACGCGCTCGGCGATCTCGCTGAACAGGGCGAAGTTCGTGCCGCTTCCGTCGAACGTCGCGCCCAACGGGTAGGCGGTTCCGGGCCAGGTCTCCACGAGACTCCTCAGGGGATTGTTCTCGGGCAGTCCGGGAGACGCCGATGTGCGGTCTGCGGATGCCCGACGTCGGGGGTGATGGTCCGTCACTTCCGCGACGGACCGACTGCTCAGCTTAGCGAGCGTGTCTCGAGCATTCCCCTGACGGTCAGCGCTCATCGCGCGGTCCTCCTCCGGTGGTCACGACCGGCGGCCGGAACCGCCGTCCGGTTCGTCCTGCAGGCGCATGAGCGGGCAGGTCGTTCCGGTGGGTCACGCTCGAACAGTACGGTCGCGTCCGGTCCGCCGGGGAGGGCTGGCGCCGCGCCGGGTGCATCGGCTAGAACGCGCCGAAGGGACTGTCCGGTGCACGCGGAGGGGCCGGCCGCGCTGGACAGGAGCAGCGATCGGCTCCGTCGTCGAGAGCGCGGCGCCACTCACCGGGGCGCCGCACCGCGATTAGTGCGAGCCGAGCCTGCGCCGCAGGAGGTCGATCCGCGCCTGCAGCTGGGTCACGCTCGCCTGCGCCACCGCGGGTCCGCCGCAGAGCCGGCGCAGCTCGGTGTGCACCTGGCCGTGCGACTCGCCCGTCCCCCGCGCCCACAGGCCGACCAGGGAGTTGAGCAAGCTGCGCTGCTCCTTGAGCGTGCGGTAGAGCGGCGCCGGGATCTCGCTCGCCGGCTCGGCCGGGGCCGCCGCCCCCGCGCGGCTGCCGGCGCGCTTGGCCTGCCGCTGCTGCCGGTGCTGGAGGAGCTCCCGCACCTGGTCGGGCTCGAGGAGCCCCGGCAGGCCGATGAAGTCGAGCTCCTCCTCGCTCTCGACCTCGACCTCCATCCCGAACTCGGCGCCCTCGTAGACGACGCGGTCGAAGGTGGCGGCCGAGCCGATCGACTCGAAGCGGCCCTCCTCCAGGAGATCCGAGGACGCCTTCTCGCTGCGCTCGGCGTCGGCCATCAGATCGGCCTCGGGGTACTCCTCGTCGTCGGAGGTCCTGCGGTCGAGGGCGTGATCGCGCTGCAGCTCCATCGAGCCCGCCAGCGCGAGCAGGCCGGGCACGTTCGGGAGGAACACCGAGGCGGTCTCGCCGCGGCGCCGCGCGCGCACGAAGCGGCCGATCGCCTGGGCGAAGAACAGCGGAGTCGACGCCGATGTCGCGTAGACGCCGACGGCGAGCCTCGGCACGTCGACGCCCTCGGAGACCATGCGGACCGCGACCATCCAGCGACCGGTGTCCTTCGCGAACTCCTCGATCCGGTCGCTCGCCTCCTTCTCGTCGGAGAGCACGACGGTGACGGTCTCGCCGCTGATCTCGCGGAGCATCGCGGCGTAGGCGCGCGCGGTGTAGTGGTCGGTCGCGATGACCAGGCCGCCGGCGTCGGGCACGGCGCGCCGCACCTCGGTGAGGCGGGTGTTCGCGGCGCGGAGGACCGAGGGGATCCAGTCGCCCTTCGGGTCCAGCGCGGTCCGCCAGGCCTGCGAGGTGATGTCCTTGGTGTTGCCCTCGCCGAGCCGCGCCTCCATCTCGTCGCCGGCCTTCGACTTCCAGCGCATCTGCCCGGCGTAGACCATGAACAGCACCGGCCGGACGACGCCGTCCGCGAGCGCGCGGCCGTAGCCGTAGGCGTAGTCGGTGAGCGAGGTGCGGATGCCCTCCTCGTCCGGCAGGTAGCTGACGAACGGGATCGCTGCCGTGTCCGAGCGGAACGGCGTCCCGGTCAGCGAGAGCCGGCGGACGGCGGGCTCGAAGGCCTCGCGCACCGCGTCGCCCCAGCTGAGCGCGTCGCCGGCGTGGTGCACCTCGTCGAGGATGACGAGGGTGCGCCCGGACAGGGTGAGCTCGCGGTGGAGCTCGGCGCGGACGGCGACCTGCGCGTAGGTGACGGCGACGCCGTGGTAGTGGCGGGCGTGACGGCCCATGCGGTTGGTGAAGGTCGGGTCCAGGCGGATGCCGACGCGGTGCGCGGCCTCGGCCCACTGGCGCTTGAGGTGCTCCGTCGGAGCGACCACGGTGATCCGGTCGACCGTGCGGTTGTGCAGCAGCTCGGCGGCCAGCCGCAGCGCGAAGGTGGTCTTGCCCGCGCCCGGGGTCGCGGCGGCCAGGAAGTCGCGCGGCTCGTGCTGGAAGTAGGCCTCGAGCGCCTCCGCCTGCCAGGCGCGGAGCTTGTTCGCGGTACCCCACGGTGCCCTGCCCGGGAACGACGGGGACAGGTGCTCAGCGGCGGAGGTGCCGACCTGATGACCGAAGCTCGAGGGACTGTTCACGTGGACCGAATCTAGCCGACGCCTCCGACAGCGGCTCGGTCTCCGCGGCACGCCGGGAGGCGCACGGCGTGTCGCGCCGTGCCACCGGCGGCCGGGTGCGGAGCATGATGGAGGGATGGTCGAGCAGCGTCATCCGTGGTCCCGCTACGTCGCCCTGGGCGACTCCTTCACCGAGGGGATCGGCGATCCCGAGCCCGGCAGCCCCGGCGGGCACCGCGGCTGGGCGGACCGCGTGGCGGAGGTCCTGGGCAGCCAGAACGAGGACTTCGCCTACGCCAACCTGGCGGTCCGCGGCCGCCTCCTGCAGCAGATCGTCGACGAGCAGGTCGAGCCCGCCCTGGAGCTGCGCCCCGACCTCATCACCATCTCCGCGGGCGGGAACGACGTCATCCGCCCGGGGACCGACCCCGACGACATCGCGTCCCGCTTCGAGTCGGGCCTCGCCCGGCTCCGCTCCGACGGGGCGACCGTCGTCCTCTTCACCGGAGTGGACGTGGGCTTCTCCCCCGTGTTCGGGCGGATCCGCGGGAAGGTCGCGATCTACAACGAGAACCTGCGGGCGCTGGCCAAGCGGTACGACTGCATCGTCGCCGACCAGTGGTCCCTCCAGGAGATCCAGGACGTGCGGATGTGGGCGCCGGACCGCCTGCACCTCAACCCGCACGGCCACCACGAGGTCGCGCGCATGGTCCTCGAGTCGCTGAACGTCGAGAACGACCTGCGCCCCCTCGCCCCGGAGCCGCTGCACGCCCGCACGTGGCGTGCCGCCCGCACGGAGGACATCCAGTGGGCGCGGGAGTACCTCGTGCCCTGGGTGCTGCGCCGAGTCCGCCACCAGTCCTCCGGCGACTTCATCACCGCCAAGCGGCCCTCCGCCGAGCGCTGGAGCATCGATCCCGCGGCCTCGGAGCCGGGCTCGGTCGTGCCGGGCAACGCGACGCCGGAGGAGGTCGCCGAGGACATCGCGACCGCGGGCGTGCGGATCATCGACGACCGGGCCGCGGATCCCCTGGCCTGATCCGCTCCCGGGAGGCGGCGGCTCGCCCCGCGCTCAGCCGAACAGCTCGGCCGGGTGGCCGAGGCGCCAGGCGAAGCCCGGGTCCTCGATCGACCCGTCGGCGACGAGGGGAAGCTCGTACGGGGTGCCGTTGACGTCGACGGTCGCGGTCCCCACGCGCTCGCCGTCGGCGACGGTCTCGAGCGGATCGAGGGCGACCGTGGTCGTCGTCGAGACCGCACCCCACACCAGCACGGACCGCGCCTCCGCGGTCTCGGCCGTCGCCGTCTCCCCCCAGGCGCTCGTGAGGGTGCCGTAGTCCTGGCCCTCGACGGTCAGCGGGACGGTCCGGAAGCCCGCCTCGACGGTCGGGACGAGGGTCAGCACGTCCGCGGCGAGCTGCGGGTGCGTGCGCGCGCCCACCACCACGCCGACGAGGGTGACCGGCCGGCCCTCGACGGTCGAGTCGAGCGAGAACAGCAGGCACGAGCCCGCCTCGTCGGTCGTCCCCGTCTTGATACCGTCCACTCCCGAGCGGCCGAGGAGCGAGTTGGTGTTGTCGACCTCGCCGACCCCCGGGATGACCGCGGTCGGCGTCGCGACGATCGGAGCGAGCACCGGGTCCGCGATCAGCAGCTCGCCCAGGCGCACCATCTCGGCCGTCGTGCTGACCGTCGCCGGCGAGAGCCCGCTGGTGTCGGCGAGGGAGGTCCGCTCGAGCCCCTGCCCGTCGAGCCAGCCGCGCGCCGCGGCGAGGAAGGCGTCCTCCGAGCCGTACGCCCAGATCGCGAGCGACTTCGCGTAATTGTTCGCGGACGGGAGCATCATGGCGGTCAGCGCCTCCCGCTCGGTCAGCTGCAGACCCGCGGTGACCGGAGCGTTCGAGCCGTTCTCGGCCAGAGTGTCGTTGTAGTACTGCACGTCCGCGCTCGTGAAGGTGATGGTCTCCCCGTCCGTCCCCGCTGCGATCGGCTTCGCCGCGAGGACGACGAGAGCGGTGACGACCTTGGCGATGCTCCCCGTCGGCACGGTTCCGGTGGAGCCGTAGCTGGCGAGCAGCCCGTCCTCCTCCGTCCCGTCGATGCCCACGGCCGCCACGGCGCCGGAGCCGTAGGCCGGCCAGGCCAGAGCGGGCGCGTCGACGGTGCTCGAGACGGGGTCCACCGCGACGGCGCTCGCCGTCGGCAGCTCCGCGGTCGCCGCGTTGGTCGCGTAGGCACCGCCTCCACCGACCAGCACGGTCGCAGCGACGAGACCGGCGACGACCGCCCCGCGCCGTCGACGCGGTCGCGGCTCCGGCGCGGCGGGCTCCCCGAACAGGTCGAGGGCGTCGTCGGATCGGGTCGGGGAGGTCACCCCGTCATCGTACGGGCGGGCCTCTCACCCGTCCCGGACGCCGCCCCGTCGTCGGACGCGGCGGGTGACGCGCGGCACCGACCCCGATCCCGCGTCGCGAGCGTCAGCGGCGGGTCACCGCCGGGCCGCCGAGCGCCGGAGCCCGGCGGTCAGCGCCCGCGGGTCAGCGCCCACAGTGCGACGGCGCTCGCCGAGGCCACGTTGAGCGAGTCGACGCCGTGCAGCATCGGGATGGTGACGACGGTGTCCGAGGCGTCCAGCGCCGCGCGGCTGAGCCCGTCCCCCTCGGCGCCCAGGACGATCGCGACGCGCTCGGGGCGAGCCGCCGCGTACTCGTCGAGCGGCACCGCGTCCGGAGCGAGCGCCAGCGCGGCGGCCGAGAACCCGGCCTCCTCCAGAGCGCGGCGAGCCGGTGCCCACTCGGGGGTGCGCGTCCACGGCACCTGCAGGACCGTGCCCATGCTCACCCGGACGCTGCGCCGGTACAGGGGGTCCGCGCAGCGCGGCGTCACGAGGACCGCGTCCGCGCCCATGCCGGCCGCGGCGCGGAAGACGGCGCCGACGTTGGTGTGGTCGACCAGGTCCTCCAGGATCACGACGAGGCGCGCGCCCTCCAGCAGCTCGGCCATCGGCCGCAGCGGCGGACGGTGCATCGAGGCGAGCGCTCCGCGGTGGAGGTGGAACCCGGTCAGCTCCTCGATCAGCGGATCCGGCGCCACGAAGACCGGCACCTCGGGATGACGCTCGAGCACCCCGGCCGCGTCCGGCAGCCGCTTCTCCTGCACCAGGACCGAGCGGGGACGGTGCCCGGCGTCGAGCGCCCGCTCGATCACCTTGGCGGACTCGGCGATGTACAGACCGCCCTCCGGCTCCAGCACCCGCCGCAGCGCCACGTCGGTGAGGCGGTGGTAGTCGGCGAGGAGCGGGTGGTCGAGGTCGGTGATGTGCACGATCGGCATCCCGGCAATCTAGGGCACGGCGCGGACTAAACTCGCCGGGGGCCGCTCGAACGGCCCTCGAAGGAGGCGCGGATGGAGTCGAGTCCGACACCGGTCGCCGAGGGCCCCGAGGCGCTCGCGGTCGAGCAGGCCGTCGAACTCCTCAGCGGGCGCCGCATCGCCGTCGTCACCGGCGCGGGCATGAGCACCGACTCGGGCATCCCCGACTACCGCGGAGCCGGGGCACCGGTGCGCAGCCCGATGACCTACTCCCAGTTCGTCGCCGATCCCGACTACCGCCGCCGGTACTGGGCCGGCAGCCAGCTCGGCTGGCGCCGCTTCACCAGCACGCTCCCCAACGACGGCCACCGGGCCCTGGCCCGGCTCGAGGAGCGCGGCCTGCTCACGGGCGTCGTCACCCAGAACGTCGACGGCCTGCACGTCCGGGCCGGCTCGCGCCGCGTCGTGGATCTGCACGGCTCGGCGGACCGTGTGCGCTGCATGACCTGCGGCCAGTACTTCGCCCGCGACGCGGTGGCCGAGCGGATCGAGGCGCTCAACCCCTGGCTCGACGACCCCGACGTCTCCTCCCTCAACCCCGACGGCGACGCCGAGGTCCACGACGTCTCGGCGATGACCGTCCCCGAGTGCACGGTCTGCGGCGGGATCCTGAAGCCGGACATCGTCTTCTTCGGCGAGTTCATCCCGACCGAGCGGTTCGAGGAGGCGCGCGCCATCGTCGCGGGCGCCGACGCCCTGCTCGTGGCCGGCTCGTCGCTCGTGGTCAACTCCGGCATCCGCTTCCTCGAGATCGCCCGTCGCGCCCGGATGCCGATCGTGATCGTCAACCGCGGCACCACCAAGGGCGACTCGCGCGCGAGCATCAAGATCGACGGCGGCACCAGCGAGGTGCTCCGCGAGCTCGCCGAGCGCCTGCCCGCGCGTCGCACCGCCGCCCTCTGAGCTCCCGCCCGCTCCACACCCGACCTCCCGAGAGGCCCCTGTGACCCAGCTCACCCTCGTCCGCCACGGCCAGACCGACTGGAACGCCGCCCGGCGCATCCAGGGCAGGAGCGACATCCCGCTCAACGCGACCGGGCGCGCCCAGGCGCGGGCGGCGGCGCGGCTGCTCGCCGACCGGCGCTTCGACGCGGTGGTCGCCAGTCCGCTGCAGCGCGCCTTCGACACCGGAGCGATCATCGCGCGCGGTCTCGGACTCGACGAGCCGCTGGCGGTGCCGGGCCTGGCCGAGCGCGCCTACGGCGAGGCGGAGGGGATGACCGGTCCCGAGCTCGCCGAGCGCTTTCCCGGAGGCATCGAGCGCGCGCCGATCCCCGGCTGCGAGACCCGCGCCGAGGTCGTCGAGCGGGCGACCGCCGCGCTGCTCGAGGTGGCCGAGCGCTTCCCCGACGCGTCCGTCGTCGTCGCCACGCACGGTGCGGTCATCGGCAGCCTGATCCGCGCGCTCAGCAGCGAGGACCTCCCCGTGCACGGCGTCTCGGTCGGCAACGGCTCCCGGCACGACTTCGCGATCGTCGACGGGGCACTGCGCATCGTCGGCGTCGACGACTCCGGCGACGTGGTCGTGGCGGACGTCGACCTCGACGACGTGCTCAGCCCGGCCCCGGGAGCCTGACGGCCCGCCTCCCGGAGGCGGTCCGATCGCCGGACCGCGTCAGCGCCGGCCGAGGTCCTGCAGGAGCCCGAAGAGCACCCGGGCGGAGTCGCGCCAGGAGAAGGCCGCGGCCCGCTCCCTCGCCCGGGCCGAGTGCGTCCGCCACACGGCGCCGTCCTCGAGCGACCGCACACCGTCCGCGATGCCCTTCGCGCTCGACGGGTCGACGTACACGGCGGCGTCCTGGGCGATCTCGCGGAAGATCGGGATGTCACTCACCACGACCGGCGTCCCGAGCGCCATCGCCTCGACCAGCGGGATCCCGAAGCCCTCGTCCCTGCTCGCCGTCACGAGAGCGGTCGCCCGCGCGAGCACCGCACGGTACTCCGCGTCCGGCGCCCCCTGGTGGAACACCAGCTTCGCGGTCGGCGCCAGGGCCCGGAGCGTCTCGACGGTCTCGTCGCTCGCCCGGCTCATCAGGTGCAGCTCGTAGTCGGGCAGCAGCCGCATCGCGCGAGCGAGCGTCTCGACGTTCTTGTAGGGCATGAACGAGCCCATGTAGACGAGCGAGCGCGCGGCCGACCGGTCGGGCAGCGATCCCGCCAGAGCGGCGCTCGCCTCGTCGGGCTCGGTCGCCGCGTTCGGGACGACGACCACCGGCCGGGTGGTGAGGCGGTGGGAGCGGATCAGGTCGCGGGTCGTCTCCGAGACGGTGACCACCGCGTCGGCGCGCTGGAGGAGCCTCCGCTGCGGCCACCAGGCGAGGTGGTAGAGCCGCCAGAGCGCGCGCACGGGAGCGGCCAGGTCGCGCGGCGGGGTGCGGTGGCGGTAGTAGATGAGGTCGTGCACGGTCAGGACGAGCCGGTAGCGGCGGCCGAGCGAGCCCATGGTCTGCATCGGCGAGAAGACCACGTCGGGCCGCAGCCGGTTCACCAGCAGCGCGACGAACGGCTCGAACGGGCTGGTCGGCCCGGTCACGCGCTCCCACGGGAGCGACGGGAGCATCGCGAGCTGGCGGCGGTCGCTGATCAGCATGGTCACGTCGTGCAGCTTCGCGAGCTCGCGGACGAGCTCCGCGGTGTAGCGGCTGATCCCGTCGTGCCGCTCGAGCCGGGTGTACCGGCAGTCGACGACGATCCTCATCGGTCGATCCCCTCCTCGAGGGCCGTCCGCAGCACGGCGGCGGCCTCGTCCGGCGTCTCGTAGTGGATCAGGTGGCCGACTCCGTCGATGACGTGCAGGCGGGCGTGCGGCAGCCTCTCGAGCAGGCGGTACTGCGCCGGGAGCGGAGTGATGTCGTCCTGCGCCGCGGCGATCAGCTGGGTCGGCACGCCGATCCGGGAGGCGTACTCGCCGACGTCGTGCGAGACGGAGGCGCGGAACGCCTCGAGGACCGTGTCGCGGGAGGCGAAGGCGCTGAAGTACCGGTCGTGCTGGTCGTGCACGAAGCGTCGCAGCGCCGGCTCCTTCGTCTTCACCATCGCCAGGCTCATCACCCGCACGATCAGCGGGTCGCTGAGCAGGCGGCGTCCGAGGGGCTTCGGCAGGAGCGCGCCGAGCCGGTAGTAGAGGACGGCGAGCCTGGTCAGGACTCCGCGGGGACCCTGCAGGGCGGGCGCGCCGATCGGGTTGACCAGCACCAGGAGCGGAGCGGGGAGCCCGTCGGCGACGGCCGCGGCCGCGACGATCGAGCCGAAGGAGTGGCCGAGGACGGCCGCCTCGCCGCGGAGCCCCAGCGCGTCGAGGAAGGAGCCGAGCCAGGAGGCGTAGCCGTCCACGTCGTGCGGCAGGCGCGTCATCGGGGTCGAGGCGCCGAAGCCGGGCAGGTCGGGAGCGACGACCCGCACGTCCGCTCCCCCGGCGAGCAGACGGGCGACGACGGGCTCGAGGCCGTGGTGCTCGCCGCGGAACCCGTGCACCAGCACGAGGACGCTCGAGGCGTCCGGAGCGCCGTAGGTCCAGTAGGCGGTGCGGGATCCGGCGACGTCCACCGCGGCCTCGCGGACGGAGACACGGCCGAGATCGGAGGCGTAGGGGGAGGGAGTGGTCATCGCGTTCCTTATCGTAGGGAAAGCCCGTCGAAGATCTGGCCGCAACGCCTTGCGTGGCCTCGATCCGAGCCGGGAGCATGATCACGCGCTCGCAACACGGCGCACCGCCCACCCGTCTCGCGAGACGGTCATCCGCTCAGGCAGCAGCAGAAGGAGCACCGTGAGCTTCACGTCGCCGATCCAACTCCCCGGACTCGCCCTCGACCCCCAGTGGTACCGCCGGGCGGTGTTCTACGAGGTGATGATCCGGTCGTACTACGACTCCAACGGTGACGGCGCCGGCGACATCAACGGGCTCGCCTCCAAGCTCGACTACCTGCAGTGGCTCGGGATCGACGCCCTCTGGCTCCCGCCGTTCTACATGTCGCCTCTGCGCGACGGCGGCTACGACGTCTCCGACTTCAAGGCGATCCTCCCCGAGTTCGGCACGATGGAGGACTTCCGCGACCTCGTCCGGAAGGCCCACGAGCGCAACATGCGCATCGTGATGGACTTCCCGCTCAACCACACCAGCGACCAGCACGAATGGTTCCAGCAGTCCCGGTCCGACCCCGAGGGCCCCTACGGCGACTTCTACGTCTGGAACGACACCGACGACAAGTGGCCGGACATCCGCATCATCTTCGTCGACACCGAGGACTCGAACTGGGCCTTCGACGCCGAGCGCCGCCAGTTCTACTTCCACCGCTTCTTCTCGCACCAGCCGGACCTCAACTTCGAGAACCCCGCCGTGCACGAGGCGATCCACGACGTGGTCAAGTTCTGGCTCGACCTCGGCGTCGACGGCATCCGGCTCGACGCGATCCCCTACCTCTACGAGTCCGACGAGGGCAACGGAGAGGGCGAGCCGCCCACCCACGAGTTCATCAAGAACCTCCGCACCATGGTCGACCGCGACTACCCCGGCCGCATCCTTATCGCCGAGGCGAACCAGTGGCCGCGAGAGGTCGCCGCGTTCTTCGGCACGGAGGAGGAGCCCGAGTGCCACATGGCGTTCGACTTCCCGGTCATGCCGCGCATCTTCTACTCCCTCCGCGCGCAGACGGCGAACGAGTTGAAGAAGGTGCTCTCCGAGACGTTCGACATCCCCAGCGGCGCCGCCTGGGGCGTGTTCCTCCGCAACCACGACGAGCTCACGCTCGAGATGGTGTCCGAGGAGTACCGCCAGGCCATGTACGGCTGGTACGCCTACGACCCGCGGATGCGCTCCAACATCGGCATCCGCCGCAGGCTCGCGCCGCTGCTGGACAACTCGCGCGCCGAGCTCGAGCTGATTAACGCCCTGCTCTTCTCCCTCGCCGGCAGCCCGTTCCTGTACTACGGCGACGAGATCGGCATGGGCGACAACATCTGGCTCAACGACCGCGATGCGTCGCGCACGCCGATGCAGTGGACGCCCGACCGCAACGCCGGCTTCTCGGCCGCCGACCCCGGCAAGCTCGTGCAGCCGATCGTCCAGTCGCTCGTCTACCACTACAACCAGGTCAACGTGGAGGCGCAGCTGGCGCAGTCCCGCTCCCTGCTGCACTGGATGCGGAACGTCCTGCACGTGCGCCGCGGCCACCCGGCGTTCGGCCTGGGGTCGATGCGCGTCCTCGAGACGGACCACGAGTCGGTGCTCGCCTTCGTGCGGGACTACGCCGGCTCGGGCTCCGAGATGGGCGACCAGCCCGAGGAGGTGCTCTGCGTCTTCAGCTTCAACCACAACCCGGTCTCGGTCACGATCACGGACCCGGAGAACCCCGGATCGACGCTCAGCGACCTGTTCGGCGGCGGCCGCTTCCCCGGATTCTCGGACGACGGCACGCTGACGATGACACTCGGCACGCAGGGCTTCTTCTGGCTCCACGTCGCCAAGGCGCACGAGGCCCGCTGACCCGGCAGCACGCCGAGGGGCCTCCGGCCGATGTCGGAGGCCCCCTTTAGGCTGTCGGCGTGAGCACCACCGGAACGACCGAGACGCAGACCGAGCCGATGCTGTTCGACGACGCCGAGCAGGAGCTCGTCCCCTCCGAAGGGGCGCGGTGGTTCGATCTGCTGGCCGTGTTCGACCTCGAGACCACCGGCATCGACGTCCGCACGAGCCGCATCGTCACCGCGCACGTCGGCGTGATCGACGCGGCGGGCGAGCCGATCGAGGGCACGACCTGGCTCGCCGATCCGGGGGTCGAGATCCCGGCCGGCGCCTCCGCCGTCCACGGGATCAGCACCGAGCACGCCCGCGCGCACGGCCGCCCCGCCGGCGAGGTCGTGGCCGAGATCTCCGAGGCGCTGCACTCGCTCCTCGCCCGCGGCATCCCGGTCGTCGTCTACAACGCCCCCTACGACCTCTCGCTCCTCGCCCACGAGGCGCGCCGCTGGGGCGTGCCCGTGCTGCTCGACCCGAGCCCCGTCGTCGATCCGCTCGTGATCGACAAGGCGGTGGACCGCTACCGCAAGGGCAAGCGCACCCTGACCCTCGCCGCCGAGCACTACGGCGTCGCCCTCACCGAGGCGCACGACGCGGGCGCGGACGCGATCGCGGCGGGTCGGGTCGCCCAGGCGCTGGGCCGCGCCTTCGCCGACGAGCTCGGAGTCGGCGCGGAGGCCCTGCACGCGCTCCAGGTCGACTGGTGCCGCACCCAGGCCGAGTCCTTCCAGGAGTACATGCGCCGCGTCCGCGACGAGTCCTTCGTCGCCGACGGGGGCTGGCCGGTCCGCCACTGACCCCTCAGGTCAGCGTGCGCCCCTCGCGCAGGAGCGCCACGTACTCCGCGATCCGCCGCTCCCGCGTCGCCGCCCGCTTCAGCTGCGAGAGGCGGAAGAGGAACGCGAAGCGCTTCTGCCCGCCGACGGTCGCGAAGAAGGCCAGGGCCTGCGGATCCGCGTCGAGCGCCCGCTGGAAGTCGTCCGGCACCTCCGCATCGCGCTGCCGGTAGGCCGCGTCCCACCGCCCGTCGGCGCGTGCCCGCTCGACCTCGGCCAGCCCGCCCGGCAGCATCCGGCCCTCCGCCAGCAGCCGTGCGACGTGATCGCGATTGACCTTGGACCACGGGCTAGCGCGACGCCGCGGGGTGAAGGCCTGGAGCTTGAACTGCTCGTCGAAGGCTCCCGCCTGACCGTCGATCCAGCCGTGGCAGAGCGCGATGTCGAGCGCCTCGGCGTAGGTGATCCCCGGATCGACGGCGGCCTTCTTCCGCAGCTTCAGCCGGACTCCGTCCGGGTCGGGCTCGCCGCGGAGGTAGGCGTCCCACTCCTCGGGAGTCGTGAATGGCAGGATCGGCTTGCCGGCGAAGGACACCATGCCGGGACGCTACCGCGCCGGCTCCCCGACGGCCACGGCCCGCCCGTCGGTGCAAGCCCTCGCTCCGCGGACCGCGGCGCTGTGGGATCGGATGAGCACGTGTTCCCCCTCCCCCCTCTCGCAAGGAGAAGTCATGCCCACGATCCGCACGGTCACCGTCCTCGGCAGCGGAGTGCTCGGCTCCCAGATCGCCTTCCAGTCGGCCTTCCACGGCTTCGCCGTCACCGTCTACGACCTCTCCGACGACGTCCTCGAGTCGGCGCGCGAGCGGCTCCGCGGTCTCGCGGGCGTCTACGAGTCGGTGCCCGGCGGCGTCGCCGGCGGACCGCAGGAGGCGCTCGACTCGCTCCGCCTCACCTCCGACCTCGCGGAGGCTGTCGCGGACGCCGACCTCGTGATCGAGGCCGTCCCCGAGGACCTGGGCCTGAAGCAGGAGCTGTACGGCCGCCTGGGTGCGCTCGCTCCCGAGCGCACGGTCTTCGCGACCAACTCGTCCACGCTGCTCCCCAGCGACCTGAAGGCCTCGACGGGCCGGCCCGACCGGTTCCTCGCGCTGCACTACGCCAACCACGTCTGGGCGCAGAACACGGCCGAGATCATGGGAACGGCGGACACGGACCCCGCCGTGGTCGACGCCGTCGTGGAGTTCGCCGTCTCCAGCGGCCTCGAGCCCATCAGGCTGCAGAAGGAGAAGGCAGGCTACGTCCTGAACTCGCTGCTGGTGCCGCTCCTCAACGCCGCGTCGGGGCTGCTCATGGGCGGTTACGCCGACCACGAGACCATCGACAAGACCTGGAGGATCGGCACCGGCGCCCCGCTCGGACCCTTCCAGATCTTCGACGTCGTCGGTCTGCGGACCGCCTACAACATCGCCGCCGCGGCCCCGGACGAGGCCTCCCAGGCCTTCGCCGCCCACCTGAAGACGGAGTACCTCGATCGCGGCCGCCTCGGAACGGCCACCGGAGAGGGCTTCTACCGCTACTGAGGACCGCCCCGCGGGAACGACGAAGGGCCCCCGACCGTGAGGTCGAGGGCCCTTCGAGGAGTGCTACTTGCCGAAGTTCTTGTAGCGGCTGTTGAACTTCTCGACGCGGCCGGCCGAGTCCATGATGCGCTGCTTGCCCGTGTAGAACGGGTGCGAGGCGGAGGAGATCTCGACGTCGATGACGGGGTAGGTCACGCCGTCGAGCTCGATCGTCTTGCTGCTCTTCGCGGTCGAGCGGGTGAGGAAGGTCTCACCGGACGCGAGGTCGCGGAAGACGATCGCGGAGTACTCGGGGTGGATGTCGGTCTTCATGGTCGTGTCCTGTCGTCGATGGTCCTGAACCGCACCTGTCGTCGACGGGAACGGGTGGATGAGGGCGGGCGCACCGCGAACGGGCCCGAACCAGCTACCGAGAATACCAGACCGGCAGCGCGCGCAGAAGTCGCGCCGCGCCCGGACCCCGGAGCCGGAGTCAGCCGCGGGCGCGGGCCGAGAAGCGCCCGTTCTCGCGGGTGAGAGCGATGTCGAGCCCGAAGGTCTCGGCGAGCGTCGCCTCGGTCAGGGACTCGGCCAGCGGGCCCGCCGCCACCACCGCTCCGTCGCGGAGGAGCAGGGCGTGGGTGAAGCCGTCGGGGATCTCCTCGACGTGGTGGGTCACCATCACGATCGCGGGCGACGCCGGGTCCTTCGCGAAGCCGCCCAGCAGCTGGACGAGCTCCTCGCGGGCGCCGAGGTCGAGGCTCGCGGCCGGCTCGTCGAGCAGGAGCAGCTCGGGGTCGGTCATGATCGCGCGGGCGATCTGGACGCGCTTCTGCTCGCCGTCCGAGAGCGTCCCGAAGGTGCGCTCGGCGAGGTGCTCGAGCTTCCACTCGGACAGCACGCGGCGGGCTCGGCGCTCGTCGATCGCGTCGTAGCCCTCGTTCCATCGGCCGGTGACGGCGTAGGCGGCGGTCATCACGACGTCGAGCACGGTCTCGCCGGCCGGGAGGCGGCGGGCCATCGCGGTCGAGGCGTAGCCGATGCGCGGGCGCAGCTCGAACACGTCGACGCGGCCGAGGGTCTCCTCGAGCAGGTGCGCGGCACCGGTCGAGGGGTAGTTCTGCGCGGCGGCGATCTGCAGGATCGAGGTCTTGCCCGCCCCGTTGGGGCCGAGGATCACCCAGCGCTCGTCCTCGGCCACGTCCCACGACACGTGGTCGAGGATCCGCTTGCCGTTCCGGACGAAGGACACATCGACGAACGAGACAACGCTGGGCATGGGAGCCATTCTAAAGGAGGCGGCCGGGAGGCTCAGACGAGCGAGTCGTAGATCGCCCGGGTGTCCCGCGCGATCTGCGTCCAGCTGAAGTGGCTCTGCGCGCGCTCGCGGCCCGCGGCGCCCATCCGCTTCGCCGTCTCCGGGTCGGCGACGACCTCGGCGAGGGCGGCGGCCAGGTCGGCGACGTAGCGCTCCGGGTCCACGGGGGTGCCGGTGCCGTCGGTGACCTGCTCGATCGGGACGAGACGGCCGGTCACGCCGTCGTCGACGACCTCCGGGATGCCGCCGGTCGCCGTCCCGACGACCGCCGCACCGCAGGCCATCGCCTCGAGGTTGACGATGCCGAGGGGCTCGTAGATCGAGGGGCAGACGAACGTGGTCGCGTTCGTCAGGACCGCGGAGAGCTGGTGGCGCGGCAGGTGCCGGTCGATCCAGACGACGCCGGTGCGCTCCTCCTGGAGGCTGCGGACGAGGGAGGTGACCTCGGCCATGATCTCGGGGGTGTCGGGGGCGCCCGCGCAGAGCACGAGCTGCACCTCGGGAGGCAGGGTCGCGGCGGCGCGGAGCAGGTAGGGCAGGCCCTTCTGCCGGGTGATGCGGCCGACGAAGACCACGGAGGGGCGCGAGGGGTCGATGCCCAGCTCGGCGAGGACGGCCTCGTCCTCGACCGGGTGCCAGGCGTCGAGGTCGATGCCGTTGTAGACCACGTGGACCTTCGCCGGGTCCAGGGCCGGGTAGGAGCGGAGGATGTCCTCGCGCATGCCGCCGGACACCGCGATCACGGCGTCGGCGTTCTCGTACGCCTCCCGCTCGATCCAGCTCGAGACGCGGTAGCCGCCGCCGAGCTGCTCGGCCTTCCACGGACGCAGCGGCTCGAGGCTGTGCGCCGAGACCACGTGCGGGATGCCGTGCAGGAGCTGGGCGAGACGCCCCGCGGCGTTGGCATACCAGGTGTGGGAGTGGACCAGGTCGGCCCCCGCCGCGTCCTGCGCGATCTGCAGGTCGACCCCGAGGGTCTGCAGCGCGCCGTTCGCCTCGGCGAGCTCCGCGGGGACGGAGTACGCGAACGTGCCCTCCTCCTCGCGCGGCGCGCCGAAGCAGCGCACCACGACCTCCAGGTCGCTGCGCAGCGCCTTGGTGAGCTCGGCCACGTGGACACCGGCTCCCCCGTACACCTCGGGCGGGTATTCCTTGGTCAGCAGATCGACTCGCACCCCCGAACCGTAGTACAGGGCGCTCCCCCGGCGACAGCCGGGGTCCACGGGGAAGCCCGAGCCCCTACTGTGGTGCCATGCAGTCAAAGAAGATCTTCGGCATCGTCCTCGCCGGCGGCGAGGGAAAGCGCCTCATGCCCCTCACGGCGGACCGGGCCAAGCCCGCGGTGCCGTTCGGCGGGCAGTACCGGCTGATCGACTTCGCGCTGTCCAACCTGATCAACTCCGGTCTCACTCAGATCGTCGTGCTGACGCAGTACAAGTCGCACTCGCTCGACCGCCACGTCTCGCAGACCTGGCGCCTCTCCGGGCTCCTGAACTCCTACGTCGCCTCGGTCCCCGCGCAGCAGCGCCTGGGCAAGCGCTGGTTCAGCGGCTCGGCCGACGCGATCCTGCAGAGCCTCAACCTGATCCGCGACGAGAAGCCCGACATCGTCGTCGTGGTCGGCGCCGACCACGTCTACCGCATGGACTTCTCGCAGATGATCGACGCGCACATCACGTCCGGTGCGAAGGCGACCGTCGCGGCCATCCGCCAGCCGATCGAGCTCGCGGACCAGTTCGGCGTCATCCAGCTCGCCGGTGACGAGGCGGGCGACGGCATCGTCCCGACGATGATCTCCGAGTTCCTCGAGAAGCCCAAGGACGCCGTCGGCCTGGCCGACTCCCCGCACGAGGTCCTCGCCTCGATGGGCAACTACGTCTTCGACGCGGACGCCCTGATCGACGCGGTCATCCGCGACGGCGAGTCCTCCACGTCGGACCACGACATGGGCGGCGACATCATCCCCGACTTCGTCGCGCGCGGCGAGGCCGGCGTCTACGACCTCAAGCTCAACGACGTCCCCGGCTCGACCGACCGCGACCGCTACTACTGGCGGGACGTCGGCACCATCGACTCCTTCTTCGAGGCCCACCAGGACCTCATCTCGGCGCTGCCGGTCTTCAACCTCTACAACCAGCAGTGGCCGATCTTCTCGTCGCAGCTGAACTCCCCTCCCGCCAAGATCGTCCGCGACGGCAAGGGCAACATGGGATCGACGGTCGACTCGGTCGTCTCGCTCGGCACCGTGATCTCGGGCGCGCACATCGAGCGCAGCGTCGTCGGGCCCTGGACGGTCATCGAGTCGAACGCGACGGTCACCGACTCGGTGGTCTTCGACAAGGTCCGCATCGGCCCGGACGCGCTGGTCGTCCGCGCTATCCTCGACAAGGACGTCGTCGTCGAGCCCGGTGCTCGAGTCGGCGTGGACCACGACCGCGATCGCGAGCGCGGGTTCACCGTCACCGAGTCGGGCATCACCGTCGTCGGCAAGGGCGTCGTCGTCCACCCGTAGCACCCCCGCGGGTCGAGCTCTGCGCCCCGGCGCGCCCACCCGACCGATCGGACCGGCCCATGAGTGAGCGTCCTGTGACGCCTGCCCGCTTCCTCGTCGTCCTCGACGCGGACTCCACCCTCCTCCAGGACGAGGTGATCGAGCTCCTCGCGGTGCACGCCGGCTCCGAGGAGCGCGTCGCCGCCGTCACGGAGCGGGCGATGCGCGGCGAGCTCGACTTCGGCGAGAGCCTCCGCGAGCGGGTCGCCACTCTCGCCGGGGTCCCGGAGTCGGTGCTCCCCGGTGTGAGCTCGGGCGTCCGCGTCACGCCCGGCGCCGCCGAGCTCGTGGCCGGCGTCCACGCCGCCGGCGGCCGCATCGGTGTGGTGTCCGGCGGGTTCCACGAGGTCCTCGACCCGGTCGCCGGTGCGCTCGGCCTCGACTTCGTCCGGGCCAACCGCCTCTGCTGCGGGGACGGCCTGCTGACCGGAGCGGTCGACGGGGCGGTCATCGACGCCGCGGCCAAGGCGGAGGCGCTCCGCGAGTGGGCGGCGGTCTCGGGCGTCCCGCCGCAGCGCACGATCGCCGTCGGCGACGGTGCGAACGACCTGGAGATGATGGCGGTCGCCTCCCTCGCGGTCGCCTTCAACGCCAAGCCCCTGGTGCGCGAGCGCGCCGACCTCGTCGTCGGCGGCCTCGACCTGTCGCAGCTGCTGCCTGTCCTCGGCCTCCGCGGCTGAGGCCCGCCTCCCCCGCCCTCAGGGGCGTCAGCGGCCCGCGATCGCGACGAGTCCGGCGCAGCCGAGCGCCAGCGCCCAGCTGACGAGCGAGCCCACCAGGAAGTACTCTGCCTTCTCGCCGCTGCCGCCGTCGCGGGAGATCTCGGGGAAGCGCACGATCCCCTTGGCCGCGAGCACGGCACCGGCGAGGCCGATCGCTCCGGCGAGCGTGAGGCCGGCGATCAGCAGCCGCTCCAGCGGTCCGATCGTGCGCCCGCCCTGGAGGTCCGGCAGGCGGGCGTCGGCCGGCTCCCGACGCGCGAACCGCTCGCTCCAGCGCGGACGCGGCGCGGGCTCGGCCTGCGGGAGCTCGCGGAACAGCGCCGCCCGCACGATCACGTTGCCGCTCTCCAGCAGGAAGAGCCCGGCTCCGACCGCCAGAGCGAGCTGCTCGATCGGAGGGAGCGTGTTCGCGACGGTTGTCGGCGCGAGCGGCCCCGTCGGGACGCCGGCGGCGCGGTCGACAGCGGTCAGCACCAGGACCGCCGCGACGAGGGCGACGGCCGGACGCAGACCCCCGGGCGGCCGCGCGTTCTCGACGGTCGTGGTCGTCAGCAGCCAGGCTCCGGCCAGGACGACGACGATCGCCGCACCGAGCGGCGGGGCTCCGACGAGGAGCGCTGCGGTCACGGCTGCGGCGGCGAGCACGGGGATCGCGAGGAGGGCCGCACGGCGGCGGAGGTGCGTGCGCGCGAGGTCGCCGAGGCCGATCACGGCGAGCAGCAGCGCCGTCAGCACGTCTCCTCCAGCAGGCGCGCGCCGGCGAGGAGGGCGCCCGCTCCCGCGCGCCGCAGCGCCTGCGAGACGGCGGGCTGCGAGATCGACTCCTGCTCGCCCAGCTCCTTCTGCGACGCTCCGCGCAGGCTCCCCAGCACGAGCCGGCGATCGCGCGCGCTGAGCGCTCCGACCAGGGCGTCGCGGGAGAGGAGGTAGGCGTTGACCGCCGCCTCGCCGGGGTCTCCGTCGGCGTCCCCGGCGACGAACCATCCGCGGGCCGTGGGCACGGCACCGTCCTCGAGCGCGTGGGCGCGATCGATGGCCTCGCGCGCGTGCCACCAACCGGACCCGTCCTCGAGGTCCCCGGCGATCCCCGACCCGACCACCCGCACCTCGCCCAGGCCGATGCCGGCGCGGCAGTCGACGCCGGCCGGGAGCGAGAGGCGCGCCTGCAGCGTCGCCCGGAGCGCGGCGTGGACGGAGGGGTAGATCGCCTGGAACTCGTCGCCGACCGTCGGGTGCAGGGGCTGGATCGCCGGGACCGCGGCCTCCACCTCGGCGAAGCCCCGCTCGATCTCGCGCTGGGCGCCCGCCCGGTCGACGAGGGAGCGGGAGGTCACCAGGTCCAGGAGCACGGCGACGACATCGGAGGAGGTCATCGCATAAGCCTAGAGCTTATATCCGCCGGATATAAGCCCAGGGCTTATCGGTCAGTGGCCCATCCCGAGGCCGCCGTCGACCGGGATCACGGCACCCGAGATGTACGCCGCCTCGTCGCCGGCCAGCCAGCGCGTGACCTTCGCGACCTCGGCAGCGGTGCCGTAACGGGCGAGCGGGATGCTCTTCCGGTACTCCGCCTGCTGCTCCGGCGAGAGCTCCGCGGTCATGTCGGTCTCGATGAAGCCGGGAGCGACGACGTTGGCGGTGATGTTGCGGGCGCCGAGCTCGCGGGTCAGCGAGCGGGCGAAGCCCACGAGGGCGGCCTTCGACGAGGAGTAGTTGATCTGGCCCGGCGACCCGTAGAGGCCGACCACGCTGGAGATGAGGACGACGCGGCCGAAGCGCTGCTTGAGCATCCCCTTCGATGCGCGCTTGACGACGCGGAACGCCCCGGTGAGGTTCGTGTCGACGACGGACGTGAAGTCCTCCTCCGTCATGCGCAGCAGCAGGGTGTCGCGGGTGATGCCCGCGTTCGCCACCAGGATCTCGACCGGGCCCAGCTCCGCCTCGACCTGCGTGAATGCGGCGTCGACGGAGGCGGCGTCGGTCACGTCCGCGACGACGGTGAGGGAGCCCTCCGGGCCGGAGCCCGAGCGCGCGGTCACGGCGACCCGGTGACCGGCGGCCACGAACTCCTGGGCGATGGCGAAGCCGATCCCCCGGTTGCCCCCGGTGACGAGGACGGTGCGCGGCGTGGTCATGGTGTCCCTCCTGCCGGCGCTCGTGCGGCGCCGGGCGACCCGTACATCCTAGAGGCGCGTCGCGCAACAGATTCCGGGATGAGGCCCTCCCGGCCTGCACCCGCCCGCCGCGACGTAGGCTTGCATGGCTGTGAAACCACGCGAGACACTCACCTCCCTACCGCCGTCGCCGAGCGCCGAGCGGCGCTCCCGCGCGATCAAGTACTCGATCGCCATGGGCATCAGGATGCTCTGCGTCATCTGCCTGCTCTTCGCCCACGGCTGGTGGCTGCTGTTCTTCGCCATCGGCGCCGTGGTCCTGCCCTACTTCGCCGTCGTGCTGGCCAACGTCGGCAGTGCGGGCGAGCGCGGCAACGTCGAGCGGCCGGGTGCGATCGTCCTCTCCCGGCCGGTCCCACCGCCCCCCGCCCCCGCCCCCGACTCCGAGGCGCCGACCGGCCCCGAGGGCGGCGACCCGCGGGGAGACCGGCCGTGATCCCGCTCGGCCGGGTCCCCGACGCGCACGCCTGCTCCCGAGCGGGCTGCCCGCGGACGGCGACGTTCGCGATCGAGTGGCGGAACCCGAGGATCCACGCGGAGGACCGTCGGAAGACCTGGCTGGCCTGCGGCGAGCACCTGGAGTTCCTGCGCGAGTTCCTCCTCGCCCGCGACTTCCCGCTCGAGGTGAAGCCGCTCTACACGGTCGACCGCGGAGCGGAACGATGAGCGGCGACGCGCCCCGTCCCTCCTGGCGCTTCGTCTTCTCGCGACGCTGGTTCGGCTATCTCGCTCTCGCGATCGTCTTCGCCGTCGCCTGCGTGCTGCTCTCGCGCTGGCAGGTCGCGCGGCTCGACCAGGCCGCCTCGACCAATCGGCTGGTCACCGCGAACTGGACCGCCGACCCGGTGGCGCTCGACGGGCTGCTCCCCGCCGACTCCACGTGGGACGACGCGCTCGAGTACCGCCCGGTCGAGGTCACCGGCGTCTACGAGACGCAGGGGCAGACCCTCGTCCGCAACCGGCCCTACAACGGCAACCCCGGCTTCGAGATCCTGACGCCGCTGCGGCTCGACGACGGCAGCGTGTTCGTCGTCGACCGCGGCTGGGTCCCCGTCGGCTCGACCCAGGACTCCCCCGACGCGATCCCCGCGCCGCCCGAGGGGGAGGTGACCGTCGTCGCCCGCCTGAAGCCCGCGGAGGGACGGATCGACGGACGCTCCGCACCGGCCGGCCAGATCGCCACGATCCAGCTCGATGACCTGTCGACGCAGCTGGACGAGCCCCTGCGGACCTCGGCGTACGGCCTGCTGGTCGCCGAGGCGCCGGCGCCGGTCGACGCTCCCCCGCTGGCCGCGATCAAGCCGGTCGCCGACGAGGGCCTGCACATCAGCTACGCCGTCCAGTGGGTGTTGTTCGCCGTCATGG
This sequence comes from Rathayibacter sp. AY1A4, assembly GCF_002930955.1. NCBI lineage: Bacteria > Bacillati > Actinomycetota > Actinomycetes > Micrococcales > Microbacteriaceae > Rathayibacter > Rathayibacter sp. AY1A4. The sequence continues at coordinate 81,655 of NZ_PSTN01000003.1, read as the reverse complement.
GCTTCGGCGGGCTCGGCTGGGCGATCCGCCACGAGTACCGCATCCGCAACGCCGACGACCCCGAGGTCGTCGCGGCCGAGGAGCGGCGCGAGGAGCGCCGCCGACGCCGCGGCCGCAGCGACTCCGAGGTCGAGGACGAGCTGCTCGACGCCCGCTAGGCGAGCGTGATCAGGTCGAGGTAGTCGGCCGCCCAGTGGTCCTCGGTGCCCTCCGGCATGATCAGGACGCGCTCGGGGTTCAGCGCCTCGACGGCTCCCTCGTCGTGGCTGACCAGGACGACCGCGCCCTCGTAGTGCGCGAGCGCGTCGAGGATCTCCTCGCGGCTCGCGGGGTCGAGGTTGTTGGTGGGCTCGTCGAGCAGGAGCACGTTCGCGCCCGAGACCACGATCATCGCCAGGGCGAGACGGGTCTTCTCTCCGCCGGAGAGGACCCCGGCCGGCTTGTGCGAGTCGTCCCCGGTGAACAGGAACGAGCCCAGGACCCGGCGCGCCTCGGTCTCGGTGAGGTTCGGGCTGGAGGAGACCATGTTCTCGAGCACCGAGCGCTTGACGTCGATCGTCTCGTGCTCCTGCGCGTAGTAGCCGATCCGGAGGCCGTGCCCGGCCTCGATCACTCCGGTGTCGGGCTGGTCCACGCCGCCCAGGATGCGCAGGAGCGTCGTCTTGCCCGCTCCGTTGAGCCCCAGGATGACGACCTTGGAGCCGCGGTCGATCGCGAGGTCGACGGCGGTGAAGATCTCGAGCGAGCCGTAGCTCTTCGACAGGTTCTGAGCCTGCAGAGGGGTGCGACCGCAGGCGGACGGGGTCGGGAACCGGAGCTTCGCGACGCGGTCGACCGCGCGGACCTCCTCGAGCCCGCTGAGCATGCGCTCGGCACGCGCGACCATCTGGTGCGCCGCTGCGGCCTTCGAGGCCTTCGCGCCGAACTTCGCGGCCTGCAGCTGGAGGGCGCCGGCCTTCTTCTCGACGTTGACCCGCTCCTTCTTGCGGCGCTCCTCGTCGGCGGCGCGCTGGCGCTGGTAGTTCTTCCAGTTCATGTTGTAGACGTCGATGACCTGGCGGTTGGCGTCGAGGTAGAAGACGCGGTTCACGGTCTCGCCGACCAGCTCGATGTCGTGGCTGATCACGATGAAGCCGCCGCGGTAGTTCTTGAGGAACTCGCGGAGCCAGACGACGGAGTCGGCGTCGAGGTGGTTCGTCGGCTCGTCGAGGATCAGCGTGCTCGCGTCGGAGAAGAGGATGCGCGCGAGCTCGATGCGGCGCCGCTGGCCACCGGAGAGCGTCTTGAGCGGCTGGTCGAGGATCCGGTCGGGGAGGTTGAGGTTGCTCGCGATCGACGCGGCCTCCGCCTCAGCCGCGTATCCGCCGAGGGAGAGGAAGCGGTCCGTGAGGTTGCCGTACTTCTTCATCCCGGCCTCGCTCACGGAGGTGTCGCTGCTCGACATCGCGACCGTCGCCTCCTGCATGCCGAGCACCAGCTGCCCCAGCCCGCGGGCGTCGAGGATGCGGGTGCGCGCCAGCTCCTCCGGGTCGCCGGAGCGCGGGTCCTGGGGGAGGTAGCCGATCTCGCCGCCGCGGTCGACCGTGCCCTTCGAGGCGATGAGGTCGCCCGCGAGGACCTTGGTCAGCGTCGTCTTCCCCGCCCCGTTGCGGCCGACGAGGCCGACCTTGTCGCCATCGCCCACCCGGAAGGAGACGTTCTCCATCAGGAGTCGGGCGCCGACTCGGAGTTCGAGGTCGTGCACGCTGAGCACAGTGCTGTCCGTTCCCGCCAAGAAATGGCGTTCGGTTCGGGAGGAGTGGGGCAAGGGGCCGCGATGCGGCAGCCCCCTAGTATATTTCCTGAGCCGCGGGGCGGATCCACGTCCGCTCACCGCGGACGCGCTCGCTCCTCGCTCTCGGGCGACCAGGACTCTCGGAGATCACCCATGTCCCCTTCCTCTTCCGCCCTCCCGCGCCCGGTCCTCGCCGACCGGCTCGTCACCCGCTCCGTCGCGACCGACGCCCTGCTGGTGCTCGCGGGTGCGGGTCTCACCGCGGCGATGGCGCAGCTGTTCATCCCGATGTGGCCGGTCCCCTTCACGGGCCAGACCTTCGCGGTCCTTCTGGTCGGCACGACGCTCGGCGCACTCCGCGGCGCGCTGTCCATGCTCGTGTACGCGCTCGTCGGCGCTCTCGGCGCCCCGGTCTTCACCGAGGGCTCGCACGGCTGGGCGGTCCTCGCGGGTCCCACCGGCGGCTACATCGTCGGCTTCGTCCTCGCGTCGATCGTCACCGGGTGGCTCGCCCAGCGGCAGTGGGACCGTCGCGTCCTCGGCACGCTGGTGACCTTCCTCGCCGGCACCGCCACCATCTACCTCGTCGGCCTTCCCTGGCTGGCCGCCGCCCTCGCCTCGCTGGGGCTGCCCGCCGACCTCGGCTCCGTCCTCTCCGCGGGACTCGTGCCCTTCCTGGTCGGCGACGCGCTCAAGGCGCTGGTCGCCGCCGCGCTGCTCCCCACCACCTGGGCGATGCTCTCGCGCCGCTCGCGCTGAGCGGTCGCACGGACGCCGAAGGGCCGGGAGGACGATTCCTCCCGGCCCTTCAGCGTTCAGCAGAGGTCGAGCCGCCCGGTCCTCCTGCTCGACCTCGGTGGGCACCTCCACCGACTCGACCGGCGGGAGCGACGACGGCCCTCGACGCCGGAGTCGACCCGTCCGGCCGTTCCGACTCCGCGACGGACTGCGACCGGCTGGAGACGACAGAGACGCCGAAGGGCCGAGAGGACGACTCCTCCCGGCCCTTCGGCGTCGGTGTGCAGCGGCTAGATCGAGAAGCCCAGTGCGCGCATCATGTCGCGCCCGTCCTCGGTGATCCGGTCGGGACCCCACGGCGGCATCCAGACCCAGTTGATCCGGAACGCCTCGACGATGCCGTCGAGCGACTCGGCGGTCTGCTCCTCGAGCACGTCGGTCAGCGGGCAGCCCGCCGAGGTGAGGGTCATGTGGATGACGAGGGCGTCGTTCTCGTCGTCCCAGCCCAGGTCGTAGATGAGTCCCAGGTCGACCACGTTGACCCCGAGCTCGGGGTCCATGACGTCCTTGAGGGCCTCCTCGACCTGGTCGAAGAGCTTCGGCTCGAGAGTGGTGACCGCCATGATCAGACCGTCGCCGAGGTCAGGAAGCGGTCGTAGCCCTCGTCCTCGAGCCGGGTGGCGAGCTCCTTGCCGCCCTGCTCGGCGACGCGGCCGGCGACGAAGACGTGGACGAAGTCGGGCTGGATGTAGCGGAGGATCCGCGTGTAGTGCGTGATCAGCAGCACGCCGAGACCGGTGCTCTGGTGGGCGCGGTTGACGCCCTCCGACACGATCTTGAGCGCGTCGACGTCGAGGCCGGAGTCGGTCTCGTCGAGGACGGCGAACTGCGGGGCGAGGAGCTCGAGCTGGAGGATCTCGTTGCGCTTCTTCTCGCCGCCCGAGAAGCCCTCGTTGACGTTGCGCGCCGCGAAGGACGAGTCCATGCGGAGGTTCGCCATCGCCGACTTGACGTCCTTCGTCCACGTGCGGATCGCGGGCGCCTCCCCGGCGATCGCGGTCTTGGCGGTGCGCAGGAAATTGGTGTTGGTCACACCGGGGATCTCGACCGGGTACTGCATGGCGAGGAAGAGTCCCGCGCGGGCGCGCTCGTCGACGGACATGTCGAGGACCTCGACGCCGTCGAGGGTGATCGAGCCCCCGTCGACGTGGTACTTGGGGTGTCCCGCGATCGTGTACGCGAGGGTGGACTTGCCGGACCCGTTGGGGCCCATGATCGCGTGGATCTCACCCTGGTTGATGGTGAGATCGACACCGCGGAGGATCTGCTTGGTCCCCTGCTCGGTCTCGACACTGACGTGGAGATCGCTGATCTGGAGAACGGACATTCAGACTTCCTTCGTGACGGTCGGGTCGATGTAGACGTCGCCGTCGATGATCTCGACGACGAAGACGGGGACCGGCTCGTAGGCCGGGAGGTTCAGCGGGGTGCCGGTGCGGAGGGAGAACTGGGAGCCGTGCGCCCAGCACTCGAGGCTGTCGCCCTCGACGAAGCCCTCGGAGAGCGAGATCTCGCCGTGGGTGCAGGTGTCGCCGATGGCGTGGATCTCGCCGGCGGAGTCCTGCACGACCGCGATCGCGACTCCGTCGACCTCGACCCGCATGGCCTGGTTGGGGATCAGCTCGGAGACCGAGCAGATCATCGCGGCGTTGCTCATGCGGGGACCGCCGCTCCGCGGGAGGAGCCGGTCTGGCCGGCGCTGCCGGCGAGCTCCGCCTCGATCGCGAGCTGCAGGCGGTCCTCGAGCTCGGCGACCTTGATCTGCTGCACGATCTCGCTGAGGAACCCGCGCACGACCAGGCGTCGCGCCTCGTCCTCGCGGATCCCGCGGGACTGCAGGTAGAAGAGCTGCTCGTCGTCGAAGCGGCCGGTCGCCGAGGCGTGCCCCGCTCCGGCGATGTCACCGGTCTCGATCTCGAGGTTCGGGATGGAGTCGGCGCGCGTGCCGTCCGAGAGGACGAGGTTGCGGTTCTGCTCGTAGCTGTCGGTGCCGGTGGCGCTGTTGCGGATCAGGACGTCGCCGATCCAGACGGTGCGCGCGCCCTCGCCCTGCAGCGCGCCCTTGTAGGTCACGCGGCTGCGGGTGTCGGGGGCGTCGTGGTCGACGTACACCTGCTGCTCGAGGTGCTGGCCGCCGTCGGCGAAGTACAGGCCGAAGAGCTCGCCGTCCGCTCCGCGCTCGACGAGGTGCGCCGAGGGGTTCACCCGGACGATGGAGCCGCCGAGGGTGACCACGATGTGCTTCACCTTCGCGTCGCGTCCGACCCGCACGAAGTGGTTGGCCAGGTGCCGGGCGTCGTCCGCCCACTCCTGCACGGTGACGACGGTGAGCTGCGCGCCCTCGCCGACGAGGATCTCCACGTTCTCCGCGAGGGAGGCCTCCCCCTCGTTCTGCAGGACGACGACGGCGCGGGCGTAGGGCGCCGCCTCGATGATCGTGTGCGCGGCGCGGGGTGCGGAGCCGAGGCCCGAGCGGACGAGGGTGGCGACCTTCTCGTCCTCTCCCGTCACGCGGACGGCGAGAGCCTTCTCGAAGCTCGACCAGGCGTTCGCGGCGGCGCGGTCCTCGGGGAGGCCGGCAGTGCCGATCCGCTGGTCGTCGCGGCCGACCCACGAGACGTCGACACCGTCCACCGGCGTGTGCTCGAGGGGGGCGGGCGAGCCGTCGAGCACGCCGTCGATGAGATCGCCGAGGCGGGCGACGGGCGTCAGCTTCCAGGCGATCTCGCGGCCGGTGACGGCCTCGAAGGCCTCGACGTCGACCGACGCGAAACGCTCGGAGCGCGTCTGCACGGGCGTGAACGCCCCGTCGGAGTGGGCGCTGATGCCCAGGCGCTCAGCGGCGGCCGCGCCGTCGATCTCGGGGGTCGCGGCGCTCGTGGGGACCGTCATCTGGCGGTGGTTCCTTTCGATGGGTGCGGGGCGCCCCGTCCGGGCGCCCCTTCGAGGGGGGAGGCGGGCGTCAACCGACGCTGCCCTCCATCCCCATCTCGATGAGCTTGTTCAGCTCGAGGGCGTACTCCATGGGCAGCTCGCGCGCGATCGGCTCGATGAAGCCGCGGACGATCATGGCCATGGCCTCGTCCTCCGGCAGGCCGCGCGACATCAGGTAGAAGAGCTGCTCCTCGCTGACCTTCGACACCGTCGCCTCGTGGCCGAGCTGCACGTCGTCGACGCGGATGTCGATCGCCGGGTAGGTGTCGGAGCGCGAGATGGTGTCGACCAGGAGGGCGTCGCAGCGCACGGTGTTCGCCGAGTGGTGGGCGTTCGCGTCCACCCGGACCTCGCCGCGGTATCCGGCGCGACCGCCGCCGCGGGCGATCGACTTCGAGACGATCGACGACTGCGTGTACGGCGCCATGTGGACCATCTTCGCGCCGGCGTCCTGGTGCTGGCCGGGGCCCGCGAACGCGACGGAGAGGGTCTCGCCCTTGGCGTGCTCGCCGACCAGGAAGATCGACGGGTACTTCATCGTGACCTTCGAGCCGATGTTGCCGTCGATCCACTCCATCGTCGCGCCCTCGTGCGCGATCGCGCGCTTGGTGACGAGGTTGTAGACGTTGTTCGACCAGTTCTGGATCGTCGTGTAGCGCACGCGGGCGTTCTTCTTCACGATGATCTCGACCACGGCCGAGTGCAGCGAGTCCGACTTGTAGATCGGAGCCGTGCAGCCCTCGATGTAGTGGACGTAGCTGTCCTCGTCCGCGATGATCAGGGTCCGCTCGAACTGGCCCATGTTCTCGGTGTTGATCCGGAAGTAGGCCTGCAGCGGGATGTCGACGTGGACGCCCTTGGGGACGTACACGAAGGAGCCGCCGGACCAGACCGCGGTGTTCAGCGCCGCGAACTTGTTGTCGCCCGCGGGGATGACGGTGCCGAAGTACTCCTCGAAGATCTCGGGGTGCTCGCGCAGCGCCGTGTCGGTGTCCATGAAGATGACGCCCTGCTCCTCCAGGTCCTCGCGGATCTGGTGGTAGACGACCTCGGACTCGTACTGGGCCGCGACGCCGCCGACGAGGCGCTGGCGCTCCGCCTCCGGGATGCCGAGCTTCTCGTACGTGTTCTTGATGTCGTCCGGGAGGTCGTCCCAGGTCTGCGCCTGCTTCTCGGTGGAGCGGACGAAGTACTTGATGTTGTCGAAGTCGATGTCCGACAGGTCGGCGCCCCACGTCGGCATGGGCTTGCGCTCGAAGAGCTTCAGGGCCTTCATGCGGCGGTCGCGCATCCAGGCGGGCTCGTTCTTGAGCGCGGAGATGTCGGAGACGACCTCGGGCGAGATGCCGCGTCGCGCGGAGGCTCCGGCGGAGTCCGAGTCGGACCAGCCGAACTCGTAGACGCCCAGGCTCTCGAGCTCGGGGCGGTCGATCAGGATGTCTGACATGTGTACCTCGTTTCCTACCCACTGCTAACCGGTCGGGTCCCGGAGTCATTCCCCCGGGGGTGGCCCGCGGGTGCTCTCCGGCCGGTCGCGCGATCGATCTGATGCGCGGAGCGGATGATGTGCGTCCCTGGATTCCGGAGGTGTGCGTCGGCGCTCCATCGGGCCGTGTGCGGATCACGTGCGCAGGGTGCGTCGAACCGTGACCAGCTTCTCATTCTACCGGCGTCCGCCGTTCAGCGGAACCTCCGCACCTGGGTGTCGGCCGGGCACCGGTGACGTGCCTCCAGACGCGCATGGCCATACCGGTGTCGGTGGTCCGTGATTCGGTTCCGCCATGACGAACGACGCATCGACCCCGATCCCCGCACGACTCGTGACCGCACTGGTGGGCGCCGGCCTGCCGACCGGACCCGCACGGGCGTTCGGCCCTCTCGCCCGCGCGATCGCGGCCGACCTCCCGCTGCGGGCGCTCCCCCGCGTGCTCCTGCGCCTCCGGCGGCACCTGCTCTCCGCCGAGCCGGAGCCCGCGGTCAGGCGGCGGGCTGGAGCTCCTGGGCGGCGTCCCGGCGCTGGGCGCGCACGGTGAACAGCCTCGGGTTCACGTCGAGCAGCACGCGGACCGCGCCGACCCAGATGAGCGCCGAGCCGAGGAGGTGCACCGCGACGAGCGTCTCGGGCAGCGCGGTGAGCGACTGCGCGACCCCGACCAGCGCCTGCAGCACGACGACCACGAGGAAGGCGATCACGCGCCGCCGGGCGAGCTCCGAGCCCGCCGCCCGCGACAGGCGCAGGAGCAGCGCGGCACCCGCGACGAGCACCGCCGTGCCGAGCACGCCGTGGACGACGGTCACGCTCTCCCAGTGGAACTGCATGCGGGGCACCTCCGCGGAGTCGCCGGCGTGCGGGCCGGTTCCCGTCACGAGGGTCCCCACGAGGATCACGAGGAGCGTCAGGCCGACGAGCCCGATGCTGAGCGCCCGCGTCGGGCGGTCGGGCTCGAAGGCCACGGACTGCGAGCGGTGGGCGCGGTGCCACGTCAGTGCGGTGGTGGTGAGGAGGGCGATGGCGAGAGCGAAGTGCCCGGCCACGATGTACGGGTTGAGGCCCGAGTGGACGGTCGCGCCGCCCGCGAGGGCGTTCGCGACGACGAGCCAGAACTGCGACCAGGCGAGCCGGGTCATGGTGCGGTCGCGCGGCTTCTGCAGGCGCGCGGCCGTGATCGCCCAGCCCACCGCGACCACGAGGACGCCGGTGAACGCGCGGTTCGTGAACTCGATGAAGCCGTGGATCCCGAGCTCGGGGGTCGAGGTGAGCGAGCCCGGCTCGCACGCCGGCCAGGTGGGGCAGCCGAGGCCAGAGCCGGTCAGCCGGACGACGCCCCCGAAGAAGATGATCAGGATGCTCGCGACGAGCGCCGCGGTGGTCCCCCAGCGCAATGCGCGCGGACCCAGGGTCACCCGCTCGGCGAGCAAGGAGAACGGCGTCACCATCAGAAGGGGAGCAGCGGGTCGATGCCGACGGCGAGGAAGAGCAGGGTGAGGTATCCGATGGACCCGTGGAACACCCGCATCGGCGAGACGTGCTCGTGACGGATCGCGAGGCTGTAGAGGCGGTGCGTCTCGGCGATGAACCAGACTCCGCTGCCGAGCGCGACCACCGTGTAGAGCACCCCCATGCCGGCGACGGGGATCAGCAGGAGCGAGCAGGCGACGGTGGCCCAGGCGTAGAGGATGACCTGGAGCCCGACGATCGTGCGTCCGCGCACGACGGCCAGCATCGGCACGCCGGCGGCCTGGTAGTCGTCCCGGTACTTCATCGACAGCGGCCAGTAGTGCGGCGGCGTCCAGAGGAAGATGACGGAGAAGAGGATGACGGGGGCCCAGTCGAGCGAGCCGGTGACCGCCGCCCAGCCGATCAGCACCGGCATGCAGCCCGCGATGCCGCCCCACACGATGTTCTGCGGCGTCCGGCGCTTGAGGAAGAGCGTGTAGAACACGACGTAGATCAGGATCGCGGCGAGCGAGAGGCCCGCAGAGAGCCAGTTGGCCGTGAGGCCGAGCCAGACGATCGACAGGACGCCGATCGTGGTCGCGAAGACGAGCGCGGACCGGTCCGAGATCTCCCCGGTCACGAGCGGCCGGTTCTTCGTCCGGTTCATGATCCGGTCGATGTCGCGGTCGAAGTAGCAGTTGAACGCGCCCGCCGACCCGGCGCTCAGGGCGCCGCCGATCAGGACGTCGAGGACCAGCAGCAGGTTCGGGATCCCGCCCTGCGCCAGGATCATCGTCGGAGCGGTCACCACGAGGAGCAGCTCGATCACGCGCGGCTTCGTCAGAGCGACGAAGGCCTTCACCTTGCGCGAGAGGGTCGTCGGCGACGCCCCGTCCCGCTCGACGGCGGTGGTCTCCACGACTGCGTCCATTGCTCCTCTAACGATTCGATGATCCCGAACGAGTGTAATGCGCCCGTCCGGGAGCCGGGCCCGGCGTGCACGCTTGTCCAATCGGACGCAGACATATGCGACCACGCAACCCCCGGTCGGCGGCGCACCCCCCTCCGTATACTCGGGACTGCTCGCCAGAGCGCCCGGCACGCACCCGAGCCCGCCCGACGATCGTCGGCACGTGGCCGAGAGGGCCGTCGCCGGAGCATCGTGTCGAAGTCGTCATGCGGCGTGCTCCACCATGCGAGAGGGCGGACGGTCCCCGTCTGCCCCACGTCTCGAGAAGGGTCAGTACCAAGTGTCAGAACTGCAATGGGAATCCATTGACGAGAAGGCAGTCGACACGGCGAGGGTTCTCGCCGCGGATGCGGTCGAGAAGGTCGGCAACGGCCATCCCGGAACCGCCATGAGCCTCGCGCCCGCCGCCTACCTCCTGTTCCAGAAGGTCATGCGCCGCGATCCGTCCGACGCGACCTGGATCGGCCGCGACCGGTTCATCCTGTCGGTCGGCCACTCCTCGCTGACGCAGTACGTCCAGTTCTACCTGGGCGGCTACGGACTCGAGCTCGACGACCTCAAGGCGCTGCGCACCTGGGGCTCGAAGACCCCGGGCCACCCGGAGTACGGCCACACCGACGGCGTCGAGATCACCACCGGACCGCTCGGCCAGGGCCTCGCCTCCGCCGTGGGCTTCGCCTACGCCTCGCGCTTCGAGCGCGACCTGTTCGACCCGGAGGCCGCCGCGGGCACCTCCCCGTTCGACCACTTCGTCTATGTGATCGCCGGCGACGGCGACCTGCAGGAGGGCGTCACCAGCGAGGCCTCCTCGCTGGCCGGCCACCAGAAGCTCGGCAACCTGGTCGTCATCTACGACTCCAACCAGATCTCGATCGAGGACGACACCAACATCGCCTTCACCGAGGACGTCAAGGCGCGCTACGAGGCCTACGACTGGCAGGTCCAGGTCGTCGACTGGAAGAAGACCGGCGAGTACCACGAGGACGTCGCCGAGCTGCACGCCGCGATCGAGGCCGCGAAGGGCGAGACCGACAAGCCGTCGCTCATCATCCTGCGCACCATCATCGGCTGGCCGTCGCCGAAGAAGCAGAACACCGGCAAGATCCACGGCTCCGCCCTGGGCGCCGACGAGCTCCGCGGACTCAAGGAGGTGCTCGGCTTCGACCCAGAGAAGACCTTCGACGTCGCCGACGAGGTCATCGAGCACACCCGCAAGGCCGTCGAGCGCGGTCAGGCCCAGCACGCCGAGTGGGACGAGCAGCTCGCCGCCTGGGCGTCCGCGAACCCCGAGAAGAAGGAGCTGCTCGACCGGGTCCTCTCGGGCGAGCTGCCCGAGGGCGTCCAGGAGGCGCTCCCCGTCTTCGAGCCCGGCAAGGAGGTCTCGACCCGCGCCGCGTCCGGCAAGGTCATCAACGCCCTCGCCGGCGTGATCCCCGAGCTGTGGGGCGGCTCCGCCGACCTCGCCGAGTCGAACAACACGACGATCGAGGGAGCCGGCTCCTTCGTCCCGACGGAGTTCTCGACCCACGAGTGGACCGGGAAGAAGGGCGGCCGCGTGCTGCACTTCGGCATCCGCGAGCACGCCATGGGCGCGATCCTCAACGGGATCGTCCTGCACGGCAACACCCGCCCCTTCGGCGGCACCTTCCTGATCTTCTCCGACTACATGCGCCCGGCGGTCCGTCTCGCCGCGCTCATGAAGGCGCCGGCCATCTACGTCTGGACCCACGACTCCGTGGCGCTCGGCGAGGACGGCCCGACGCACCAGCCGGTCGAGCAGCTGTCGACCCTCCGCGCGATCCCGGGCCTGGACGTCGTCCGCCCCGGCGACGCGAACGAGGTCGCCTACGCCTGGAAGACCATCCTCGAGCGCCGCGAGGGCCCCGCCGGCCTCGCGCTCACCCGTCAGAACATCCCGGTGTTCGAGCGCGGCGAGGGCGACGCGGAGGGCGAGACCTTCGCCTCCGCCGCGAACGTCGCCCGTGGTGCCTACATCCTGGCCGAGGCGCCGGGCGGCACCCCGGACGTGATCTTCATCGCGACCGGCTCCGAGGTCCAGATCGCCGTCGAGGCGCGCGAGGCCCTGAGGAGCGAGGGCGTCAACGCCCGCGTCGTCTCGGCTCCGTCCCTCGAGTGGTTCGAGGAGCAGGACGCCGAGTACCGCGAGAAGGTCCTGCCCTCCTCGGTGAAGGCGCGCGTCTCGATCGAGGCCGGCCTGAGCCTGGGCTGGCAGAAGTACGTCGGCGACGCCGGCCGCTCCGTCTCGATCGAGCACTTCGGCGCCTCGGCCGACTACAAGACCCTGTTCCGCGAGTTCGGGATCACCACCGAGGCGGCACTGTCCGCCGCCAAGGAGTCGCTCGCAGCCTCCTGACCCGAAGGCCGCGTCCACCACGGACGCGGCCTTCGCCGTCGGAGCAGCGGCTCCCCCTCACACCACGCACCACCTACGCAGAAGAAGAAGAGACATGACCGAGAACACCCCCACCGCAGAGCTCTCCGCCGCCGGCGTCAGCATCTGGCTCGACGACCTCTCCCGCTCGCGCATCTCCACCGGAGGGCTGCAGAAGCTCATCGAGGAGAAGAACGTCGTCGGAGTCACCACGAACCCCACGATCTTCGCCGCGGCCCTGACCAACGGCGAGTCCTACGACGCCCAGGTGCGCGAGCTCGCCTCCGCCGGCACCTCGGTGACCGACGCCGTCTTCGAGATCACCACCGACGACGTCGCCGCGGCGTCCGACATCTTCCGCCCGATCTACGACGCGACCAACGGCTACGACGGCCGCGTGTCGATCGAGGTCGAGCCCGGCCTGGCGCACGACGCCCAGGGCACCATCGAGCAGGCCAAGGCCCTCTGGGCCAAGGTCGACCGCCCCAACGCGATGATCAAGATCCCCGCGACCGTCGAGGGCCTCGAGGCCATCACGGAGGTCATCGGCTCCGGCATCTCGGTGAACGTCACCCTGATCTTCTCGCTCGCCCGCTACCGCGCCGTCATCAACGCGTACCTGGCCGGCCTCGAGAAGGCCAAGGACGCCGGCATCGACCTGTCGACCATCCACTCCGTCGCCTCGTTCTTCGTCTCGCGCGTCGACACCGAGATCGACAAGCGCCTCGAGGCCGTCGGCACCGACGAGGCCCGCGCCCTCAAGAGCAAGTCCGGCGTCGCCAACGCGCAGCTGGCCTACGAGGTCTTCGTCGAGGCGTTCGCCACCGAGCGCGCGCTGCTGCTCCAGGAGTCCGGCGCCAACCGCCAGCGCCCCCTCTGGGCCTCGACCGGCGTCAAGTCGACCGACCTCCCCGACACCCTCTACGTGACCGAGCTCGTCGCGGCCGGCGTGGTCAACACGATGCCCGAGAAGACCCTCGAGGCGACCTTCGACCACGGTGTCATCACCGGCGACACCGTCACCGGCTCGTACGCCGACGCGAACGCCGTCCTCGACGCCGTCGCGGCGCAGGGCGTCTCGTACGCCGACGTCACCGAGCTGCTCGAGAAGGAGGGCGTGGAGAAGTTCATCGTCTCCTGGAACGAGCTGCTCGACACCGTCACCGCGGCGCTCGAGGGCGCGAAGGCGCAGGCCTGATCATGGCCATCCAGATCCACGTCAGCGGAGACGCCGAGAAGGCCGTCGACCGCGTCGTCCCGGAGCTCGTCGCCGACGAGGTCGCGTCCGGCATCACCGCCCAGGTCCCCACCCTGTGGGGTGCCGCGGCGGAGGAGGAGGCGGCCAAGCGCCTCGGGTGGACCGAGTCGACCACCGTCTCCCGCCCCCTGATCCCCCAGATCCTCGCCCTGCGCGAGGAGTTCCAGGCCAAGGGCGTCGACCACATCGTCCTCGGCGGCATGGGCGGCTCCTCCCTCGCGCCCGAGGTCATCACCCGCACCGCCGGCGTCGAGCTCACCGTGCTCGACTCGACGGCGCCCGGCCAGGTGCTCGCCGCCCTGAACGACCGGCTCGCGTCGACCGCGGTCGTCATCTCCTCGAAGTCCGGCTCGACCGTCGAGACCGCGAGCCAGAAGAAGGCCTACGAGAAGGCGTTCACGGAGGCGGGCATCGATCCGCTCGACCGCATCGTCATCGTGACCGACCCGGGCTCGCCCCTCGACACCTCCTCCCGCGAGGCCGGCTACCGCGTGTTCAACGCCGACCCGAACATCGGCGGGCGCTTCTCGGCGCTCTCCGCGTTCGGCCTCGTGCCGTCCGGGCTCGCCGGCGCCGACATCGAGGCACTCCTCGACGAGGCGGCCGAGGCCTCCCTCGGGCTCGCCGTGGACTCCCCCGAGAACCCGGGCCTGATCCTCGGAGCGGCGATCGCCGCGACCAGCCCGCGCCGCGACAAGCTCGCGATCGTCGCCGACGGGACCGACATCGTCGGCTTCGCCGACTGGGCGGAGCAGCTCATCGCCGAGTCCACCGGCAAGGACGGCACGGGCATCCTCCCCGTCGTCCTCGGCACGCTGGCCCCCGAGCTCTCGGAGGACCTGCCCGACGTGCAGGTCGTCCGCCTGGTCGAGGACGCCACGGCGCTGCACCTGTTCCCGCGCGACCGTCACGAGGGCGAGATCCTCCTCTCCGGCTCGCTCGGCGCTCAGATGCTGACGTGGGAGTACGCCGTCGCCGTCGCGGGTCGCCTCCTGGGCATCAACCCGTTCGACCAGCCCGACGTCGAGTCGGCGAAGGTCGCGACCCGGGCCCTGCTCGAGAAGCGCCCCGAGCCCGAGGCGCCCGCGTTCACCGACGCGGGCATCGAGGTCACCGGCAGCAGCAGTGTCACCGAGGGCGTCTCGACCGTCGCCGCCGCTGTCGACCGCCTCCTCGCCCAGCTGGGCGACGGCGGCTACGTCTCGATCCAGGCGTACGTCGACCGCCTCGCGCTCCCGCAGCTCGAGGGCGTGCGCGACCTCCTCGCCGCGCAGGCCCAGCGCCCCGTCACCTTCGGGTGGGGCCCGCGCTTCCTGCACTCGACCGGGCAGTACCACAAGGGCGGGGCGCCGACCGGCGTGTTCCTCCAGATCACCGAGCGCTCCGACGTGGACCTCGAGATCCCGGACAGCCCGTTCACCTTCGGCCAGCTCATCCTGGCCCAGGCCGCCGGTGACGCGAGCGTGCTCGCCGAGCACGGCCGGCCGGTGCTGACCCTCACGCTGACCGACCCCGAGGCCGACCTCGAGGCGCTCTTCGAGGCCCTCAACACCTGATCCGACGGGCACGCCGCCGCTGCGCTCTCGAGCGCGTGGCGGCGTGCCCGCGGTCGTCCCGCGACCACTTCCCGGGGCAGCAGCCGGGTCCGCCCGCTCCTCCCCCTCCCTCACCGATAGCAGTGCGCCGGTCCCACCGGCACACAGAAGGACACTGCACATGTCTGTGGACATCACCCCCGAGTTCAACCCGTTGAGGTTGAGCTTCGACCGCCGGTTGAACCGGATCGCCGGGCCCAGCGGCCTCGTCATCTTCGGCGTGACCGGCGACCTCTCCCGCAAGAAGCTCATGCCCGCGGTCTACGATCTCGCCAACCGCGGCCTCCTGCCTCCCGGCTTCGCCCTCGTCGGATTCGCCCGGCGCGACTGGGACGACCAGGACTTCGAGCAGGTCGTCCACGACTCCGTGAAGAAGCACGCCCGCACCGAGTTCCACGAGGAGGTCTGGGCGCAGCTCGCGCAGGGCATCCGGTTCGTGCAGGGCGAGTTCGACGACCCCGAGGCGTTCGCCCGCCTGAAGACGACCGTCGACGACCTCGACCGCGAGCGCGGCACGAACGGCAACTTCGCCTTCTACCTCTCGATCCCCCCGAAGTCCTTCCCGCAGGTCACCGAGCAGCTGCGCAGCTCCGGCCTCGCCGAGCAGAAGGACGGCCAGTGGCGCCGCGTCGTCATCGAGAAGCCGTTCGGCAGCGACCTGAAGACGGCTCGCGAGCTGAACGACGTCGTCGAGTCGGTCTTCCCGCCCGACTCCGTCTTCCGGATCGACCACTACCTCGGCAAGGAGACGGTCCAGAACATCCTGGCCCTCCGCTTCGCCAACATGATGTACGAGCCGCTCTGGAACTCGAACTACGTCGACCACGTGCAGATCACCATGGCCGAGGACATCGGCGTGGGCGGGCGCGCGGGCTACTACGACGGCATCGGAGCGGCGCGCGACGTCATCCAGAACCACCTGCTGCAGCTGCTCGCCCTGACCGCCATGGAGGAGCCGATCTCGTTCGACGCGGCCGACCTCCGTGCGGAGAAGGAGAAGGTCCTCGCGGCCGTCCGCCTCCCCGCCGACCTCTCCACCGCGACCGCCCGCGGGCAGTACGCCGGCGGCTGGCAGGGCGGCGAGAAGGTGCTCGGCTTCCTCGAGGAGGACGGCATGAGCCCCACCTCGACCACCGAGACCTACGCCGCCATGCGCCTGGACATCGGCACCCGACGCTGGGCCGGCGTGCCGTTCTACCTGCGGGCCGGCAAGCGCCTCGGCCGCCGCGTCACCGAGATCGCGGTCGTGTTCAAGCGGGCACCGAAGCAGCTCTTCGCCGAGAGCCAGACCACGTCGCTCGGCCAGAACGCGCTCGTCATCCGCGTCCAGCCCGACGAGGGCGTCACCATGCGATTCGGCTCGAAGGTGCCCGGCGCCGGCATGCAGGTGCGCGACGTGACGATGGACTTCGGCTACGGCCACGCGTTCACCGAGGCGAGCCCCGAGGCCTACGAGCGCCTCATCCTCGACGTCCTCCTGGGCGAGCCGCCGCTCTTCCCTCGGCACGAGGAGGTCGAGCTGTCCTGGAAGATCCTCGACCCGATCGAGGAGTTCTGGGCCACGCAGGGCCAGCCCGAGCAGTACCGCCCCGGAACCTGGGGCCCCGATTCCGCCGACGAGCTCCTCGCCCGCGACGGCCGCACCTGGAGGCGTCCATGATCGTCGATCTGCCCGACACCACGACGAGCGAGGTCTCGAAGACCCTCGTCAAGATCCGCGAGGAGGGCGGCGCCGTCGCCCTCGGCCGCGTCCTCACCCTCATCATCGCGACCTCCCGGGGTCACGAGGAGGAGGCCATCGAAGCCGCGAACGACGCGTCCCGCGAGCACCCGATGCGCGTCATCGTGGTCTCGAAGGACGACGGCACCACCACGGTCCCGGTCGACGCGACGGCGCGCGTCGACGCGCAGATCCGGGTCGGAGGCGACGCCGGCGCGAGCGAGGTCGTCGTGCTCCGTCCCTACGGGGACGCGGCCGAGGACGAGGAGAGCCTGGTCACGGGCCTGCTCCTCCCCGACGCCCCCGTCGTGGCCTGGTGGCCGAACAGCGCTCCGGACAACGCCTCGGCGTCCCCGATCGGCCGGATCGCCACCCGGCGGATCACCGACGCGTCGGCCCAGTCGAACCCGGCGGAGGCGCTGCACCACCTCGCCTCCACCTACGCCCCCGGCGACACCGACTTCGCCTGGACCCGCCTCACCCTCTGGCGCGCGCAGCTCGCAGCAGTGCTCGACCAGCCGCCCTACGAGCCGATCACGGCCGTCGAGGTCTCGGGCGCGCCCGACTCCCCCTCGACGATCCTGCTCGCCGCCTGGCTGCAGCTCGAGCTCGACATCCCCGTCGACCACGAGCTCACGATCAGCGCCACCGGGTCCAGCGGGATCCACGGCGTGCGGCTCATCCGCGACTCCGGAGTGATCGAGCTCGAGCGCTCGGTGCCCAACGTCGCGACGCTCACGCAGCCCGATCAGCCGGTCCACGACATCTCGCTCCCCCGCCGCAGCCTCCGGGACTGCCTGGCGGAGGAGCTGCGCCGGCTCGACCCGGATGACCTGTACGGTGAAGTGATCTCGCGCGGGGTCGACATGCTCACTGAGAAGGCCGAGGCCCGCAGCGCCTCCTGAGGCGTGGGCGCCCGTCCAGGGCGCCCACGCCTCAGAGCTTCCCGACACGGAGCCGAACCCCGCCGATCGGCACCCGAACCCGAAGGAGTCCCCTGAGATGACCACCGAACGCCGCGTGCTGGTCCACCGCGACAAGCAGACCCTCGCCGGCTCGGTCGCCGCCCGGTTCCTCACCAAGACGATCGACGTCCTCGACGACCTGGGTTCGGCGAACGTCGTGCTCACCGGAGGAACGATGGGAGCCGCCACACTCAAGGAGATCGGCTCCTCCTCCGCCGCCGGCAACGTGGACTGGTCGCGCGTGCACTTCTGGTGGGGTGACGAGCGCTGGGTGCCCCGCGGCCACGAGGACCGCAACGACGTCCAGGCGGGGGACCTCTTCAGCGTCCTCGACGTGCCGGCGGCGAACGTGCACTCCTACCCCGCCTCGGACGAGGGTCTGGACCTCGACGGTGCCGCCGCTGCCTACGACGCGGAGCTGCGCGAGCACGCCTCCGAGGGGCGCGACTACCCGCGCTTCGACATCACCTTCCTCGGTGTCGGGCCGGACGGGCACATCGCGTCGCTGTTCCCCGAGCGCTCCGCGATCCGCTCCACGACTCCCGGCGTCCTCGCCGTCCGCAACTCGCCGAAGCCGCCGCCGGAGCGCCTCACCCTCACGCTGCCGCTGATCAACCAGTCGGACCGCATCTGGATGGTGCTCGCCGGCGCTGACAAGGCCTCGGCCCTGGGCCTCGCGCTCGCGGGTGCCAGCACGAACGAGGTGCCCGCGTCGGGCGCGTTCGGTCGCAAGCGCACGGTGTTCTTCGTCGACCAGGAGGCGGCGGCCGAGGTCCCCGAGTCGCTCATCGCTCCGAGCTACTGAGCCCGGTCCGGAAACGACGGAAGGCCCGTCCCCCGAGGGGGCGGGCCTTCCGTCGTTCGTCGTGCGGTGAGGATCAGGACGGGGTCGCGGTGCCTCGTCGGGCGCGCAGCTGCTGCAGCGCCTCCTCGAGGAGCTGAGCCGCCTCGGCCTCGGTGCGGCGCTCCTTCACGTAGGCGAGGTGCGTCTTGTAGGGCTCGGTCTTCGCGACCTGGGGCGGGTTCGCCCGGTCGCGGCCCGCGGGGAGACCGGACTGCGGGGAGTCGATCACCTCGGGGATCTCGTCCTCGGGGAGGGCCGCCGAGAAGTGGCGCACCGTCTCGTTGCCGAGAGCGTCCCAGTAGGAGACCGCGACGCGCTCCGCGTGGAAGCCCCGGTCCTGCTCGCCCATGGGTCCTGCGCCGACGCGCGAACCGCGGATTGCACTGCCGCCTGATGCCATTGCGAGTACCCCTATGCTCCGGTGGTGAACTTGGTGATGAGTCCGAGCACCACGATGCAGGCCAGCCAGACGACGCCCAGGATCACGGTGATGCGGTTCAGGTTGCGCTCGGCGACGCCCGACGCGCCGAGGTTGGAGGTGACTCCGCCCCCGAACATGTCGGACAGTCCGCCGCCGCGCCCCTTGTGGAGCAGGATCAGCATGGTGAGCAGGAGGCTCGTGATGCCCAGGATGACCTGGAGCACGACCTGGAGGATGTCCACGCGGTACCTTTCGAAGTTCTGGCGCGTTGCGCGCCCCGACGAGTATAACGGCGCCTGCGAATCCGCGAGGAATGCGTCGTCCCGTGTTCGGGGCGATGTATACGAGTGTCCGTCGATGGGCGGAGCGGGTGGCCTCGTCGCGGTGCCCTCGACAACCTCTCCAGTCGCTTGACCGCGAGCCTGTGATCCACGTACTTTCGGATCGATCGAGCCGAACGCGACACGCTCTCGGAGGGCACCCCGCGAGGAGCCGACGGCACCGGACCGGCCAACGCGCGAAGCCGGTGTGGGATCCTCCGAGGCGAACCGGTGATCCGCGTTCCAGCGGATCGACGTAGCCGGACGCATCCCGCTCCCGGAACCGCGCCCCGTCGCGAAGCCGACCGCGCCACGCCGCGCAGGGAGCGGCGTGGACGACAGCGAGGCGAACCGGCGATCCGCGTCCCAGCGGATCGACGTAGGCGGACGCATCCCGCTCTCGGAACCGCGCCCCGTCGCGAAGCCGACCGCGCCACGCCGCGCAGGGAGCGGCGTGGACGACAGCGAGGCGAACCGGCGATCCGCGTCCCAGCGGATCGACGTAGCCGAACGCATCCCGCTCCCGGAACCGCGCCCCGTCGCGGAGCCGACCGCGCCACGCCGCGCGGGGAGCGGCGTGGACGACGAGAGGGCGGGCCCGATGGGCCCGCCCTCTCGTCGCAGCAACTCAGACCCCGACGTGGTTCCGGAATCGCGCGATCGCCGCGAACTCGTCGACCTGGAGGCTGGCGCCTCCGACGAGTGCTCCGTCGACGTCGGGCTCGCGCATGAAGCCGGCGATGTTGCCGGACTTCACGGAGCCGCCGTAGAGGATCCGGGTCTTCGCGGCGGTGTCGGCGCCGAGGACGTCGGCGACGACTCCACGGAGCGCCTTGCAGACCTGCTGGGCCTGCTCGGGCGTCGCGGCCTGTCCGGAGCCGATGGCCCAGACCGGCTCGTAGGCGACGACGAGGTCGGCGTCCGCGGGGAGGCCGGTGAGGGCCTCCTTCAGCTGGGCGACCGGCACGGCCGACGGGCCGTGCTTCTCGAGGTCCTCCGCGGTCTCGCCGACGCAGATGATCGGAGCGACGCCGTGATTGACGGCCGCAGCCGACTTGGCGGCGATGTCCGCGTCCGTCTCGCCGTGGAGCGTGCGACGCTCCGAGTGGCCGACGATCACGTAGTCGCAGTCGAGCTGCTTCAGGAACTGGCCCGAGATCTCGCCGGTGTAGGCGCCGCTGTCGAACTTCGAGACGTCCTGCGCGCCGTACTTGAGCGGCAGCTTGTCCGAGTCGACGAGGATCTGAACGGGCCGGAGGTCCGTGAAGGGCGGGAACACCGCGACCTCGACACCGTCGAAGTCGTGATCGGCGTCCTTGAGGCTCCATGCCAGCTTCTGCACGAAGGCGATGGCCTGGAGGTGATCCAGGTTCATCTTCCAGTTGCCGGCGATGAGCGGGGTGCGGGCGGCGGTGTCTACCATCCGAGGACCTCCAGTCCGGGGAGGCGCTTGCCCTCGAGGAATTCGAGGCTCGCTCCGCCTCCCGTCGAGATGTGGCCGAACTGGTCGTCGCGGAACCCGAGGGCGCGGACGGCCGCGGCGGAGTCGCCTCCGCCGACGACGCTGAGACCGTCGACCTCGGTGAGCGCCTGCGCGACGGTCTTGGTGCCCGCCGCGAACGGCTCGAGCTCGAAGACGCCCATGGGGCCGTTCCAGAACACCGTCTCGGACGCCGCGATGATCTCGGCGAAGTGCGCGGCGGTGTCCGGTCCGATGTCCAGGCCGAGGCCCTTCTCACCGAAGGGCGTGCCCTCGATCGCGTCGGCCGAGGCGACCTGGTGCTCGGCGTCGGGGCCGAACTCCGACGCCACGACGACGTCCGTCGGCAGGACGATCTCCACGCCCAGCTCCTTCGCCTTCGCGAGGTAGCCGAGCACGGTGTCGACCTGGTCCGCCTCCAGCAGGCTGGCGCCGACCTCGTGGCCCTGGGCCTTGAGGAAGGTGAAGAGCATTCCGCCACCGATGAGGATCGAGTCGACCTTCGGCAGCAGGTGCTCGATCACGCCGAGCTTGTCCGAGACCTTCGAGCCGCCGAGGACGACCGCGTAGGGGCGCTCGGGCTTCTCGGTGAGCCGCTCCAGCACCTCGAGCTCGGCCGCGATCAGCGTGCCGGCGGCGCTGGGGAGAAGCTCGGCGAGCTCGTAGACGCTCGCCTGTTTGCGGTGCACGACGCCGAACCCGTCGGAGACGAAGGCGTCCCCGTACGCGGCCAGCTTCTCGGCGAAGGCGCGGCGCTCGACCTCGTCCTTGCTCGTCTCGCCGGCGTTGAACCGGAGGTTCTCGAGGACGACGACGTGGCCGTCCTCGAGGGCGTCGACGGCGGCCGAGGCCGCCTCCCCGACGGTGTCCTCAGCGAAGGCCACCGGAGCGTCGAGCAGCTCGCCGAGGCGGGCGGCGACGGGAGCGAGGCTGTACTTCGCCTCGGGCTTCCCCTCGGGGCGCCCGAGGTGGCTCACGACCACGACTCGGGCGCCCTCGGAGACCAGACGCTGGAGCGTGGGCACCGACGCGCGCACGCGGCCGTCGTCCGAGATCGTTCCGTCCTTCAGGGGGACGTTCAGATCGCAGCGGACGACGACGCGCTTGCCTGCGAGGGAGCCCAGTGAGTCCAGAGTGCGGAGCGTCACTGCGCGCAGCCCTTAGAGCTTGCCGGCGACGAACTCGGTGACGTCGACGAGGCGGTTGGAGTAGCCCCACTCGTTGTCGTACCAGGAGGCGACCTTGACCTGGCTGCCGATGACCTTCGTGAGGCCCGCGTCGAAGATCGACGAGTGCGGGTCGGTCACGATGTCGCTCGAGACGATCGGGTCCTCGGTGTACTTGAGGATGCCCTTGAGGTCTCCCTCGGAGGCGGCCTTGTACGCCGCGTTGATCTCCTCGACGGTGGCGGGCTTGGTCAGCTCGACGGTGAGGTCGGTGATCGAGCCGGTCGGGACCGGGACGCGGAGGGCGTAGCCGTCGAGCTTGCCGACGAGCTCCGGGATGACCAGGCCGAGCGCCTTGGCGGCACCGGTCGAGGTCGGGATGATGTTGACGGCGGCGGCGCGGGCGCGACGCAGGTCGCTGTGCGGGCCGTCCTGGAGGTTCTGGTCGGCGGTGTACGCGTGGACCGTGGTCATCAGGCCGCGCTCGATGCCGAAGTTGTCGAGCAGCACCTTGGCGAGCGGCGCGAGGCAGTTCGTGGTGCAGGACGCGTTCGAGATGATGTCGTGCGTCGCGGGGTCGTAGGTGTTCTCGTTCACGCCGAGGACCAGGGTCGCGACGTCGCTGCCGGTGGCGGGAGCGGAGACGATGACCTTCTTGGCACCCGCGGTGATGTGCTTGCGCGCGTCCTCCGACTTGGTGAAGCGGCCGGTCGACTCGATGACGACGTCGACTCCCAGCTCGCCCCAGGGGAGGTTCGCGGGGTCGCGCTCCTCGAGGACGATGATCGGCTTGCCGTTGACGACGATGCGGTCGCCGTCGAGCTCGACGGTCGCGTCGAGGCGGCCCGTGATGGAGTCGTACTTCAGGAGGTGCGCGAGGGCCTTGTTGTCGGTGAGGTCGTTGACCGCGACGATCTCGAGGTCGCTGCCCTTGGCGAGGGCTGCACGGAAGAAGTTACGGCCGATACGGCCGAAGCCGTTGATGCCGATCTTGACGGACACAGATATCTCCTGGTGAGGAAAGGCACCTCGACGGTGCAGTGGAGGGGTGGAAGCCGACGACAGGGCGTCCCGGACGCGGGGCCCGGGACGCCGAGATCGCTACGACAGTAGCAGCAGGCCCGAAGTCTTCTCGCGGGCCTTCTCGAAGCGCGCGGACACGTCGGCCCAGTTCACGATGTTCCAGAACGCCTTGACGTAGTCGGCCTTCACGTTGACGTAGTCGAGGTAGAAGGCGTGCTCCCACATGTCGAGGAGGAGGACCGGGACGGTCGCCGCGGCGAGGTTGCCCTGGTGGTCGTAGAGCTGCTCGATGATGAGCTTCTCGCCGAGCGAGTCCCAGGCGAGGATCGACCAGCCGGAGCCCTGGATGCCGAGGGCCGAGGCGGTGAAGTGGGCGCGGAACTTGTCGAACGACCCGAAGTTGTCGTCGATGGCCGCGGCGAGCTCGCCGACGGGCTTGTCGCCGCCGTCCGGCGAGAGGTTGTTCCAGAACACGGTGTGGTTCACGTGACCGGCGAGGTTGAAGGCGAGGTCCTTCTGGAGCTTGTTCACGTTCGCGAGGTTCTCGCTGTCGCGAGCCTCCTGCAGCGAGGCGAGGGCGGTGTTCGCCCCGGCCACGTACGTCGCGTGGTGCTTGTCGTGGTGGAGCTCCATGATCCGCCCACTGATGTTCGGCTCGAGGGCCGAGTAGTCGTAGGGCAGTTCGGCGAGCGTGTAGTCAGCCATGTGCGATCTCCTGTTCGTGGTCGTCGCTCCCGTGCGACCCGCCGGCGTCTCGGCGTCCTCCGCAAGGCGGAGGAGGAGGGCCGGGAGTGTCCTGAGCGACCCGATCAGTCTAGCGAGGGGGCCCCTCCGCGTTCGGAGGGCTTGCGTTGTTCGACCAGGAGACACTCAGCGTTCGCCGGGCGAGGCGCGCCGTGCGGCCGGGCCTAGAGGTCCTGCAGCTCTGCCGGGAGGTTCGCGTCGGTGCCCGGGATGTCGAGGTCGGACGCGCGCTTGTCGGCCATCGCGAGGAGGCGGCGGATGCGGCCGGCGACGGCGTCCTTCGTCATCGGCGGATCGGCGTGGTGGCCGAGCTCGTCGAGGCTCGCGTCGCGGTGCGCGAGGCGCAGGCGCCCGGCGTAGCGGAGGTGCTCGGGGATGTCGTCGCCCAGGATCTCCATCGCGCGCTCGACGCGGGCGCACGCCGCGACGGCGGCCTGGGCGGAGCGGCGGAGGTTCGCGTCGTCGAAGTTGACGAGGCGGTTCGCGGTCGCCCGCACCTCGCGGCGCTGGCGCAGCTCCTCCCAGCTCGCGACGGTCGCGGTCGCGCCCATCAGGGTGAGCATCGCGCTGATGCTCTCGCCGTCGCGGATGACGACCCGGTGGACGCCGCGCACCTCGCGGGACTTGGCCTGGACTCCCAGGCGTCCGGCGGCTCCGACGATCGCCATGGCCGCCTCGTTGCCGGGGCAGATGATCTCGAGCGCCGCGGAGCGGCCCGGGTCGGTCAGCGAGCCCTGGGCGAGGAAGGCGCCGCGCCACAGGGCGGCGAGCTCCTCGCGGGAGCCGGTCGTGAGGCGGTTGGGCAGGCCGCGGACGGGCCGGCCCCGCTGGTCGAGGAGGCCGGTCTGCCGGGCGAGGGTGTCCCCGCCCTCGACGACGCGCACCAGCCAGCTCGTGGTCCTCCGGGATCCGCCGGCCGAGACGATGCTGCCCTCGCTGCGGACGCCGTACAGCTCGGCGAGGTCGCGGCGCACGCGGGTCGCGAGCGGGGCGGAGTCGAGCTCGACCTCGACCGCGAGGCGGTTGGAGATGATGTGCAGTCCTCCGGAGAAGCGGAGGATGGTCGCCAGTTCGGCGGCACGGACGGTGTTCTTGCGCGAGACGATCGCGACCAGTTCGCCCTTGACGTCTGCGGTGAGGGCCACGGAGTCTTCCTTACGTCGGGTGCGCGGCTGAGCGCGCGGGGATCATTCTCGGCCGAGGTCGCGGTGCGCCACGTTGACGGCGACGCCCGGCAGCTCGGCCAGACGGGCCGCGACACGGCCCGCGACCGCGACGGAGCGGTGCTTGCCTCCCGTGCAGCCGATCGCGATGGTCGCGTGGCGCTTGTTCTCGCGCTGGTAGCCGTCGAGCACGGGGCGCAGGGCCCGGGAGTAGGAGTCGATGAACTCCTCGGCGCCCTGCTGGGCCAGCACGTAGTCTCTCACCTCTTCGTCGAGACCCGTGTGCGGACGCAGCTCCGGGATCCAGTACGGGTTCGGCAGGAACCGCGCGTCGGCCACCATGTCGGCGTCCGTCGGCAGCCCGTACTTGAAGCCGAAGCTCATCACCGTGACCTGGAGGCCCGCGCGGCCGGCCTCGGCGAAGCGCTCGGTGATGCTGGTGGCCAGCTGGTGGATGTTGAGGTCCGAGGTGTCGATGACGATGTCGGCCGACTCCCGCAGCTGAGCGAGGCGCGTCCGCTCGGCGGAGATGCCGTCGAGGAGGGTCCCCCGGCCCTGCAGCGGGTGCGGACGGCGCACCTGCTCGAAGCGGCGGACGAGCGCGGCGTCGGTGGCCTCGAGGAACACCACTCGGAGGTCGACCCCGGCGCGCAGCTCGCGGACGATGTCGCCGAGGTCCTCGAAGAAGTCGCGTCCGCGGACGTCGACGACCGCCGCGATCTTCGGCAGCGTGTCCCCTGCACGCTGCGCCAGGTCGACCAGCGGGCGCAGCATCTGCGGCGGCAGGTTGTCGACGACGTACCAGCCGAGGTCCTCCAGCGCGTTCGCGGCCGTGGACCGGCCCGCTCCGGACATCCCCGTGACGATCAGCACGTCCTGCTGCTCGCTCTCCGTGCTCATGCGCTCTCCGTGCTCGTGTCTGCTCGTGTCCTCGGTGCCGGGCACCGGCCGCTCTCCCCCGGAGCGCGGGCCTCCAGCCTAGGGCGTGCCCCCGACGGCGGACCCGTCCGGATGCAGGTGCGCGTGGATCGCGCCCGCCAGCGTCGGGCCGATACCCTTGACCTCGGCGATCTCGGCCTCGCCCGCCTCGCGGAGCCGGGCGACGGATCCGAAGTGCTTCAGCAGGTCGCGGACTCGCGTGCCTCCGAGCCCGGGCACCTCGGCCAGCTGCGACGAGATGTCGCGCTTGCGACGCGTCCTCTGGTGGGTGATCGCGAAGCGGTGCGCCTCGTCGCGGATGCGCTGGAAGAGGAAGAGCGCATCGCTGTTGCGCGGCAGGATGACGGGGAAGTCGGAGTCCGGCAGCCAGATCTCCTCGAGGCGCTTGGCGATCCCGCAGAGGGTGATGCCGGTCACCCCGGACTCGTCGAGCGCGCGCTGCGCGGCTGCGACCTGCGGCTGGCCGCCGTCGACGATCAGCAGCTGCGGGGGGTACGAGAACTTGCGCCGCTTGGCCTCGCCGGTCTCGGGGTCGACCGCCGCGGGCTCGACCGGCTCGCGGAGGTACGCGAGGCGGCGGGTGAGCACCTGGTGCAGCGACTCGGTGTCGTCCGTCGACTCCGCGACGGAGAACCGCCGGTACTGGTCCTTCCGCGCGAGCCCGTCCTCGAAGACCACCATCGAGGCGACGATGTTGGTGCCGCTGAGGTGGGAGACGTCGTAGCACTCCATCCGGAGCGGCGCCTCGCTCATGCCGAGGGCGTCGCGGATGTCCTCCAGAGCCTGCGTCCGAGCGGTGAAGTCGGCGGAGCGGCGGGTCTTGTAGAGCATCAGCGAGTGCTTCGCGTTCTGCGTCGCCGTCTCGAGGAGGGCGGCCTTGTCTCCGCGCTGGGCCGCTCGGAGGCGCACGTTCGTGCCGCGCAGTCCGCTCAGCCACTCCTCGAGCGCCTCGGTGTCCTCGGGCAGCTCCGGCACGACGACCTCCCGGGGCGGGACGTCGCCGGTCTCGTAGGCGGCCTGGAGGGCCGTGTCGACGAGCTCCGCCGTGCTCATGTCGAGCTCCTTGTCGACGACCCAGCCCCGCTCGCCGCGGATGCGCCCGCCGCGGACCCGGAACTGCTGCACGGAGGCGGCGAGCTCGTCGTGGACGATCGCGTAGAGGTCGACGTCCACGTTGTCCTTGAGCACGACCGCGCTCTTGGCGAGGACCGCGTCGAGGGCGGCGGCCTGATCGCGAAGCTTGCCGGCGCGCTCGTACTCCATCGCCGCGGCGGCCTCGCGCATCTCCTTCTCGAGCTCGCCGATCATCCGGCGGTCGTGGCTGCCCATGAAGGCGACGAAGCGGTCGACCATCTCGCGGTGCTCGGCGAAGGTGACGCGGTGGGAGCAGGGCCCGCCGCAGCGGCCGATCTGCGACGCGAAGCAGGGCTTGCCGCTCTGCATGGCGCGCTTGTAGTTGGAGTCGTTGCAGGTCCTGATCGGGAACGCCTTGATCATCAGGTCGATCGTCTCGTGGATCGCCCAGATCTTCGGGTAGGGCCCGAAGTAGCGGGCCTTCCTGATCTTGGCGTTCCGCGTGACCATCACCCGCGGGGCCTCGTCGCCGAGCGTCACCGCCATGTAGGGGTAGGACTTGTCGTCGCGGAACTTGACGTTGAAGGGGGGATCGAACTCGTT
Organism: Rathayibacter sp. AY1A4; assembly: GCF_002930955.1. Classification (NCBI taxonomy): domain Bacteria; kingdom Bacillati; phylum Actinomycetota; class Actinomycetes; order Micrococcales; family Microbacteriaceae; genus Rathayibacter; species Rathayibacter sp. AY1A4. Next base: position 54,534 of record NZ_PSTN01000003.1, on the reverse strand, counting down.
GATCCAGGTGAACTCGAGCTGCAGGGCCTCGACGTCGGTGCCGACGACGGTCCACTCGACGCCGGAGGCCGAGGTGACCATCCGCCGGGTGCGCTCGTGCAGGCTCGGCAGCGGGGCGAAGTAGTTGCTCAGCCGCGCGCGGAGGTTCTTGGCCTTGCCCACGTAGAGCACCCGCCCCCGGGCGTCCGTGAAGCGGTACACGCCCGGGAGGGTCGGGATCTCACCCGGCTTCGGCCGGAAGTCGACTGTCTGCGCCATGCCTCTCGCTCGCGTCAGCCGAGGATCTCGGCGAGGAACATGCCGGTGTGGCTGCCCTCGACCTTCGCCACGTGCTCGGGGGTGCCCACCGCGACCACCTGTCCGCCGCCGGCGCCGCCCTCGGGACCCATGTCGATCAGCCAGTCGGCCGACTTGATGACGTCGAGGTTGTGCTCGATGGTGATCACCGTGTTGCCCTTGTCGACCAGGCCGTTGAGGACGAGGAGGAGCTTGCGGACGTCCTCGAAGTGCAGGCCCGTCGTCGGCTCGTCGAGCACGTAGACGCTGCGGCCGTTGGAGCGGCGCTGGAGCTCGGTCGCCAGCTTGACGCGCTGCGCCTCGCCGCCGGAGAGCGTGGTCGCGCTCTGCCCGAGGCGGACGTAGCCGAGGCCCACCTCCACCAGCGTGCGGAGGAAGCGGTGGATCGCCGTGATCGGCTCGAAGAAGTCGGCCGCCTCGGCGATCGGCATGTCGAGCACCTCGGCGATGTTCTTGCCCTTGTAGTGCACGGTCAGGGTGTCGCGGTTGTAGCGCGCTCCCCCGCAGACCTCGCACGCCACGTAGACGTCGGGCAGGAAGTTCATCTCGATCTTGATGGTGCCGTCGCCCGAGCAGGCCTCGCAGCGGCCGCCCTTGACGTTGAAGCTGAAGCGGCCGGGCAGGTACCCCCGCGCCTTCGCCTCGGTGGTCTCGGCGAAGAGGTTGCGGATGCGGTCGAACACGCCCGTGTAGGTGGCGGGGTTCGAGCGCGGCGTGCGGCCGATCGGGTTCTGGTCGACATGCACAACCTTGTCGAGGTTCTCGAGGCCGGTGACGCGCGTGTGCTTGCCCGGCACCTTGCGGGCGCCGTTGAGCTGGTTGGCGAGCACGCGGTAGAGGATGTCGTTCACGAGGGTGCTCTTGCCGGAGCCGGAGACCCCGGTGACCGCGACGAACGTGCCGAGCGGGAACTCCGCGTCGACCTTGCGGAGATTGTTGGCGTTCGCCCCGACGACCTTGATCATCCGCTTGCGGTCGATCTTCCGCCGCTTCTTCGGGACCTCGATCGCCTTGCGGCCCGAGACGTAGTCGCCGGTCAGCGAGTGCGTGTTCTCGAGCAGCGACTCGTAGGAGCCGGAGTGCACGACCTTGCCGCCGTTGACCCCGGCACCCGGGCCGATGTCGACGATCCAGTCGGCGGTGCGGATGGTGTCCTCGTCGTGCTCGACCACGATCAGCGTGTTGCCCAGGTCGCGCAGCTTGATGAGGGTGTCGATCAGGCGGCGGTTGTCGCGCTGGTGCAGGCCGATGCTCGGCTCGTCGAGCACGTAGAGCACGCCGGTCAGCCCGGAGCCGATCTGGGTCGCCAGGCGGATGCGCTGCGCCTCGCCGCCCGACAGGGAGGCGGCGGCGCGCGAGAGGTTGAGGTAGTTGAGCCCGACCTCGATGAGGAAGTCGATGCGCGCGCGGATCTCGCGCAGCACCTGCGCGGCGATGTGCGCCTCGCGGTCGGTCAGCTCGAGCCGGCTCATGAAGTCCTGGGCGTCGCCGAGGCTGAGGTCGGCCACGTCCGCGATGCTCGCCCCGTGCACGAGCACGGCGAGCACCTCGGGCTTCAGGCGGGAGCCCTTGCACACGGGGCAGGGCACCTCGCGGAGGAACTCGGACCAGCGGGTGCGCTGGACGTCGGTCTCGGCCTGGACGAACTGGCGCTCGATGTAGGGCACGACGCCCTCGAAGCCCGAGGTGTAGCTCATCTCGCGGCCGTAGCGGTTCTTCCACTTGACCTTGACCTCGAAGTTGTCGCCGTGGAGGACGGCCTGCTGCACCTCGGTGCTGAGGCGCTTCCACGGGGTGGTGAGCGTGAAGCCGAGGTCGCGGGAGAGGCCGTCGAGCAGCTTCTCGTAGTACTGGAACAGGCCCTTGCCCTGGGTGGTCCAGGGGATGATGACGCCCTCGGCGATGCTCAGGTCGGGGTCGCCGAGCAGCAGCTCGTCGTCGACCGACATGCGCGTGCCGAGGCCCGAGCACTCCGGGCAGGCGCCGAAGGGCGCGTTGAAGGAGAAGGTCCGCGGCTCGATCTCGGTCAGCGAGATCGGGTGGTTGTTGGGGCAGGACAGCTTCTCGGAGTAGGTGGTCCAGGCGCCGTCGCCCTCGCCGTCGACGTAGTTGATCTGCACGATGCCGTCGGTGAGCCGCAGGGCCGTCTCGAGCGAGTCGGTGAGGCGCCCGAGGATGTCGGGGCCGGCCACGAGCCGGTCGACCACGACGGAGATGTCGTGCTTGTACTGCTTCTTGAGCACCGGCGGCTCGCTCAGCTGGACGAGCTTCCCGTCCACCATGGCGCGGGAGTAGCCGCCCGCGGTCAGCTCCTTGAAGAGGTCGACGAACTCGCCCTTCTTCTGCGAGACGACGGGGCTGAGGATCTGGTAGCGGGTACCGGTCTCGAGCTCCATCAGCTGGTCGGCGATCTGCTGCACGGTCTGCGCGGAGATCCGCTCGCTGCAGATGGGGCAGTGCGGGACGCCGATGCGCGCCCACAGCAGACGCATGTAGTCGAAGATCTCGGTGATCGTGCCGACGGTGGAGCGCGGGTTGCGGTTCGTCGACTTCTGGTCGATCGAGACCGCGGGGCTGAGGCCCTCGATGAAGTCGACGTCCGGCCGGTCCACCTGCCCGAGGAACTGGCGGGCGTACGCGGAGAGGGACTCGACGTAGCGCCGCTGGCCCTCCGCGAAGATCGTGTCGAAGGCCAGGGAGGACTTGCCCGAGCCCGAGAGACCGGTGAACACCACCATCGAGTCGCGCGGGATCTCGAGGTCGACGTTCTGCAGGTTGTGCACCCGCGCGCCGCTCACCACCAGCTTCGAGGACGACTCGTCGAGCGAGGAGACGAAGCGGTGGAAGGAGGGAGAGGGGGTGGAGGAGGGGTCCGTAACGGCGTTCAGGATCGACACTCCGAAAGTGTATGCGGAGCCACCGACATCGCCCGTGGCGTTCGCTGGGCGCTGATCCGCGGGCCCCTCCCCTTGCGGATCAGCGCCTCCGATCAGGACAGGTGCCCGGCCTTCTCCATCTGGCGGAGCTCGCGCTTGAGCTCCTGGACCTCGTCCCGCAGCCGGGCCGCGAGCTCGAACTTGAGCTCGCCCGCCGCCTGGAGCATCTGCCCGTTGAGGTCGGAGATGATCGCCTCGAGGTCGTTGCCGCCGTTCGCGGCGAGACCCTGACGGCGCAGGTTCGGCGTCGGGCTCTTCTTCTTGGCGTCGCGCCCGGCGAGCAGCTTGGCGGTGTCGGCCCCCTCGCGGGCGAGGGCGTCGGTGATGTCGGCGATCTTCTTCCGCAGCGGCGTCGGGTCGATGCCGTGGTCGAGGTTGTAGGCGACCTGCTTCTCGCGTCGGCGGTCGGTCTCGTCGATCGCGAGCCGCATCGAGTCCGTCACCTTGTCGGCGTACATGTGGACCTCGCCCGAGACGTTGCGCGCCGCACGGCCGATCGTCTGGATCAGCGACGTGGACGAGCGGAGGAAGCCCTCCTTGTCGGCGTCGAGGATCGCCACGAGCGAGACCTCCGGCAGGTCGAGCCCCTCGCGCAGCAGGTTGATGCCGACCAGGACGTCGTACACGCCCGCCCGCAGCTCCGAGAGGAGCTCGACGCGGCGCAGGGTGTCGACATCGGAGTGCAGGTAACGGACGCGGACGCCGGCCTCCGTGAGGAAGTCGGTGAGCTCCTCGGCCATGCGCTTCGTCAGCGTCGTGACGAGCACGCGCTCGTCGCGCTCGGTGCGGCGCTTGATCTCCTCGAGCAGGTCGTCGATCTGGCCCTTCGTCGGCTTGACGACGATCTCGGGGTCGATCAGGCCGGTCGGGCGGATGATCTGCTCGACGATGCCGTCGGCGATGCCCATCTCGTAGCGGCCCGGGGTCGCCGAGAGGTAGACGGTCTGACCGACGCGCGACTTGAACTCCTCCCACTTCAGGGGCCGGTTGTCCATCGCCGAGGGCAGGCGGAAGCCGTGCTCGACCAGCGTGCGCTTGCGGGACGCGTCGCCCTCGTACATCGCACCGATCTGCGGCACCGTCACGTGCGACTCGTCGATCACGACGAGGAAGTCGTCCGGGAAGTAGTCGAGCAGGCAGTGCGGGGCCTCGCCCGACTCGCGGCCGTCGATGTGGCGGGAGTAGTTCTCGATGCCGGAGCAGAATCCGATCTGCTGCATCATCTCGAGATCGAAGGTCGTGCGCATCCGCAGGCGCTGCGCCTCGAGGAGCTTGTTCTGCTTCTCGAGGTCGGCCAGGCGCACCTCGAGCTCCTGCTGGATGGTGTCGATCGCACGGTGCATGACGTCCTGGCTGGCGACGTAGTGCGAGCCGGGGAAGACCGACACGGAGTCGAGCTTCCGGACGATGTCGCCGGTGAGCGGGTGGAGCGTGTAGAGCGCCTCGATCTCGTCGCCGAACATCTCGATCCGGATCGCGAGCTCCTCGTACATCGGGATGATCTCGATCGTGTCGCCCCGCACCCGGAAGGTGCCGCGGGCGAAGTCGACGTCGTTGCGCGCGTACTGCATCGACACGAACTTGCGGATGAGGCGGTCCCGGTCGACCCGCTGGCCGACCTGGAGCGCCACCATCGCCTCGAGGTACTGCTCGGGCTGGCCGAGGCCGTAGATGCACGAGACGGTCGACACCACGATCACGTCGCGGCGGCTCAGGAGCGAGTTCGTGGTGGAGTGGCGCAGCCGCTCGACCTCGGCGTTGACCGAGCTGTCCTTCTCGATGAAGGTGTCGGTCTGCGGGACGTAGGCCTCGGGCTGGTAGTAGTCGTAGTACGAGACGAAGTACTCGACGGCGTTGTTGGGGAACAGCTCGCGGAACTCGTTGGCGAGCTGCGCGGCGAGGGTCTTGTTGTGCGCGAGCACGAGCGTGGGGCGCTGCACGGCCTCGACGAGCCAGGCCGTGGTCGCGGACTTGCCGGTCCCGGTGGCGCCCAGCAGGACGACATCGGTCTCGCCGGCGTTGATGCGGGCGCTCAGATCGGCGATCGCGCCGGGCTGGTCACCGCTCGGCTTGTACTCGCTGATGACCTCGAACGGGTGCACGGCACGGGTTGGCTCCATGGTTCGAAGCGTAGCCGCGACCACCGACACCGGACGGCGCGTGCGCTGGCGGCGAACGGGGGTGCGCTCTCCGGCCGGGCCGCTCGGTCACGAGGGCGGGTGTCGGGGAAGGACCGTCAGCGGGCGAGCCGCTCCCACAGCGCGTCGGTCCGAGCGAGCGTCTCCTCCAGCGTGCCGGAGGAGTCGATCACGACGTCGGCGAGGGCGAGGCGCTCCTCGTCGCTCGCCTGCGAAGAGACCCGCGCACGCGCCTCCTCCTCGGTCAGTCCCCGGCGGGCGACGAGACGCTCGATGCGGAGGTGCTGCGGCGCGTGCACGACGACCACCTCGTCGAACTCCCCCGCTCCTCGGCCCTCGGCCAGGAGGGGGACGTCGTAGACGACCACCGCGTCCGGGTCCGCCTCGGCGGCCTCCGCGAACAGCCGCTGCGAGCGGAGCGTCACCGCCGGATGGGTGATCGCATTGAGGTCGGCGCGGGCCGCCGCGTCCGAGAAGACGATCGCGCCGAGCGCCGGGCGGTCCAGCGCGCCGTCCGCGCGGATCACGGACGGGCCGAAGCGCTCGGCGATCGCCGCCAGCGCCGGCTCCCCCGGCTCGACGACCTCGCGCGCGAGGACGTCGGCGTCGACCACCACCGCTCCGTGCTCGGCGAGACGGCGGGCGACGGTGGACTTGCCCGAGGCGATGCCTCCGGTGAGGGCGACGAGATGCACCCGGCCACCCTACCCAGCGCCGTCGCCCGGAACGCCGAACGGCCGGCCCCCGAGGGGACCGGCCGTTCGATGCGATGTGCTCGCGATCAGTTGTTCGAGGACAGCTTCTCGCGGAGCGCGGCGAGCGACTCGTCGTCGGCGAGGGTGCCGCCGGTGGTCGACTCGCTGGTGAAGCCGGCGCCGACCGAGACGCCCTCGGAGACGGTGGCCGCCTCCTCCTGCGACTTGGCCACCTGGGCCTTGTGGGCCTCCCAGCGCGCCTGAGCAGCGGCGTACTCCTGCTCCCAGGCCTCGCGCTGCGACTCGAAGCCCTCGCGCCACTCGTTGGTCTCGGGGTCGAAGCCCTCGGGGTACTTGTAGTTCCCCTGGTCGTCGTACTCCGTGGCCATGCCGTAGAGCGCCGGGTCGAACTCGGTGCCCTCGGGGTCGACGTTCTCGTTCGCCTGCTTGAGCGAGAGGGAGATGCGGCGACGGTCGAGGTCGATGTCGATGACCTTGACGAACACCTCTTCGCCGACCGACACGACCTGCTCGGCGAGCTCGACGTGCTTGCCCGACAGCTCGGAGATGTGGACGAGGCCCTCGATGCCGTCCGCGACGCGGACGAAGGCACCGAACGGGACCAGCTTCGTGACCTTGCCCGGCGCGACCTGTCCGATCGCGTGGGTGCGGGCGAAGACCTGCCACGGGTCCTCCTGGGTCGCCTTGAGCGAGAGCGAAACGCGCTCGCGGTCGAGGTCGACCTCGAGGATCTCGACGGTGACCTCCTGGCCCACCTCGACGACCTCGGAGGCGTGCTCGATGTGCTTCCAGGAGAGCTCGGAGACGTGGACGAGACCGTCGACGCCGCCGAGGTCGACGAACGCACCGAAGTTGACGATCGACGACACGACGCCCTTGCGGACCTGACCCTTGTGCAGGTTGTTCAGGAACGTGGTGCGGCTCTCGGACTGGGTCTGCTCGAGGAGCGCGCGACGCGACAGGACCACGTTGTTGCGGTTCTTGTCGAGCTCGAGGATCTTCGCCTCGATCTCCTGGCCGAGGTACGGCGTGAGGTCGCGGACGCGGCGCAGCTCGATGAGCGAGGCCGGGAGGAAGCCGCGGAGGCCGATGTCGACGATGAGACCGCCCTTGACGACCTCGATGACCGAGCCGGTGACGACGCCGTCCGACTCCTTGATCTTCTCGACGTCGCCCCACGCGCGCTCGTACTGCGCACGCTTCTTGGACAGGATCAGGCGACCCTCCTTGTCCTCCTTCTGGAGGACGAGGGCCTCGACGCTGTCGCCCACGTTGACGACCTCGGAGGGGTCGACGTCGTGCTTGATGGAGAGCTCGCGCGAGGGGATGACGCCCTCGGTCTTGTAGCCGACGTCGAGGAGGACCTCGTCGCGGTCGATCTTCACGACGGTGCCTTCGATGAGGTCTCCGTCGTTGAAGAACTTCAGAGTCTTTTCGACCGCGGCAAGAAAGTCTTCAGCAGACCCGATGTCGTTGATCGCGACCTGCTTGGTTGCCTTGTCGGTCGTTGCGGTTGTCATTAAGGGATGCTCCAGGATGGATGGGTCTCGGGCGGCGGCCGCCTGCGGGCCTCGCGGCTCGGCGGAGTGGTGACCACTGCGGTGGTGAGGGATGTGCCTCCGGCCCGGGAGCCGCGCTCGGCCGGCCGGAGGACCGGCCTTCCTCGCGCGCCGCGGGCACGGCGGCGCCACAGATGTGACACCCCAGCTTAGACGCCCCGGGAGGCGCACGGCAATCTCGCCGCGCCCGTCCAGGCGCGGGTTCCGGAGTCAGCCGGCGAGGGAGGAGCGGAGGGTGTCGAGACCGACGCCGCCGAGGTCGAGCGCCCTCCGGTGGAAGGCCGCGAGCGAGAACGCGGCGCCCTCGCGCGCCTCCGCCTCGTCGCGCAGCTGCTCCCAGATCCGCTGCCCGATCTTGTAGGACGGAGCCTGCCCCGGCCAGCCGAGGTACCGGTTCACCTCGAAGCGCACGAACGCGTCGTCCATGTTCACGTTGGCCCGCATGAACTCGAGGGCCGACTCGGCGGTCCAGACGGTGCCGGAGCCCGGCATCGGCTTCTGGAGGTGCACGCCGATGTCCAGCACGACGCGCGCCGCGCGCATCCGCTGGCCGTCGAGCATGCCCAGGCGGTCGGCCGGGTCGTCGAGGTAGCCGAAGCGCTCCATCAGCCGCTCCGCGTAGAGCGCCCAGCCCTCGGCGTGGCCGGAGGTCCCGGCGAGCTGACGGCGCCAGGTGTTGAGGCGGGCGCGGTTGTGGACGGCCTGGCCGATCTGCAGGTGATGGCCCGGGACGCCCTCGTGGTAGACCGTGGTCAGCTCCCGCCAGGTGGCGAACTCGGTGACTCCGGCCGGGACCGACCACCACATCCGCCCCGGGCGCGAGAAGTCGTCGCTCGGACCGGTGTAGTAGATGCCGCCCTCCTGGGTCGGCGCGATCCTGCACTCGAGGCGGCGCACCTCCTCCGGGATGTCGAAGGCGGTGCCGGCGAGCTCGCGGACGGAGCGGTCGCTGGTCTCCTGCATCCAGGCCTGCAGAGCGTCGACGCCGTGCAGAGTGCGGGCCGGGTCCGCCTCGAGGTGGGCGATCGCCTCGGCGACGGAGGCGCCGGGCAGGATCTCGCGCGCGATCGCCTCCTGCTCGGACGTCATGCGGGCCAGGTCCTCGATCCCCCACTCGTAGGTCTCGTCGAGGTCGACGACAGCGCCGAGGAAGCGGCGGGAGTGCAGCGCGTACAGCTCCCGGCCGACGGCGTCCTGCTCGGTCGCGGCGGGGGCGAGCTCGCCCCGGAGGAACTGCGCGAGCGACCCGTAGGCGGCCGAGGCACGGCGGGCGCCGTCCTCCAGTCGCTGAGCGAGCGACGCGGGCAGGGATCCGGCGGCGGGAGCGGCCTCCGCGGCCAGCTCGGCGAAGAACCCCCGGGGAGCGGCGATCTTCCGCGCCTGCTCGGCGACGAGCTCGACCTGGCGGCGGGCCGGGACCACGCCGGTGCGCATCCCCTCGCGCAGGGTCTCCGCGTAGCCCTCGAGGGCGGCCGGCACGGCCAGCAGCCGCTCGGCGACCGCCTCCCAGTCGGCGACCTCGTCCGTCGGCATCAGGTCGAAGACGTCGCGCAGCTCCTGCGCCGGGGACGCGATCACGTTGAGGTCCCGCAGCGGCAGACCGGCGTCGTGCCCTTCCAGGGAGAGCCGGAGCTCGGCGCCGAGGTCGGCGACCGTGACGCGGTCGACGTCGTCCACGGGGTCGGCGGCCTCGAGCTCGGCGAGGGCCGAGGCGGTCGCCGCCCGGGCGCGCTCGAGACCGGCCGGCGAGTAGTCGCCCAGGCGGCCGTTCGCGCCGCTGCGTCCGATCGCGGTGCCGAGGGTGGGGTCGAGGTCGACGAGCGTGTCGACCCAGCGCTCGGCGACGGCGTCGACGGCGGTGGGCTCGCGGGGGGTGTCGGTGCTCATGCCTCCGAGCCTAGCCAGGCGCTGCGGCCGGCTCAGTGCGCGGCGACGTCCCAGTCGGACCCGTGGCCCACCTGCACCTCGAGCGGGACGCTCAGGTCGGCGGCTCCCGCCATCCGGCCGCGGACGATCGCCTCGAGCGGCTCCTCCTCGCCGGGGGCGACGTCGAAGATCAGCTCGTCGTGCACCTGGAGGAGCATCCGCGAGCCGAGCCCCTGCTCGTCGAGGTCGGCCTGCACGCCGATCATCGCGCGCTTCATGATGTCGGCGGCCGAGCCCTGGATCGGCGAGTTGAGCGCCGCCCGCTCGGCGTTGTCGCGGAGGACGCGGTTCGCGCTCTGCAGGTCGGGGAACGGACGCCGGCGTCCGAAGATCGTCTCGGTGTAGCCGGTCTCGCGGGCCTGCTCGACGACGCTGCGGAGGTAGTCGCGCACCGCGCCGAAGCGGACGAAGTAGTCGGTCATCAGCTGCTTGGCCTCGGCGCTCGAGATGCGCAGCTGCTTCGACAGGCCGAAGGCGCTCAGGCCGTAGGCGAGGCCGTACGACATCGCCTTGACCTTGTTGCGCATGGCCGAGGTGACGTCGCCCGGATCGACGCCGAAGATCCGCGATCCGACGAAGCGGTGCAGGTCCTCGCCGGAGTGGAAGGCCTCGATCAGCCCGGCGTCGCCGGACAGGTGCGCCATGATCCGCATCTCGATCTGCGAGTAGTCGGCAGTGAGGAGGGTGCTCGCGTTCGCTCCGTGGACGAAGGCGGTGCGGATGCGGCGGCCCACCTCGCTGCGGACGGGGATGTTCTGCAGGTTCGGGTCGTTGGAGGAGATCCGGCCGGTGGCCGTGCCGGTCTGGTCGTAGCTGGTGTGGATCCGGCCGTCGGCGGTGACCGACTTCTCGAGCGTCTCGATGATCTGCTTGAGCTTGGTCGCGTCGCGGTGCTCGAGGAGCAGCCCGAGGAACGGGTGCGGGTGGGACTCCTGCAGGTCGGCGAGGGCGGAGGCGTCGGTGGTGTAGCCCGTCTTCGTGGCCCGGGTGCGCGGCATGTCGAGCTCCTCGAAGAGGACCTGCTGCAGCTGCTTGGGCGAGCCGAGGTTCATCTCGTGGCCGATCTCGGCGAACGCGCGGCTCGCGAGGTCGGCGGCCGAGACGGTCAGCTCGGCGCGGAGGCGCGCCAGCACGTCGGCGTCGATCGCGACGCCGGTGAGCTCCATCGTCGCGAGGACCTGGACGATCGGCAGCTCGATGTCGACGAGTACCGAGAGCATCCCCTCGCCCAGCCGCTCGCGCAGCGGAGCGACGAGCCGGTACGCGTACCAGGCCTCGGTGGCGGGCCCCATCGGCTCGACGGTGGGGACCAGCTGGTTCGGGTCGCCCTGCGCCATGGTCTCGTCGAGGTGCTGCGCGACCTGCGCCGCGAGCGTGGCCGGGTGCCCGGTGGGCTGCACCAGCCAGGAGGCGACGCGGGTGTCGAACGCGAGCCCCGCGACGGGGAGTCCGGCCCTCCGCAGCGCCTTGATCTGGGGCTTCGCGTCGGCGAAGTACTTGGGGGCGGGCCCGGCCAGCCACTGCTCGAGCGCGGTGTAGTCGGGCCGCTCGGCGGCCCACGGGACGAACGCCGTCTCCTTCTCGACCGCGAGACCCACACCCTCGAGCCCGCCGGCTCCGAGCAGGACCTGCACGGCGACGGGCGCGGTGCCCTTCGCCGACACGCGGTCGAGCCAGTGCGCGAGCTCCTCGTCGACCAGGGTGCGGACGGCGGGCGCGGAGGTCGTGACCACGTCGCCCGCCAGGGCCGCGGCGGCGCCGTCGACGCCCTCCTCCGCGGCGATCGTGAGGACCCGCTCCTGCAGGGTCTTGAACTCGAGGCGGCTGAAGATCTCGCGGACCGCGTCGGGATCGATCGGACGGCGCGTCAGATCGTGCGGCCCGAGGGGGAGCTCGACGTCCGTCACCAGCCGGTTGAGGCGGCGGTTGCGGAGCGCGTTCTCCTTCTGCTCGCGCAGCTTCTCGCCGACCACGCCCTTGATCTCGTCGGCGTGGGCGATGATGTCGGCGACCGTGCCGTACTGGTTGACCCACTTCGCGGCCGTCTTGGGGCCGACCTTGTCGACGCCGGGCAAATTGTCGCTGGTCTCGCCGACGAGCGCGGCGATCTCGGGGTACTGGTGCGGCTCGACGCCGTACTTCTCGAACACCTTGTCGCGGTCGTAGCGGGTGAGCTGCGAGACGCCCTGGGTGGAGGGATAGAGCAGGGTGACGTCCGGGGTCACCAGCTGGATGGTGTCGCGATCGCCCGAGACGACCAGCACGCGGAAGCCGGCCTCGGCCCCCTGGCGCGCGAGCGTCGCGAGGATGTCGTCGGCCTCGAAGTCCTCCTTCGAGACGGTCCGGATGTTCATGGCGTACAGCGCCTCCTCGAGGAGGGGGACCTGGCCCTTGAACTCGGGCGGCGTCTCGCCGCGGGTGCCCTTGTACTCCGGGTACTCGCGCGTGCGGAACGAGTAGCGGGAGATATCGAACGCGACGCCGAGGTGGGTCGGCTTCTCGTTCTTCAGCAGCAGGATCAGCATCGAGAGGAAGCCGTGGATGGCGTTCGTGTGCTGGCCCTCGCGGGTCTGGAAGCTGTCGACCGGGAGCGCGTAGAACGCCCGGAACGCCAGGGAATGGCCGTCGACGAGCAGGAGGGTAGGCTGTTCCGGATCTGACACAGGGCCAGACTACACAGCGCCTCCGACACCGGATCGGCCCGCTCGCGCCCGCCGGTCAGGGCCGCTCCGAGGCTCCAGCGCGAGGAGCGACGTGACCGAGCCGACCCCCACCACGACCGCCTGGATCCGCCCGCCCGCGCTCGACCTGGTCGCCGGGATCGGCCGCGGCATGGGCGAGCTCGCCGAGCGGATGGGGATCCTCTGGCACGAGCTCACCCCGCAGCACTCGGTGGCCTCGATGCCCGTCGAGGGCAACCGGCAGCCGGTCGGCATCCTGCACGGCGGCGCACACGTCGTGCTCGCCGAGTCGATGGGCTCGATCGCGGCGAACGTGCACGCCGGCGCGGACCGCCTGGCGATGGGCATCGAGCTGAACGCGAGCCACAGCCGCTCGGTCCACTCGGGCTTCGTGATCGCCACCTGCGACGCGATCCACCTGGGGTCCACCCTCACCACCCACGAGATCGTCGTGCGCGACCAGGAGGGGCGCCGCCTCTCCACCGTGCGGATCACCAACATCATCCGCGACGCCCGCTGACGGGAGCGGACGGGTCCCCCTCGCGGGAGCGGAGGGCGACGACCACGCCCAGGACCGCGACCGCCGTCGGGACCGCCCGTGCCTGCGAGCGACGGGGGATCGACCGGTCGGCCGCGCCGCTCGGGGACCCGGCACCGCGGCGAGCGGCACTGTCAAGCGACGGCGCGCGACTGTGCCCGGTGGTGCCCGAAGGGCGACACTGAGCGGATGAGCCTTCGCCATCTCCTCAAGAGCCTCCCGTCCATGCCCTCCGAGCTGCCCTCGTTCGATGCGGAGGCGGCTCCGGCCGATCCTCTCGAGCTGTTCGCGCAGTGGCTCGAGGAGGCGAAGGACGCGGGCCAGCTCCTCCCCCACGGCGCCACGCTCTCCACCGCCTCCGACGACGGCACCGTCTCGGCGCGCGTGCTCGTGCTGCGCGAGATCGACGAGGCGGGCTGGGCGTTCTCCACCCATGCCACCAGCCCCAAGGGACGCGCCATGGAGGAGAACCCGCACGCCGCGCTGACCTTCTTCTGGCCGGTCCAGGGCCGTCAGGTCCGGGTCGAGGGCCGGGTCGAGCGCGCCTCCGCGCAGGAGTCGGCCGACGACTTCCGCCGCCGCTCCGAGGCCGCTCGCACCGCCCTGCTCGTCGGACGCCAGAGCGAGCCGATGCGCAGCGCGCAGGACTTCGGCCTCGTCACGCTCCAGACCAGCGTCGCCGTGGGCTGCTCGCCCGCGACGCTCGACCGGGAGTGGGCCGTCTACCGCGTCGTGCCCGAGCGCATCGAGTTCTGGCAGGGCTCGACCGCGCCGGAGCAGGATCACACCCGTCTCGAGTACCGCCCGGGAACGACGGAGGCGGGCGGCTCCCCGTGGGAGCGCACCCGCCTCTGGCCCTGAGGCCGTGGGCCCTCGGGCCCGGCCTCGCGCTAGGCCTTCTTCGTGCTCAGCTGCTCGATGATCGCCTGCGCGACGTCGTGCATGGTGAGCCGGCGGTCCATGGAGGCCTTCTGGATCCAGCGGAACGCCTCGGGCTCGGTGAGCCCCATCTTCTCGTTGAGCAGGCCCTTGGCGCGGTCGACGAGCTTGCGGGTCTCGAAGCGCTCGACCATGTCGGCGACCTCGGCCTCGAGGGTGAGGATCTGGGCGTACCGCGAGAGGGCGATCTCGATCGCGGGCAGCAGGTCGTTGGGCGTGAAGGGCTTCACGACGTAGGCGAGCGCTCCGGCCTCGCTGGCGCGCTCGACGAGCTCCTTCTGGCTGAAGGCGGTGAGCAGGACGACGGGCGCGATGTGCGCCTTCGAGAGGCGCTCGGCCGCCGAGATGCCGTCGAGCTGGGGCATCTTGACGTCCATGATGACGAGATCGGGGCGCAGCTCGGTGGCGAGGGCCACAGCGGTCTCGCCGTCGCCGGCCTCGCCGACGACCTCGAAGCCGTTGTCGCGGAGGATCTCCACGATGTCGAGGCGGATGAGGGATTCGTCTTCGGCGACGACGACCCGACGGGGTGCGGTCGACGAGGGTTCCTGGTCAGTCACGCCGATGAGCCTACGGTATTCTCGACGGGCTGGTGATGAGCCGGTGTGGCGGAATGGCAGACGCGGGGCACTCAAAATGCTCTGTCCGAGAGGGCTTGTGGGTTCGAGTCCCACCACCGGTACCCGCCTGGTCGCGCGGTGCGCGCCTCCGCTCGCTAGCGTCGTCGGATGAGCACCGACCCCTGGCCCCTGTTCTCGCTGGAGCTGCGCACGCCGCGGCTCGAGCTGCATCCGGTCCGCGACGCCGACCTCGGCCCTCTCGCCGACGCGGCCCTCGCGGGCGTGCACGAGAGCGGCCGCTCGCCGTTCCCCTCCCCCTGGGCCGAGGCGCCGCCGGAGCGCCTGCCCGGCGAGCTCGCCCGCTTCCACTGGTCGCAGCGCGCGCAGACGACGCGGGAGTCGTGGCGCGTCGCGTTCGCCGTGGTCGAGGACGGCCGGGTCGTCGGCTGCCAGGACGTGGTCGCCGAGTCCTTCGCCACCACCCGCACCCTGACCTCGGGCTCGTGGCTCACCCGCTCGGCGCAGGGCCGCGGCCTCGGGCAGGAGATGCGCGCCGCCGTGCTCCTCCTCGCCTTCGACCACCTCGGAGCCGAGGTCGCCGAGAGCGCCGCCCTCTCCTGGAACACCCGCTCGATCCGGGTGTCGGAGGCCCTCGGCTACCGGCCGAACGGGACGCACCGGATCGTCGGTCCGGACGGTGCGCCGGTCGAGGAGCTGCGGTTCCGCGTCACGCCGGAGACTTTGGTGCGGCCGGAATGGACGCTGGAGGCCTCGGGGATCGACGCCGCACGAGCGGTCCTCGTCCAGGACCCGCTCGGTCCGCCCTCCCCTGTCTGATTCACCAGAACATCGTGCCCGGCGAGCCCTTGAACGGACCGACCACACGCGAGGTGATCCAGCCGCCGTAGAAGTCGCCCGGCTGCGGCTGGACCGTCTCGCCG
This sequence comes from Rathayibacter sp. AY1A4, assembly GCF_002930955.1. NCBI lineage: Bacteria > Bacillati > Actinomycetota > Actinomycetes > Micrococcales > Microbacteriaceae > Rathayibacter > Rathayibacter sp. AY1A4. The sequence continues at coordinate 39,303 of NZ_PSTN01000003.1, read as the reverse complement.
TCGACCGTGCAGGAGTCCATCCGGCCGGGGTAGAGGGCGACCGTGTCGACGAGGGCCTCGAAGCCGGCCATCGGCTCGGGGTACGTCCAGCCCGCCGCCTCCGCGACCGCTCCTCCTCCCCCGCGCACGGTGAGGTAGGAGGCCGCGCCCTTGAACTCGCAGATGCTGCGGCCGGGCGCGGGCTCGAGCACCCCGGGCGCGAACGAGGACACGGGGAGGTAGTAGACGGGAGGGTGGCTCGTCTCGAGGACGCGGAGAGCGTCACGGGACTCGGCGACGCCGACGCCGCCCAGCCGCACGACCACGTGCTCGGTGGTGGTCTCGACCCTCGGGGGTCGCGGGTAGTCCCAGACGGATTCCTGGCCCTCGGCGGGCGGCACGCGCTTCATCCCGCTCACGCTACGCGGCGGGGAGCGGGGCTCCGGCGCCTCCCAGAGGATGCCCGGGCGGACGCCGCGGCTCCGCAGATCCCCGCCGCCGGGACGCGCGGGGGCCCCGGTCGCGTAACGTCGTCCCTGCGGCGGAACCCCGAGCCCGCGCGCAGAAGGAATCCAGAGTGCCCACCGAATGCATCCACGGCCTCGACATCGCGCTCTGCGACGTCTGCACCCCGAAGAAGCTCCCCGAGCAGGTCGGCCGTGCCACCCGCGCCCCCGCGCGCGTGCCCGGGACCTCCCGTGCGGCCACGGCCCGTGCCGCCGCCCGCGGCACGGCGCGCGAGAAGCCCCTGCCGAAGGTCGACATCGCCGCGCAGCGGATCTACCACGTCACCCACCTCGACAACCTCGAGGCGATCGTCGCCGCCGGCGCGATCCTGGCGGACCAGCAGCTCCAGGAGCGCCCCGCGATCGACGTCAGCGCCGAGACCACCCGCGAGCACCGCCGTGCCGTGCAGGTGAAGGACGGCGTCAGCGTCGCCGGCTTCGTGCCCTTCTTCCTCTCCCCCGACGCCGCCCTCTGGGCCGACCTGCGCGGCGAGCGGGTCGCTCCGCACTGGTCGCCGAGCGCCCACGAGACCACCGCTTCGCAGTACGTCGTCCTGGTGGGCTCGCTCGCCTCCGCCCCGGTCCTGAGCGACGGCGACGCCTCCCACGTCCTCACGCGCTTCACCGAGGGCGACGCGCTCGTGCGCACCTTCGCGCGCCTCCTGGTCGACGAGCCGGCCCTGCGCAGCGCCGAGGCGCTCGTGCCCGAGCGCTTCCCGCTCGAGGGCGTCGCGACGGTCGGCGTGGCGTCGGTCGCCGCCCGCAACCGCGTCAAGGCTCTCTTCGAGGGCATCGACGCCTCTCCCCGCGTCGCCGTCTACCCGCCGTGGTTCCACCCGGTGGCCGAGGAGGAGTGACCCGGCGCTAGTCGGCCTCGAGGAGGTCGAGGCGGTCGGCCAGGTACCGGCGCAGCGGCATCAGTCCCTGCTCTCCCAGACCGGGCGCCCAGCGCACGAGCACCTCGGAGCCGCGCAGGGCCAGCGGCTCCTGGCCCGACTCGAGCGCTGCGGCGTCCAGTGCGAGGCGCCGCCAGCCGTAGTTGACGATCTCGCCCTCCTGGAACTGACCGTCGAAGGCGGCGCGCCGGATCTCGCGGCGCGCCTCCTGCGACTCGGACTGGTTGTTGGCGTGAAGCGGAGCGACGGCACGAGTGACCGAGCCCGTCGCGAGGAGCTCGCCCTCGCGTCCGAGGAGCACCACGCCGAGGCGCCACGCGCGGGTCACCGGCGCCATCACCGGCTTGCGGCGGAAGCCGAGGATCGCGCGCGGCGTCCGCAGCTCGGCGACGGCCTGGTCGGCGATGCCGCGGGCGTCGAGCTCGGCGGAGACCTCGCGCAGGAGCGCGGCCAGATCGGCGGCGGCCTGCTCGGCCCCGGGTGCTGCGGGCATCGCTCCTCCTCGGCTCGTCCCGCCAGCCTACGGGCCCGGTGTGCACCGGCCACCCCGCTCCGCACCGCTAGCATCGCCTGACGACACCGAGGAGGACGAGCGATGCGCGTCATCATGATGGGCCCGCCCGGCGTGGGCAAGGGCACCCAGGCGGCCGTGCTGTCGCGCGAGCTGGGGGTGCCGGCGATCTCCACCGGCGATCTGTTCCGCGCGCACGTCGCCGACGGCACCGACCTCGGACGGCGCCTGCGGGCGCTCGTGGAGGCCGGCGAGTACGTGCCGGACGAGCTGACGAACGCCCTGGTCGCCGAGCGCATCGCCGAGGAGGACGCCCGGGACGGGTTCATCCTCGACGGCTACCCGCGCACGCTCGCCCAGGTGGACGCGCTGGCGGAGCTCCTCGAGGAGCGGGGCACGCCGCTCTCGTGCGTCGTGCTGCTGACGGCCGACGCGGACGTGGTCCTCGAACGGCTGCACGTGCGGGCGCAGGAGCAGGACCGCGCCGACGACGACCCCGAGGTGGTGCGGAACCGGATCGAGGTCTACGAGCGCGAGACGGCTCCTCTGGCGGAGGTCTACGACGAGCGCGAGCTCCTGGTGCGGATCGACGGCTCCGCCTCGCAGGACGAGGTCGCCGCGAGGATCATCGCGGCGTGCCGGCCCGAGTGAGCCGACCCGCCGCGACGCGGGCTCAGATCGCCGAGGCGAGGACCTCGTCGAGCTTGGCCGAGGCCTCCTCGTCGGTGCCCTTCAGGGCGAGCGAGAGCTCCGACACGAGGATCTGACGCGCCTTCAGGAGCATCCGCTTCTCGCCGGCCGAGACGCCGCCCGCCTGCTCGCGGCGCCACAGGTCGCGGACGACCTCGCTGACGCGATACACGCTGCCGCTGGCCATCTTCTCCTGGTTGGCCTTGAAGCGGCGGGACCAGTTGCTGGCCTCCTCCGCGACGTCGCTGCGCAGGACGTCGTAGACCGCCTGGACTCCGGCGTCGTCGATGATCTCGCGGACGCCGACGAGCTCGGCGTTCTCGACGGGGAGGGTGATGGTGAGCTCGCTGGTGTGCACGTTCATCGTCATGAACGTCTTCTCGACGCCCTTGACCGAGCGCTTCTCGAGCCCGGTGATCGTCACCGCTCCGTGGTGCGGGTAGACCAGGGTCTCGCCGACCTCGAATGTCATCATGTCGTGCCTTTCGTCGTGGGGCGTGGTGGGAGTGAGGAGTCCAGGGGGCGCAGCGGCGCCGCGGCGAGCCAGGCCGGGAGCAGCGCGACGAGGTGCTCGACCAGCTCCTCGTCGGTGCCGTCGAGGGAGCCGGCGAGCCAGGCGCCGACCACGGAGAGGACGCCGCCGGCCGCGAAGACCGCGGTGAGCTCGGGGTCGACCGCTGCGGGGACGTCGACCCGGGCGAGCACCTCGCGGTGCAGGGCGAGCGCCGTGTCGAGCACGGCGTCGTCGGAGGCGACCCGGGCGGAGGCCCGCGCGCGGAGCCGGGCATGGAACGCGTGGCGGTCGACCAGCCGCTCGACGAGCCGCGAGTAGCCGCGCTGCAGGGCGTCGGCTCCGGAGCGGTCGGCGGGATCGCCCTCGGCGACGTCGGCGACCACGAGGTCCTGGCGGAGCAGCGCGGAGGCTACTCCCGCCGCGTCGTCGAAGTGGGCGTAGAACGAGCTGCGGCTGATCCCGGCCTCGCGCACGATGTCGCTCACCGCGATGCCCTCGGCCCTCTCGCCGTCGCTCTGCATGACGAGCCGCTCGACCGCGTCGAACACGCGGCGGCGGGTGCGCCGGGCTCGCGGATCGGCGGAGCCGAGCGCCGAGGGGGACTCCGCCGCGGGCACGGAGGCGAGGCGGGCGGGAGTCATCGACGTCAGTCTACCACTTCCCGGACAGGTGTACGGGAAGAGCGTCAGGCGCCGGTGCGAACCTGGTCGAGGCCGGCGATGCGGTCGATCGCGGCCTGCTCGCTCGGCGAGACCCGGCCGAGATACCGGCCCAGGAACACGAACAGCAGGCGGTTCGCCGTGATCGCGGGCCACCACGGGCGCCGGAGGCCCAGGAGCCTCCGCACCTCGGGGCTGAGCGAGGCGACCGCGCCGGCGAACAGCAGCGGGTAGACCACGCCCGCCTCGCCCGGCAGCCGGATGTCGCGGAGGAAGCCGACCGCCTCGTGCACGCGTGCGTCGGGCTTGAGCTCGCCCGCGAATCCGGCGAGCTGCGCGCGGAGCTCCGAGACGCTCTCGGGCGGATCCTCCACTCCGAGCAGCCGGCCGGAGGCGGCCCACTCGCGCACGTAGGCGTCGGGGCCGCCGGGGATCCGTCCGCCCCAGATCTCGTGGGCGCCGAGGAACGCGTCGGTGAAGGCGTCGTGCACCCAGAGCAGCAGGCGGGGGTCCTGCGCCGAGTAGGAGCGCTCACGCCCGCCGGCGTCCTCGTAGGAGCCGACGATCCGCTCGTGCACGCCGGTCACCCAGCGCGCCGCTCCGCTCGCCGCGGCGGTGTCGCCGAAGCTGGTGGTCAGGACCCAGCGGACCGTGTTGTCGAGGCGGCCCATCGGGTCCTCGCGGTAGCGGGAGTGGTCGTGCACACCGGCCATCGCTCCGGCGTGGAGGGTCTGCATGAGCAGAGCCCGCACTCCGGCGATCATCGTGGGCAGGCCGCCGTTGACCGCCCAGACCGCGCTGCCCGGTCCGAAGAGCCCGGCGTCGTCGCCCTTCTCGAGGGCCACGATCCAGTCGGCGCGGGGGCGGGGGCGGCGGCGTCTCATCCGCTCAGTGTGCGCTCGTATCCTGGGCCGCGCCTGGCCGTTCTGTCACCCTTCGTGGGGCCGTGGTCCCTCGGCCAGCAGTTCGCGGACGTCGTCGGCCGACAGCGCCCGGGCGAAGAGCTCGCCCTCGTCGAGCACCGCCGTGCTGAGGCGGCCCTTGCGCTCCTGGAGGCGCATGATCTTCTCCTCGATCGTGTCCGTCGCCACCAGCCGGTACACGTTCACCCGCCGCTCCTGGCCGATGCGGTGCGCGCGGTCGACGGCCTGCGCCTCGGCCGCCGGGTTCCACCACGGGTCGAGGATGAAGACGTGGTCGGCCTCGGTGAGGGTGAGCCCGGTGCCGCCCGCCTTCAGGCTGATCAGGAAGACGGGCGCGGCTCCCGAGCGGAACTCCTCGATCACTCCCGCGCGGTCCCGCGTGGAGCCGTCGAGCTGCACGAAGGGGATGCCGCGCCGGCGCAGCCGCTCCCCCGCCCGCTCCAGGTACGAGGTGAAGGTGCTGAAGACGAGGACCCGACGGCCTTCCGCGATCACGTCGTCGAGCTGCTCGACGAGCACGTCGAGCTTCGCGGACGGGACGTGCCGGTAGGCCGGGTCGACCAGGGACGCGTCGAGCGCGAGCAGGCGCAGGAGGGTGAGCGATCGGAACACCGTGAAGCGCTGCCGGTCGAGGTCGTCGACCAGACCCAGGAGCTTCCGCCGCTCGCGCTGGAGGTAGCCGTCGTAGAGCACCCGGTGGGCGGGGGTCAGCGCGACCTCGATCGTCTGCTCCTGCTTCTCGGGGAGCTCCGGCGCCACCGCCTCCTTGGTGCGGCGGAGCAGGAACGGACGCAGTCGTCGGCGCAGTCTCTCGAGGCGGCGGCGCGCGCCCTCGGTGTGGCTGACGGTCCGTCCCTCGGACAGATCGGGCGAGGCGATGCCGACGGGCGCCTCCGCGTGCAGGATCGGCCGGGTGTACTCCTCGCGGAAGCGGCGCAGCGGCGGCAGGAGCCCGGGCGCCACCAGGGCGAGGACCGCCCAGAGCTCGTCGAGCGAGTTCTCCAGCGGTGTGCCGGTGAGCGCGAGCGTGACGGGCGCGCCGACCCCGCGGGCGGCCCGGTGCGTCTGTGAGGCGGGGTTCTTGACGAACTGGGCCTCGTCGAGGATCAGCGCCGACCACGTCCTCGACGCCCAGCGCTCGCCGCCGAGGCGCAGGACCGCGTAGCTGGTGAGGACCACGTCCGCGTCGGCCGGGATCGCGTCGAGCGCGCCCTCCCGCGAGCTCGCGACGACGTGGACGCGCAGGGCGGGCGCGAAGCGCTCGGCCTCCGAGCGCCAGCCCGGCACGACCGAGGTGGGGGCGACCACGAGGAACGGCGCACGGCGGATCCCGGCGCGGCCCGCCTCCTCGACCGCGTCGAGCATCATGGCCAGCGCCTGCAGGGTCTTGCCGAGACCCATGTCGTCGGCCAGGATCCCGCCGAGCCCGTGACGGAGGCGGTGCACGAGCCAGGCGTAGCCCGCCCGCTGGTACGGACGCAGCCGGGCGGTCAGGCCCTCCGGTGGCTCCACGTCCTCCGGCGACCCGGCGGCCAGCGCGGAGTCGAGCACGGCGCGCCACGCGTCGGAGGGGACGCTCTCGTCGGCGAGCTCCTCCAGCTCGTTCCACAGCCCGGCCTGGTGCCGGCCGAGCCGCGGTCCCGTCTCCCACTCCTCGAGCTCGTCCGCCCGGGTCAGCAGCTCCCGGAGCCGGTCGAGGCCGGGGTGCGCGAGCGAGAGGTAGGAGTGGTCGACCAGGCGGATGCGGTCGCCGCCCGCGGCCAGAGCGCGGAAGAGGGGCAGGAACGGCACGGTCGCGTCGCCGATGGTCACGACGACGCCGAGGTCGAACCAGTCGGCGCTCTCGGTGTCGACCGCGGTGATCGTGAGCGTGAGCGGTCCGGTCAGCAGGCGGTAGTCCGGGGCCGCGCCCTCGCGCTCGAGCCGGACCCCGCCGATCCCCTCCAGCTGCGGGAGCTGCTCCACCACGAACACCGCCGCCTCGGCCCCGCGCAGGACCGCGCTCGTCCCCGGCTCCGGCACGAGAGCGGACCCGGCCTCGCCGAGCACCGAGCGCACCCGGCGGAGCACCGCGCGCTCGAGAGCCGCGTCGGCCGTGCCGTCGAGCTCGCCCGCGCGATCGGGCGAGCGGCGCCAGTGCCAGCCCACCCTGACGGCGCGCCGCGGCTCGAACGAGACCGTGCAGACCAGGCGCGGGGGTTCCGGATCGTCCAGGACGAGGTCGACGCCCTCCTCGCGCACCGCGACGCGGCCGCGGAGGGCGGGGAGGTGCTCGCCGACGAACTCGGGCACGTCCTCCGCCGGGACCTCCGTCTCCTCGGGGTGGTCGAGGAGCCGCAGCTCCTCGTCGTCGAAGGGCAGGGACGCGGGCGCGAGCAGGAGCGAGGACGGATCGCCGCCCTCGACCGCGTAGACGCCGTGCCGGGCGACCGGACGCGCTGACTCGGGCGCGTGCTCCGCGCCGTCGATCCGCAGGACGGGCCGCAGCCGCAGGCCTCCCTCCTCGGCCGAGACCGTCACCGCCACATGCGCGGGACCGGCGAGACGGACCGCGCCCTTCTCCGGGGCGAGCAGCGGGATCCCGGCGGCCTGCGCCTGCTCGAGCAGCCGCCAGAGCAGCGGGCTCTCGTAGTCGTCGAGGTGGATCCAGTCGGGGTCCTGCCCCAGGTGGACGGTGCGCGTGGCGCGGTGCAGGGCCGCGAACTCGGCGAACCAGCGCTGGTGAGCGGGGTCGAGCGAGAGGCGGTGGGTCTGGAAGTTCAGCGACTTCCAGGTGAGGGTGGTGCGGTTCCAGGCGCCCCCGCGCCCGCGGACGACGGGGCGGGTGGCCAGACGGTGGTCGCGGCGCTCGGCGGCGTCGTAGGTCTTCGCCGTGACGCGCTCGCTCGCCGGCGCCCGCCAGGGATCGTCGGCCCGGCGCACCAGCCGGCGCAGCTCGAACTGCAGCCCGATCGGAGTGAGGACGGGCGGCGACTCGGCCTCGGCGGGTCCGCTGAGCTCGCCGACGCGGGCGCGCCAGGAGGAAGGGATCGACTCGGGAGGCACCGCCCCATGCTGCCACGCGCCGCCGACACCCCCGCCCGCACCGCGTGACGGGCAGAATCAAAGGATGACCAGCAGCGACTCCCCCGCGCCCACCGTCCTCACCCTCGGCAGCGAGAGCCTGCGCCTCGCCCTGACGACCGCCGGGGCCGAGATGACGTCCCTCCGCGACGACGAGGGCCGCGAGTACCTGTGGCAGGCCGGCCCGGAGTGGCGCCGGCACGCTCCCGTCCTGTTCCCGATCATCGGGCGCCTCCCCGGCGACACGCTGCATCACGACGGCGCGGACCACCGGATGGGGCAGCACGGCTTCGCGCGGGACCGGGTCTTCGAGCTCGCGGGCGTCTCGGCGGACGAGGCGGTGTTCCGGCTCCGGAGCGACGACGCCACGCGCGCGGTGTTCCCCTTCGACTGGACGCTCCTCATCGCCTACGCCGTGACCGGCGCCTCGCTCCGGATCACCCAGACCGTCGAGAACAGGGGTCCCTCTCCGCTGGGCTTCTCGCTCGGGAACCACCCGGCCTTCGCGCTGCCGCTGCCCGAGGGCCGCGGCGAGCACCGCATCCGCTTCGCGCAGCCCGAGCCGGAGGGGTACCGCCGCGCTCCGGAGAACCTGCTGCTCGAGGCGCGCCACCCGGCGCCGCTCGAGGACGGGGTCCTGACAGTGGACGACGCGCACTTCGAGGAGGGCGTGATGATCTTCGACGAGCCGCGCCGGCGGACCCTCCGGCTCGAGGCCGACGGCGCCGCCCGCGCGATCGTCGTCGACACCGGGGACTTCGACGTGGTCGGCGTGTGGAAGCCCGTCGGGGCCCCGTTCGTCTGCCTCGAGCCGTGGCGGAGCGTCCCGACCCCCGAGGGCTGGGACGGCGACATCGTCGACAAGCCGCGCCAGATCGTCCTCGAGCCGGGCGGCCGGCGGTCGCTGTCCTACAGCATCGCGCTGAGCTGAACGTCCTCGCGCTGGATCTGCGCGTCGAGCAGCTCGAAGCGGCGGATGATCAGCCCCTCGCGGGTGGCCCAGGGGCAGATCACCAGCGTCTCGATGCCGAGGGCGTCCATGGCCGCCTCCGCGACGAGAGCGCCCGCGAGCAGCTGCGGAGCCCGCAGAGCGGAGACGCCGGGCAGCGCTGAGCGGTCGGCCGCGCTGATCGCGGCGAGGCGGGCGGACCACAGCCGGAGGTCGACCAGGTGCAGCTCGCGGCGCACCAGCGGACCGGCGGCGCTCGGAGCGGCGCCGGTGATCCGCGCCAGAGACCGGAAGGTCTTCGACGTGCCTGCGACCAGGTCGGGGCGCCCCAGGGCGAGGAAGCCGCGGACGGGCTCCGCGAGCACCTCGCGGGCGTGACGCCGGGCGGCCTTCACGCTCGTGGCCGAGGCGGGATCGCCGACCAGCAGGTCCCGCGTCACCCGCCCCGCTCCGAGCGGGACCGACACGGCGAGCTCGGGCACCTCGTCCACGCCCATCGAGAGCTCGAACGAGCCGCCGCCGATGTCGAGGTCCAGGATCGAGCCCGCGCCCCAGCCGAACCAGCGGCGCACGGCGAGGAAGGTGGCCGACGCCTCCGCCTCGCCGCCGAGCTCCTGGAGGTGCACGCCCGTCTCGGCGCGGACCCGGTCGAGGACCGCCGCGCCGTTGCCGGCCTCGCGGATCGCCGAGGTCGCGAACGCCAGCAGGTCCTCCGCGCGGTGCTCGCGGGCGACCTCGGCGGCCTCGGTCACGAACGCGATCAGCTCGCGCTGGCCCCGCTCGGTGATCTCCCCCGCCTCGTCGAGGTGCGCCACGAGAGCGAGGCTCCGCTTGTGCGAGCGGTAGGGCACCGGGCGGGCGCCGGGGTGCGCGTCGACGAGGAGCAGGTGGACCGTGTTGGAGCCGATGTCGAGCACGCCGAGTCGCATGGGTCCACGGTATCCGCCCGCGGAGTCGCGTTTCTCCACGCGGGCCGCCGGGGAACGCCGGAGGGCCCGGCCGCTCGCGCGACCGGGCCCTCCGGGGGTGCTGGACTCAGTGGTCCCAGTTCTCGGCCCTGTCGGCCGAGCTGGACGAGCCGACGATGTGCACCCGCATGTCGTTCGTCGTGCCGGCACGCCCGGGGGGCGATCCGGAGACGACGACCACGGTCTCGCCCGCCTGGGCGAGGCCCTCGCGGAGCAGCACCGCATCCACCTGCGCGAACATCGCGTCGGTGTGGTTGACGCGCGGCGTGACGAAGGACTGGACGCCCCAGTTCAGCGCCATGCGGCGCCGGACGGCGGGCTCGGGGGTGAAGCCGATGATCGGGATGCCGTGGCGCAGGCGCGTCATGCGGCGGACCGAGTCGCCCGACTCGGTGAACACGCAGAGGAACTTCGCCTCGACGAACTCGGCGACCTCGGCGGCGGCCAGCGTGACGGATCCGCCCTGGGTGCGGGGCTTGCTCCCCAGCGGGGGGATGCGCTCCAGGCCGTGCTCCTCGGTGGACTCGACGATGCGGGCCATGGTCTGCACGGTGACGACGGGCCAGGCTCCGACGCTGGTCTCGCCCGAGAGCATGACCGCGTCCGCGCCGTCGAGGATGGCGTTCGCGACGTCCGAGGCCTCGGCCCGGGTGGGGCGGGGGCTCTCGATCATCGACTCGAGCATCTGGGTCGCGACGATGACCGGCTTCGCCCAGCGGCGGGCGAGCTCGACGGCGTGCTTCTGCACGATCGGCACCGCCTCGAGGGGAAGCTCGACGCCGAGGTCGCCGCGGGCGACCATGATGCCGTCGAAGACGTCGATGATCTCCTGCAGGTTGTCGACCGCCTGCGGCTTCTCGATCTTGGCGATGACGGGAGCCTTGCGGCCCTCCTCCGCCATGATCTCGTGCACGCGCTCGATGTCGCTGGCGTTGCGCACGAAGGAGAGGGCGATGATGTCGGCGCCGAGGCGGATCGCCCAGCGGAGGTCGTCCTCGTCCTTCTGGGAGAGGGCGGGGACGTTGACCGCGACACCGGGCAGGTTGATGCCCTTGTTGTTCGAGACGTTGCCGGGGACGACGACCTCGGTGACGACCCGGGGGCCCTCGACGGCGGTGACGCGGACAGCGACCTTGCCGTCGTCGATGAGGAGCATGTCGCCCGGGTTCACGTCGTCCGGGAGGCCCTTGAACGTGGTGCCCGAGAGCTCGCGCGTGCCGAGGACGTCCTCGGTGGTGATGGTGAAGACGTCGCCCTCGGCGAGGGCGTACGGGCCGCCCTCGAACTTGCCGAGGCGGATCTTCGGACCCTGCAGGTCGACCAGGATCGCGACCGCGCGCCCGGCGTCGTCCGCGGCCTTCCGCACGATGCGGTAGATGCCTTCGTGGACGTCGTAGCTTCCGTGACTGAGGTTCATGCGGGCCACGTCCACGCCGGCGTCGATGATCGCACGAATGGTCTCGTACGACGACGTTGCCGGGCCGAGGGTGGCGACGATTTTCGCTCGTCTCATTGAGGGGGTGCTCCGTTGTTCTGCGCCCGGAGGCGCGTCGTTAGCGGGGAGGGTGAGCTGATTGCTGGCGGGCCGAGACTATCGCGTCCCGGGGACTAGAGCGTGAAGCCCCGGTCGTCGGGGCCGACCGGCGCCGGCAGCTGGGTCGTGCCCTCGAGGTAGCGGTCGACCTCGGCCGCGACGGAGCGGCCCTCGGCGATCGCCCAGACGATCAGGGACTGGCCGCGCCCGGCGTCGCCGGCCACGAAGACGCCGGGGACGGTCGTCTCGAAGGCGTCGCCGCGCGCGACGTTGCCGCGCTCGGTGAAGGGGACGTCGAGCTGGCGGCCGAGGTGGTCCGCCTCCGGGCCGGTGAAGCCGAGGGCGAGCAGGACCAGGTCGGCCGGGATCTCGCGCTCGGTGCCCGCCTTGGGGACGCGGCGCCCGTCGAGGTACTCGGTCTCGGCCACGCGCACCGCGCGGACCTCGCCGCCCTCGTTCGCGAGGAACTCCACGGTCGACGCGAGGAACATCCGCTCCCCGCCCTCCTCGTGGGCGCTCGAGACCTCGAACACGGTCGGGTCCATCGGCCAGGGCTGGCTGTCCGGGCGCTGCGACGGCGGCTGCTGCCCGATCGCCAGGTTCGTGACCGACGCGGCCTTCTGGCGATGGGCGGTGCCGATGCAGTCCGCTCCGGTGTCGCCTCCGCCCAGGACGACGACGTGCTTGCCCTCGGCCGAGATCTGCTCGAAGACGCGGTCGCCCGCGATCGCGCGGTTCGACTGCACGAGGTACTCCATGGCGAAGTGCACGCCGTCGAGGTCGCGACCCGGGATCGGCAGGTCTCGCGGCACGAGAGCACCGGTGGCGACCACGACCGCGTCGTAGCGCGCCCGCAGGTCGTCCCAGGTGATGTCGGAGCCGATGTCGACGCCCGCGCGGAACCGGGTGCCCTCGGCCTTCATCTGGTTCAGGCGGAGCTCGAGGTGCTTCTTCTCCATCTTGAAGTCCGGGATCCCGTAGCGCAGGAGGCCGCCGATGCGGTCGTCGCGCTCGTAGACCGCGACGGTGTGCCCGGCGCGGGTGAGCTGCTGAGCGGCGGCGAGCCCCGCCGGGCCGGATCCGACGACCGCGACGGTCTTGCCGGTCAGGCGCTCCGGCGGGTGCGGCTGCACCCAGTCGTTGCCGAAGGCCTGATCGATGATCGAGACCTCGATCTGCTTGATCGTGACGGCGGGCTGATTGATGCCGAGCACGCAGGACGACTCGCACGGCGCCGGGCAGAGCCGGCCCGTGAACTCCGGGAAGTTGTTCGTCGCGTGCAGGCGCTCGATCGCCTGGCGGCCCTCGCCGCGCCACATCAGGTCGTTCCACTCGGGGATCAGGTTCCCCAGCGGGCAGCCCTTGTGGCAGAACGGGATGCCGCAGTCCATGCAGCGGCCCGCCTGCCGGCGCAGCACGGCGGAGTCGCCCTGCTCGTAGACCTCTTTCCAGTCCATCAGGCGGACGGACACGGGACGCCGCTTGGGCAGCTCCCGGTCCTGCACCTTCAGGAACCCCTTGGGATCAGCCACCGGTCACCTCCAGAATCCGTCCCCAGACGACGTCGCCGTCGGGGTCGAGCCCCTCCTCCACAGCGGATGCGCGCGTCGCGAGCACCGCGGCGAAGTCGCGGGGCAGTACCTTGACGAAACGCGAGACCGTTCCGTCGAAATCGTCGAGCATCCCCTGGGCCAGGGTCGACTCGGTCTCCGCGACGTGCCGCTCGAGCAGGTCGCGCAGGATCTCCACGTCGGCGCTGCCGAGCTCGGAGAGGGTCAGCTCGCCGGAGGCGATCGCGTCGCGGTTCACGAGCTCGCTGCGCAGGCCGTGGATGTAGGCCGTGCCGCCCGACATGCCGGCGCCGAGGTTCCGCCCGGTCTCGCCGAGGATCACCGCCAGGCCGCCGGTCATGTACTCGAGCGCGTGGTCGCCCACTCCCTCGACCACCGCGGTGGCGCCGGAGTTGCGGACCAGGAAGCGCTCGCCGACCATCCCGCGGATGAACATCGTGCCCTGGGTCGCCCCGTAGCCGATCACATTGCCCGCGATCACGTTCGTCGAGGCGTCGAAGGTGCTGCGGCGGTCCGGCCGCACCACGATCTGGCCGCCCGAGAGGCCCTTGCCGACGTAGTCGTTGGAGTCGCCCTCGAGCCGCAGCGTGATGCCGGCGGGAAGGAACGCTCCGAGCGACTGCCCGGCCGAGCCGCGGAGCGACACGACGATGGAGTCGGCCGGCAGGCCGTTCTCGCCGAATCGGACGGTGACCTCGTGGCCCAGCATGGTGCCGACGGCGCGCTCGGTGTTCTTGATCTCGCGCTCGATCCGCACGGTGCCGCGGTGGTCGAGCACGTTCGCCGCGAGGCGGATCAGCTCGTTGTCGAAGTGGTGCTCGAGCTCGTGCTCCTGCGCGCGGCCGTGGCGGCGCGGCTCCTCCGCCGTGAAGACCGGTCCGACGAGGATCGGCGTCAGGTCGAGCCCGCTCGCCTTCCAGTGCTCGATCGCCTGGTCGACGTCGAGCAGCTCGCGGTGGCCGACGATCTCGTCGACGCTCCGGAAGCCGAGTTGCGCGAGGTACTCGCGCACCTCCTGGGCGATGAACTCGAAGAAGTTGACGACGAACTCGGGCTTGCCGGAGAACCGCTGGCGCAGCTCCGGGTTCTGCGTCGCGACGCCCACCGGGCAGGTGTCGAGGTGGCAGACGCGCATCATGATGCAGCCCTCGACGATCAGCGGAGCCGTCGCGAAGCCGAACTCCTCGGCTCCGAGCAGCGCGCCGATGACGACGTCGCGACCGGTCTTCATCTGGCCGTCGACCTGCACGACCACACGGTCGCGCATGCCGTTGAGCATCAGCGTCTGCTGGGTCTCGGCCAGGCCGAGCTCCCAGGGCGTGCCCGCGTGCTTGAGCGAGTTCACCGGGCTCGCGCCGGTGCCGCCGTCGTGACCCGAGACGAGGATCACGTCGGCGAGGGCCTTCGCGGTGCCGGCGGCGACCGCTCCGATGCCCGACTGGCTGACCAGCTTCGCGTGGATGCGCGCCGACGGGTTCGCCCGCTTGAGGTCGAAGATCAGCTGCTTGAGGTCCTCGATCGAGTAGATGTCGTGGTGCGGCGGCGGCGAGATCAGGCCGACGCCGGCGGTCGCGTGCCGGGTGCGCGCGATCCACGGGTACACCTTCGTCGGCGGCAGCTGACCGCCCTCGCCGGGCTTGGCGCCCTGAGCGAGCTTGATCTGGATGTCGTCGGCGTGGGTGAGGTACATGCTCGTGACGCCGAAGCGGCCCGAGGCGACCTGCTTGATCGCGGAGCGGCGCTCCGGGTCGAGCAGCCGCTCGGTGTCCTCGCCGCCCTCGCCCGTGTTCGACTTGGCGCCGAGGCGGTTCATCGCGATGGCGAGCGTCTCGTGCGCCTCCGGCGAGATGGAGCCGTAGCTCATCGCGCCCGTCGAGAAGCGCTTCACGATCGCCTCGACCGGCTCGACCTCGTCGATCGGGATCGGCGTGCGCCCCGCGGTGTCGAGCTTGAACATGCCGCGGAGGGTCATCAGCGAGCTCGCCTGGTCGTCGACCATCTTCGTGTACTCGCGGAAGACGTCGTAGCGGCGGTTGCGCGTCGAGTGCTGCAGGCGGAACACCGTGTCCGGGTTGAACAGGTGCGGGGCGCCGTCGCGGCGCCACTGGTACTCGCCGCCGACCGCCAGGCGCTCATGCGCGACGATCGCGCCGTCCTCGGGGTACGCGGCGCGGTGACGCGCGGCGTTCTCCTCGGCGACGACGTCGATGCCGATGCCGCCGAGCTTCGAGACGGTGCCGGTGAAGTACTGGTCGACGAACGCCTGGCTGAGGCCGACGGCCTCGAAGGTCTGCGCCCCGGCGTAGCTCGACACGGTGGAGATGCCCATCTTGGACATGATCTTCAGCACGCCCTTGCCGAGCGCCTTGATCACGTTCTTCACGGCCTTCTCCGGCGAGACGTCCGACAGCATGCCGCTGCGGACGAGGTCCTCGCAGGTCTCCATCGCCAGGTACGGGTTGACCGCGGAGGCGCCGTAGCCGATGAGCGTCGCCACGTGGTGCACCTCGCGGACGTCGCCCGCCTCGACCACGAGCCCCACTCGCATCCGGTTCTCGGTGCGGATGAGGTGGTGGTGCACGGCGGCGAGCATCAGCAGCGACGGGATCGGCGCGAGGTCCTTGGTGGAGTCGCGGTCCGAGAGCACCAGGAACTGCGCTCCCGCGGCGATGGCCTCGTCGGCCTCGTCGCACATCTCGTCGATGCGGTCCTGCATCGCGCGGGGTCCCGCGTCGACGCGGTACAGGCCGCGGATCGTCGTGGTGATGTGGCTCAGCGGGCGCGGCGCGATGTGCTGGATCTTCGCGAGCTCGTCGTTGTCGATGACCGGGAAGTCGAGGACGACCTGGCGCGCATGCTCGGCACCGGCGGTCAGCAGGTTGCGCTCGGGGCCGAGGCCCAGGCGGAGCGAGGTCACGACCTCCTCGCGGATCGAGTCCAGCGGCGGGTTCGTCACCTGCGCGAAGGCCTGCGTGAAGTAGTCGAAGAGCAGGCGGGGGCGCTTGGACAGGACGGCCACGGGGGTGTCCGAGCCCATCGCTCCGAGCGGCTCCGCACCGGCGCGCGCCATCGGCAGCAGGAGGAGGCGGACCTCCTCCTCGGTGTAGCCGAAGGTGCGCTGGCGGCGGTTGACCGAGGCGGGCGTGTGCACGATGTGCTCGCGCTCGGGGAGGTCCTTGAGGTTGATGCGGCCCTTCTCGAGCCACTCCTCGAACGGACCGGAGGCGGCGAGCTGCCCCTTGATCTCCTCGTCCTCGACGATGCGGCCCTGCTCGGTGTCGACCAGGAACATGCGGCCGGGCTGCAGGCGTCCCTTGCGGACCACCTTCGCGGGATCGATGTCGAGCACGCCGATCTCGCTGGCGAGCACCACGAGCCCGTCGTCGGTGACGACGTAGCGGCCGGGGCGGAGCCCGTTGCGGTCGAGGGTGGCGCCGACGAGCTCGCCGTCGGTGAAGACGATCGCGGCCGGGCCGTCCCACGGCTCCATGAGCATCGAGTGGTACTCGTAGAACGCGCGGCGCTTCGGGTCGAGCGCGCCGTCCTGGTTCTCCCAGGCCTCCGGCACCATCATCATGACCGCGTGCGGGAGCGACCGGCCGGCCAGGTTGAGCAGCTCGACGGTCTCGTCGAACGAGGCGGAGTCGCTGCGGCCGGGCGAGACGATCGGGAACAGCGGGGCCAGGTCGCCCAGCTCGCGGCTCTTCAGCTGCGACTGGCGTGCGCGCATCCAGTTGCGGTTGCCCTGCACCGTGTTGATCTCGCCGTTGTGCGCGATCATCCGGAACGGCTGAGCGAGCGGCCACGACGGGAAGGTGTTGGTGGAGTACCGGGAGTGCACCAGCGCGAGCTTCGACGCGAAGCGCTCGTCGGACAGGTCCGGGTAGAACGGCTCCAGCTGGAGCGTCGTCACCATGCCCTTGTAGACGAGCGTCCGGCTCGAGAGCGACATGAAGTAGACCTCGAGCTCGCGCTCGACGCGCTTGCGCAGGCGGAAGGTCAGGCGGTCGAGGCGCACGGAGGAGAGGGGCGTGCCGCTCTCGTCGGTCAGCTCGCTCCGGATGAACAGCTGCTCGATCGCCGGCATGGCGGCCCGGGCGAGCGTGCCGATCTCGTCGGGCTGCACGGGCACGGAGCGCCAGCCGACCACGGCGAGGTTCTCCTCGCGGGCGATGTCGGCGATCGTCGACTTGACCCGCTCGCGCTCGAACACGTCCACCGGGAGGAAGGCGTTGCCCACCGCGTACTGGCCCAGCGGCGGGAGCTCGAAGGGAGCGACCGCGCGGAGGAACTCGTCCGGGATCTGCGTGATGATCCCCGCGCCGTCGCCCGTTCCCGCGTCGGAGCCGACGGCGCCGCGGTGCTCGAGGTTGCGCAGCGCGTTCAGCGCGGCGTCGATGATGTCGTGGCCGGCGGTGCCGCGCATGGTGGCGACCATCGCGAGACCGCACGCGTCCTTCTCGGCGGCCGGATCGTACATCCCCTGCGCCGGCGGCATGCCCAGGAAGGGCACGGCGCGGGCCGGGGTCGAGGGCTGGGCGGAGGCCATGGGAACCGTCCTCACGGGGGTGATGGCTGATCGGGACGTCGCTGGCCCGCGGTGGTGGAGGAGGAGCGGCTCCCCGATCGGGAGGGCCGCAGGGTTCTGCCGTGGCGCGAGCGTCGCGCGCCGTCGGCGGTGCCTGCACGACGACCCGCCCGCGGCAGCGCTCGTGGCTGCGCCGCGATGGGGCGGTCGTGGAGGTGTCGGGCACCCGGGAGGCGGTCGCGGAGGCTCCGCGACCTCCGTCAGGTGCGGGAGACCGTCGGCTTCTCGGCGTCGGTGCCGGAAGCAGGGGTGGTGGTGTCGTCGGAGTCGGACTCGACGTCCTCGAATTCTACCGCAGCCGGGGCGGGCGTCCACTCGCGACCCGGCCGGTAGGCCGAGGGCTCGGCGCCCGGGTGCTCGCGCTTCTGGATCACCACGAGGACCAGGCCGATGACCACGGCGATGAGCGCGGCCCAGACGTTGGTGCGGATGCCCCAGAAGAACTCGCTCGGGTCGATCCGGATGGACTCGAACCAGACGCGGCCGATCCCGTACCAGATCAGGTAGGCGGCGAAGACGGTGCCCCACTGCAGCTTGAGACGGCGCTCGAGCAGGAGGATGACCGCGATGCCGACGACGTTCCAGAGGATCTCGTAGAGGAAGGTCGGGTGGAAGAGCGTGCCCGCCGGGAGGCCGACGGGGAAGGCCGGGTTGGTGGTCTCGATCTCGAGGCCCCAGGGCAGGGTCGTGGGCAGGCCGAAGAGCTCGTGGTTGAACCAGTTGCCCAGGCGCCCGAGCGCCTGCGCGGCGAGCATGCCGGGGGCGAGGGCGTCGGCGAAGGTCCAGAACCGCACTCCTGTCCAGCGGCAGCCGATGAACGCGCCGACCGCGCCTCCGATCAGCCCGCCGAAGATGGCGTTGCCGCCGTTCCAGATGCGGACGACCTCCCACGGGTCGGCGCCGTCGTAGAAGTAGTCGCCGGGATGGGTGAGCACGTGGTAGGCGCGGGCGCCGACGATGCCGAGCGGCACCGCCCAGATGATGATGTCGAGCACGACCCACGGCTCCGCGCCGCGGCGCTTGAGGCGCTGGTTCGTCATGATCGTCGCCACGATGATCCCCGCGAGGATGCAGAGCGCGTAGGTGTGGATCGCGAGCGTGAAGGTGCCGATCGTGAGGTCGTACTGACTCCACGCGTCGGGGGGGCTCGGAATGCTCAGCGGTACGGACACCGGTACTCGACCTTTCGAAGGAGGGGGTCCCCCGGGCGCGGCTCGGCCGCGCCCCGGTGGGCATCCCGATTGTAGCGGGAGGGTGTCAGCGCGCGGAGCGCAGGCGGGTGCCCTCGGCGAGGCCGCGGGAGGTCTCGGCGACCGCGTCGACCCCGCCGGACGCCAGCGCCCGCACCAGGGCGGATCCGACGATGGCGCCGTCCGCGTAGGCGAGGATCTCGGCGACCTGCTCGCCGGTCGAGATGCCCAGGCCGACGCACGCGCTCTCGGAGCCGGCGGCGCGGAGGCGGTCGACCAGGGTGCGGGCCGCGGAGTCGACGTCGGTGCGCGCGCCGGTGATGCCCATCGTCGAGACCGCGTAGACGAATCCACGGCTCGAGTCGACGGCCTGGCGCAGACGCGTGTCCGTCGAGGACGGCGCCGCGAGGAACACGCGGTCGAGTCCGAGCCGCTCGGAGACGGCGAGCCACTCGGCGCCCTCGTCCGGGATCAGGTCGGGCGTGATGAGGCCGGACCCGCCGGCCTCGGCCAGATCGGTCGCGAAGCGCTCGACCCCGTACTGCAGGACGGGGTTGTAGTAGGTCATCACCAGGACCGGCACGTCGACGCGCGCCCGGATCTCGCGGACGGCCTCGAAGCCGTGGCGGAGGCGGAAGCCGCCCGCGATGGCGGCCTGGGTCGCCTCCTGGATGACGGGTCCGTCCATCACCGGATCGGAGTAGGGCAGACCGAGCTCGATCGCGTCGACGCCGTTCTCCGCCATGGCCACGGCGGCGTCGATGCTGGTCGGCAGGTCGGGGAACCCGACGGGGAGGTAGCCGATCAGGGCGCCCGCCGCCTCCTCGTTCCGGCGCCGGACGGTCTCGGCGACGCTCGGTCCGCGGCCGCTCACGACTGCACCGCGCCCTGGTCCATGAGGCCGAAGTAGTGCGCAGCGGTCGTCATGTCCTTGTCGCCGCGGCCCGAGAGGTTGACCAGGATGGTGGCCTCGGGGCCGAGCTCGCGCCCGAGCTCCAGCGTGCCGGCCAGCGCGTGCGCGGACTCGATCGCCGGGATGATCCCCTCGGTGCGGCTGAGCAGCATGAGCGCGTCCATCGCGGCCGAGTCGGTGACCGCGCGGTAGTCGGCGCGGCCGATGCTCGAGAGCCATGCGTGCTCCGGGCCGATGCCCGGGTAGTCGAGGCCGGCCGAGATCGAGTGCGACTCGACGGTCTGGCCGTCCTCGTCCTGGAGGAGGAAGCTGCGGGCGCCGTGCAGGACGCCGGGGCGGCCCTTGCTGATGGTCGCCGCGTGGCGGGGGGTCTCGATCCCGTCGCCGCCGGCCTCGAAGCCGACGAGGCGGACCTCGGGGTCGTCGAGGAAGGCGTGGAAGATCCCCATCGCGTTGGAGCCGCCGCCGACGCAGGCGGTGACCGCGGTGGGCAGCGAGCCGGTGAGCTCGAGGACCTGCTCGCGCGCCTCCTCGCCGATGATCTTCTGGAAGTCGCGGACGAGGGCCGGGAACGGGTGCGGGCCCGCGACGGTGCCGAAGATGTAGTTCGTGGTGCCCACGTTCGTCACCCAGTCGCGCATCGCGTCGTTGATCGCGTCCTTGAGGGTGCGCGAGCCGGTCGTCACGGGGATCACCTCGGCGCCGAGCAGGCGCATGCGGGCGACGTTGAGGGCCTGGCGCTCGGTGTCGACCTCGCCCATGTAGACCACGCAGTCGAGGCCGAACAGGGCGGCGGCCGTGGCGGTCGCGACGCCGTGCTGGCCCGCTCCCGTCTCGGCGATGACGCGGGTCTTGCCGATCCGCTTGGTGAGCAGCGCCTGGCCCAGCACGTTGTTGATCTTGTGCGAGCCGGTGTGGTTGAGGTCCTCGCGCTTGAGGATGATCCGCGCACCGCCGGCGTGCTCGGCGAACCGCGGCACCTCGGTGATGATCGACGGACGACCGGTGTAGCTGCGGTGCAGCTCCATCAGCTCGGCCGCGAACGCGGGGTCGACCTTCGTGCGCTCGTACTCGGCGCTCAGCTCGTCGAGGGCCTCGACGAGGGACTCGGGGACGTAGCGTCCGCCGAACTCGCCGAAGTAGGGGCCGAGTTCATCCCGGAGTGCCATGGGGGTACCGCCTATCGGTGTGGTCAGTGCGCCAGGAAGCCGGCGAGGGTGGAGACGGGGTCGCCCCCGGTGACGAGAGCCTCGCCCACGAGGACGACGTCGGCTCCGGAGCCGCGGTAGTGCGCGACGTCGTCGGCGGTGAGGACGGCCGACTCGGCCACCTTCACCGCGTCGTCGGGGAAGCGCTCGGAGAGGCGGCCGAAGAGGTCGCGGTCGAGCTGGAAGGTGGAGAGGTCGCGGGCGTTCACGCCGATGAGCCGCGCGCCGAGGTCGGCGGCCCGCTCGAGCTCGTCGGCCGAGTGCGTCTCGACGAGCGGGGTCATCCCCAGCTCGAGGACGAGGGCGTGCAGCTCGGCGAGCAGGGGCTGCTCGAGCGCGGCGACGATGAGGAGGACCAGGTCGGCTCCGGCCGCGCGGGCCTCGAGGACCTGGTACGGCTCGGCGACGAAGTCCTTGCGCAGGACGGGGATCGACACGCGCTCGCGGACCGCCTCGAGGTCCGCGAGGGACCCCTTGAAGCGGCGCTCCTCGGTGAGGACGCTGATCGCGCTCGCTCCCCCGAGCTCGTACTGTCCGGCCAGCTCGGCGGGGACGGGGATGTCGGCGAGGGCTCCGCGCGACGGGCTGGCGCGCTTCACCTCGGCGATGATCCTGACGCGCTCGGCGGGGGCCAGAGCGGCCAGGGCGTCGAGGGCGGGCGCCTGGGCGAGCGCGCGGCGCTCGACGGCTTCGAGCGGGGCGCTCTTGCGGCGCCGGGCCGCGTCGGCCAGGGCGCCGGCGGTGAGGTCGGCGAGCACCTAGGCGCGCGCCTTCGGGTTCGCCTTCGCGCCGTTGACGCCGTAGCCCGCCTTGGCCATGCCCATGCCCACGAGCAGACCCACCACGACCAGGCCGGCCGAGAGCCAGACCACCAGGGGCACGTCGAACCAGAACGCGATCGTGCCGATCGTGAATCCGACCAGCATGATGACGACGGCCGTCCACGCTGCGGGCGAGTGGCCGTGGTTGTCGTCGTCGTGCTCGGTGCTCATGGGTCTCCTCCTGGGGGTGCATCGGGACCAGAGCAGTCTAGCGTGAGGCGCCTGAGCGCCCGGCCCCGGACTCGCCTGCGCAGCCGCCTGCAGGAGGCGGGGATGCCGGACCGCCGGACACGTCCCCGGCCGGTGTCAGCGGCCCGAGGTGGGGTCGTCGCCGCGCGAGAGCTCGTCCCACGAGACGACCGGATCGATGTCGCCGTCGTCCGTCTGCACGGTCGACGCGCCGTGGCCGTAGCCGTCGGCGGGCTCGAAGCGGGACGCGCGCTTCCGCGCCGCTCCCGGCCAGCGGCGCGAGGTCGCGAGGACGCCGATCCCGAGCAGCGCGGTGAGCACGCCGCAGACCAGGGCGACGACGGGCCAGGCCGTCGCGGAGGACGAGGCCACGAGCGCCGCGACGGACTGCTCCCCCGCGATGGCGGTCGCCTCCGTGACCAGCGAGGCGCCGGCGCGCACGGGGTCACCCAGTGCCGTCGCGGCCGCGAGCACCACCGAGGCGCCGAGGACGGCCTGGAGCACACCGAGCACGATCCGGAAGACGGGGCCGGCGATGGCGAGGGCCGCGGCGAGGGCGAGGCCTGCGAGCGCCAGGGCGGAGAGCGCGGGCGCGGCGACGGTCCCGGCCACGTCGATCCGCTGGCCCTCCCCCTCGATCGCCGCCAGGGTCAGCGTGGACCAGGTCTGGGTGGAGGAGGTCAGCTCGAGCGCGGCGAGGAGCACGACCCCGAGGATCGCCGAGTACTTCAGCCGCCGTCCGCTCATGCTCACTCCACCGGGCCGAGGCCGGTGAACGGCACGAGGGGGTCGACGTCGAAGCAGGCGTGCTCGCCCGTGTGGCAGGCGGCGCCGATCTGCTCGACCTGGACCAGCAGGGTGTCGGCGTCGCAGTCGAGGGCGGCACCCCGCACGTACTGCGCGTGCCCGGACGTGTCGCCTTTGCGCCAGTACTCCTGACGCGAGCGCGACCAGAAGGTGACGCGGCCCTCGGTGAGGGTCCGCCGGAGCGCCTCGCGGTCCATCCAGCCCATCATGAGCACCTCGCGGGTGTCGTGCTGCTGGATGATCGCGGGCAGGAGCCCGGTCGGATCGAAGGCGGCGCGGTCCAGGACGGCGTCGAGCTCGGCGGGGGTCATCGGATCTCGATCCCGGAGGCGGCGAGCGAGCGCTTGACGTCGCCGATCGTCAGCTCGCGGTTGTGGAAGACGGAGGCGGCGAGCACGGCGTCGGCTCCCGCGTCGACGGCCGGAGCGAAGTGCTCGACGGCGCCGGCGCCTCCGGAGGCGATGACCGGCACGGAGCTCAGCTCGCGCATCGCGGCGATCAGCTCGAGGTCGAAGCCCTGCTTGGTGCCGTCGGCGTCGATGGAGTTGACCAGCAGCTCCCCGGCGCCGCGCTCGACGGCCTCGGCCGCCCAGGCCAGGGCGTCGAGCTCGGTCTCGCGGCGTCCGCCGTGAGTGGTGACGACGAAGCCGGACGCCGTGGCGTCGCTCCGCTTGACGTCGAGCGAGAGCACGAGCACCTGCGCGCCGAAGACGTCGGCGATCTCGCCGAGGAGCTCGGGCCGGGCGATCGCGGCGGAGTTGACGCCCACCTTGTCGGCGCCGTGCGCGAGCAGTCGCGAGACGTCCTCGGCGCTGCGCACGCCTCCGCCGACCGTGAGCGGGATGAAGACCTGCTCGGCGGTCGCCCGCACCACGTCGTAGGTGGTCGAGCGGTCGTCGACCGTGGCGGTGACGTCGAGGAAGGTCAGCTCGTCGGCGCCCTGCTCGAAGTAGAGGCGGGCGAGCTCGACGGGGTCGCCCGCATCGCGCAGGTTCCGGAAGTTGACGCCCTTCACGACGCGGCCGGCGGCGACGTCGAGGCAGGGGATGACGCGGACGGCGAGACTCATCGGCTCCCCCTCTACAGGCGCGCGGCGTGGATGGAGGTGACCAGGATCGCGCGGGCGCCCAGGTCGTACAGGCGGTCCATCACCTGGTTCATGTCCGAGCGCGGCACCATCACGCGGACGGCCACCCACTCGGCGTCGTGCAGCGGCGAGACCGTCGGCGACTCGAAGCCCGGGGCGATCGCCGTGGCGCTCTCCAGGAGCGCGACAGGGCAGTCGTAGTCGAGCAGCACGTACTCGCGGGCGACCAGCACGCCCTGCAGGCGGCGCAGCAGCACCGGGATGCCCTCGGGCTCCCCCGCGGCGGAGACCAGGACGGCGGTCGAATCCAGGATGACCGGGCCGAAGATCTCGAGGCCGGCCTTGCGGAGCGTGGTGCCGGTCTCGACGACATCGGCGATGACGTCGGCGACGCCGAGCTGGATCGCGGACTCGACCGCGCCGTCGAGGCGGATCAGCGTCACCTCGACGCCGTGCTCCCGGAGGAAGCGGCCCACGAGGCCCGGGTAGCTGGTCGCCACGCGGAGGCCGTCGATCTGCGCGAGCTCGTCGTAGCGGCCAGCGGGCCCGGCGAAGCGGAAGGTGGAGTTCGCGAAGCCGAGGCTCGCGATCTCGCGCGCCTCGGAGCCGGAGTCGATCAGGAGGTCGCGGCCGGTGACCCCGACGTCGAGAGCGCCGGAGCCGACGTAGGTGGCGATGTCGCGCGGGCGCAGGTAGAAGAACTCGACCCCGTTGCGCTCGTCGACGACGTGCAGCTCCTTCGGGTCGCGACGGCCGGTGTAGCCGGCCTCCGCGAGCATCTGACCGGCGGTCTCCGAGAGGGAGCCCTTGTTGGGGACGGCGACGCGCAGGAGCGCCGGGGCGGGGGTGGTGGTCACGGGACGTCCTTCATGACTCGACGGCTGTTCAGGGGGCGGCACGGCTCCTCGGGGAGCGTGCGGGCGCGACGGCGCGGAGCGGAGGCGCACCCCGGCGAGCGGGGCGGGGCTCACAGATGCCGGTAGACGTCGGCCGTCGTCAGTCCCTTGGCGAGCATGAGCACCTGCAGGTGGTAGAGCAGCTGCGAGATCTCCTCGGCGGTGCGCTCGTCGCCCTCGTACTCGGCGGCCATCCACACCTCGGCGGCCTCCTCGACGATCTTCTTGCCGATGAAGTGCACGCCGGCGTCGAGCTCGCGGACGGTGCCCGAACCCTCGGGACGGGCGGCGGCCTTCTCGCCCAGCTCAGCGAAGAGGTCGTCGAAAGTTTTCACCGGGGAAGTCTATACGGCGGCCGGACGCGGGCCGCCTCAGTGCCGGTGCAGGTGAGCGGTCGCCGTCTCGCGCAGCGACGCGATCGCGGCCTCCGGGTCGTCCGCGCCGAAGACCGCGGAGCCCGCGACGAAGGTGTCGGCTCCCGCCTCCGCTGCGATCTCGATCGTGCCGGGAGCGATCCCGCCGTCGACCTGGAGCCAGACGTCGAGCCCGGTGCGGTCCACCACGTTCCGGAGGGTGCGCAGCTTGGGCATCGTCTCCTCCATGAAGGACTGGCCCCCGAAGCCGGGCTCGACCGTCATCACGAGGACCTGGTCGAACTCGGGCAGGAGGTCGAGGTAGTCGTCCACCATCGTGCCCGGCTTGAGCGCGATCCCCGCCCGCGAGCCGATCTCGCGCAGGCGCCGCGCGAGTGCCACGGCGTCGCGCGCGGCCTCGGCGTGGAAGGTCACGGAGTAGGCGCCGGTCTCGGCGTAGTCGGGGGCCCACCGGTCGGGGTCGTCGATCATCAGGTGCAGGTCGAGCGGGCGGGGCGAGACGTCCTGGAGGCGCTGGACCATGGTCAGCCCGAAGGTGAGGTTCGGCACGAAGTGGTTGTCCATCACGTCGACGTGCACCAGGTCGGCTCCGGCGATGCGCTGCAGCTCGGCCTCGAAGTTCACGAAGTCGGCGGAGAGGATGCTGGGGTTGATCCGTGCGGGCATGCGTCCAGCCTAGATCGGAGCGTCCTCCGCGTCCGCCCGGCCGAGCGCGTTCCCGCTCCGGAGGGTTCAGGCGTCTCCGGACGCCGCCTCGAGGGGCCGGCGGCGGAGGAGCTGGACGAACATGGCGTCGGTGCCGTGCCGGTGCGGCCAGAGCTGCACGTGGAGGGGGCCGTCCGGCAGCGGGAGCGGGTCCGCCGTCACCGCGCGCAGCACGGCCGGCGTGTCGACGAGCTCGAGCTCGTGCCGCTCCTGCGCGAGGGCGAGCACGCGCCGGGTCTCGCCGAGGTGCGGCGAGCAGGTCACGTAGGCCAGCAGCCCGTCGGGAGCGAGAGCCCTCACCGCGGAGTCGAGCAGCTCGCCCTGGAGGGCGGCCAGCGGCTCCACATCGGCCGCGGACTTGCGCCAGCGCGCCTCCGGCCGCCGCCGCAGCGCACCGAGACCGGTGCACGGCGCGTCGAGGAGGATGCGGTCGAACGATCCCGGCTGCTCGTCGCCCAGGTCGCGCCCGTCGCCGGTGCGCACCTCGACCGACGGATCGACGGCGGCCAGCGCCTGCCGCACCAGGCCCGCGCGGCCCGCGACCACCTCGTTGGCGAGCAGCGCCGCCCCGCCTGCGCGCGCCTCCGCCGCGAGCAGCGCCGCCTTGCCGCCGGGTCCCGCGCACAGGTCGAGCCAGCGCTCGCCCGGGCGGACCGGCCGTGCCCGGGAGAGCGCCAGAGCGGCGAGCTGGGAGCCCTCGTCCTGCACGCGCACGCGGCCCTCGTGCACCGCGGGGAACGCCTCCGGGTCGCCGCCGGTGCTGGTCATGCCGACCGGCGAGAACCGGTCGGATTCGGCGTCGGCGATCTCGCCGGGAGACGCCAGGCCCGGCAGAGCCACAAGGTTCACCCGCGGAGCCGCGTTGTCGGCGGCGAGCAGCGCGTCGAGCTCGTCGGCCGCCCCCTCCGCCGCCAGCGCCCGTCGCAGGGCGCGCACGATCCACACGGGGTGGGAGCTCAGCGCGGCGATCCGGTCGTCGCCGGAGACCGCGGCCGCGGAGACCCGCTCGCGCCACTCGCCGGCGCTCGAGCGCGAGACCGCGCGCAGCACGGCGTTGGCGAAGGCCACCGCTCCCCGCGAGGAGCCGGCCGCGACGAGCGCGACGCTCTCGTTCACCGCGGCGTGCGGGGCCACGCGGGTCGCGAGCAGCTGGTGCACGCCCAGGCGCAGCGCGTCGAGCACCGGCGCATCGATGCTCTCGACGGACCGGCCGGCCGCGAGGGCGACCACGCGGTCGTAGTAGCCGGACATCCGCAGGGTGCCGTAGCAGAGCTCGGTGGCCAGTCCCGCGTCGGCGGGCGAGAGGCCGGCGGCGCTGATCCGCGCGGGCAGGACCAGGTTGGCGTAGGCGTCCGACCCGCTCACCGCGAGCAGGACGTCGTAGGCGACCCGGCGGGCGGGAGCGGCCTCGCGCCGGGCGCTCACGCGAGCACCGTGCTCTCGCGCAGGCCGCGGGCCCAGGCGGCGCCGGCCATCGGGGTCCTGCCGGCGGGCTGGACGGTGACCAGCTCCACCGCTCCGTCCGCGGTGCCGACGAGGGCGCGCCCCGAGTCGAGGCGGACGACGCCGGGAGCGAGGTCCCCCTCGGCCGCGCGGACCGCGAGCACCTTGAGGCGCGCGTCCCCCACCGCGGTCGAGGCCCCGGGCTCGGGAGTCGTTCCGCGCACGAGCGCGAGGACCCGCGCGGTCGGGAGGCTCCAGTCGATCCGGCCGTCGGCGGCATCGAGCTTGGGAGCGGGGGTCGCCTCTCCGGTCTGAGGAGTCGCGACGGCCGTGCCCTCCTCCAGCGCGTCGACCACGCCGAGGGTGAGGCCGGCGCCGCTCCCGGCCAGCTCCGTCAGCAGCTCGCCCGCGGTGCGCTCCCCCGCGTCGACGGCGAGCTCGGCGTACACGTCACCGGCGTCGAGCTCGGCGACCAGCTGGAAGACGCTCGCGCCGATCCGCGTGTCGCCCGCCATCAGCGCCCGCTGGACGGGAGCCGCCCCGCGCCAGCGCGGCAGCAGGGAGAAGTGCAGGTTGATCCAGCCCAGGCGCGGCACCGCCAGCAGGCGCTGCCGGACGAGGCCGCCGTAGGCCACGATCACGCCGAGGTCGGGGGCGAGGCCCGCGATCCGATCGGTCACGTCCTCGTCGAGGCGGTTCGCCCGGATCACCGGGATCCCCAGCTCCTCGGCCGCGACGGCGACCGGCGAGGGGGTGAGCACGCGCTTGCGGCCCACCGGGGCGTCCTCCCGGGTGACCACGGCGACGACCTCGTGCGCGGAGGCGGCGAGGTCGCGGAGGGTCGGAACGGCGGCGGCGGGCGTGCCGGCGAAGACGAGGCGCACGGGGGTCTCCTGGGGAGTCAGAGGATGTCGGGGTCGTCGAGACGGACCCGGAGCCGGGGGGCCGGCCGGAAGCGGCCGGGCGTGGTCGGCGGGCGACGACGGCGCGTGGCGTTGCGGATCACGGCGGAGCGGAGGCGCGCGGCCACATCCGCACCGCGAGCGTAGTCGAACCGGACGATCGCCCGGACGGAGCCGTCCTCGAGCCCGACAGGACCGAGGACCTCGTGCCGGTCGTCCTCGTCGAGCGCGTCGAGCGCCTCCTCCACCGCGTGCGCGTCGCCGCTCACCGTGGCCAGGCGCACCGCGGGCGGGAAGCGCAGAGCGCGCCGCTCCTGGAGCTCGGCCCGGAGGTACTCGGCCTGCCGCCAGGTCGCCAGGGCGGTCGCGAGCCGACCGCCGACCCCGACCAGGAGGACCGGCGCGCCCGGGCGGGCCAGCGCCGCGGCGTTCGACCAGGTGCGGAGCGCGTCGTCGGCGACCCGCAGGCTCTCGCGGGCCAGCATCCGCTCGCCGTCCAGCAGCAGGACGGCGTGGTAGCCGCCGTCGGCCCGCGGCTCCGCCCCGCGCGTGGCCACGACGAGCGCGGGCTCGTC
The DNA here is from genome assembly GCF_002930955.1 of Rathayibacter sp. AY1A4. Taxonomy (NCBI): domain Bacteria; kingdom Bacillati; phylum Actinomycetota; class Actinomycetes; order Micrococcales; family Microbacteriaceae; genus Rathayibacter; species Rathayibacter sp. AY1A4. Next base: position 10,842 of record NZ_PSTN01000003.1, on the reverse strand, counting down.
GGGGAGGGTGAGCACGGGGCGCTGCCCGTCGGCGACGATCACCTTGGCACCCGGGAAGGCGCGTCCGAGCTCCTCCGCGGTGCGGCCCGCGCCGAGGGAGACGAGGCGCAGAGCCGTCGCCTCGCAGACGGAGCAGGTCCAGTCGGCCGCGATCAGGCCGCACCAGCCGCAGCTCGGCCGCCCGCCCTCGGAGTGCACGCCGAGCGGACCCTGGCAGCGGTTGCAGCGTGCGACGGTCCGGCAGCGGGCGCAGGCGACCACCGGCGCGTAGCCGGGGCGCGCGACCTGGACCAGCACGGGACCGGAGTCGAGGGCCTTCCGCGCCTCCCGCCAGGCGGAGGAGGGGATGCGCGCTGCCGCGTCGTGCTCGTCGGCCGCCCACTGCTGCGCGGTCGGCACGACGTGCGGGCGGCGGCTCGGCCGCGGCTCCACCTCGGTCGCGAAGCCGATCTCGACGAGCCGCTCGACCTCGACCGTGCGCGTGTTGCCGAGCAGGACGAGGCCGGCGCCGCTCTGCTCCTGCCGCACCAGGGCGACGTCGCGGGCGTGCGCGTAGGGTGCGAGCGGCTCGGCGAAGAGCGGATCGCCGTCGTCCCAGAGCGCGATCAGGCCGAGGGCGGAGGAGGGCGCGTAGAGGACGGAGCGGTTGCCGACGACGACCCGCGGCCCGGGATCGAGGCAGCGGACGAAGGCGGAGTAGCGCTCGGCGCCCTTCTGCCGCGCATCGAGGCGCACCACCGCATCCGCGGGGACGAGGGCGGCGAGAGCGAGCTCCAGCTGCTCCTGGTCGCGGTAGTCGGGGACGGCCAGGATCGCGTCGCGGCCCGCGGCGAGCGTGTCCCGGGCGAGCTCGGCGAGCGTGACGGCCCAGCCGCCGACCCACGCGCCCGAGTCGAGCCTCACCGGAGCCGGCACGGCGCCGACCGCCAGCCGGGCCCCCTCGGCGAGTCCCGCGAAGGAGGCGTCGGGGTAGCCCGTCACGCCGCCCGCCTCGACCGCGGGCGCCGCAGGAGCGGGACCCGCGGCGAGTCGCGCCTTCTCGACGCGGACGTGGCGGCGCGGCACGGCCAGGCGCAGCACGTCGCTCGCGCCTCCGGAGGCGCGGTCGGCCACCCGGCGGGCGAGGGCCCAGACCTCCGGGGTCAGCACGACGAGCGGCGAGACCAGCTCCTCGATGCCGCTGAGCGCTCCGGCGTGCTCGGTCCCCTCCCCCGTCTCGACGACGAACGCGTCGGCGATCCGGCCTCCGGTCCGCAACGGCACCCGCACGCGCACGCCGGGGACCACCTCGCCGCGCAGCGCCTCCGGCACCGCGTAGTCCAGGAGCCGGTCGAGCTGCGGGAGGGGCGAGTCCAGGAGCACGCGCGCGACGGCTCCGCTCGTCGCCATCGCCGCCGCGCCCGCTACGAGAGGCCCGCGGCGGAGCGCAGGTCGTCGACCCGGTCGAGGCGCTCCCAGGTGAAGTCGGGGAGCTCCCGGCCGAAGTGGCCGTAGGCCGCGGTCTGCGCGTAGATCGGGCGGAGCAGGTCGAGTGCGTGGATGATCGCGGCCGGGCGCAGGTCGAAGACCGAGCGGATCGCCTCGGTGATCGTCTCGTCCGAGACGGTGCCGGTGCCGAAGGTCTCGACGTAGAGGCCGACCGGGGCCGCCTTGCCGATGGCGTAGGCGACCTGCACCTCCAGCCGCGAGGCGAGCCCCGCGGCGACCGCGTTCTTGGCGACCCACCGCATGGCGTAGGCGGCCGAGCGGTCCACCTTCGACGGGTCCTTGCCCGAGAACGCGCCGCCGCCGTGGCGGGACGCTCCGCCGTAGGTGTCGACGATGATCTTGCGGCCGGTGAGCCCGGCGTCGCCCTGAGGCCCGCCGATCTCGAAGCGGCCGGTCGGGTTGATCAGCAGGCGCACGGCGGAGGAGTCCAGGTCGACCGTCTCGAGCACGGGGCGGATGACGTGCGCCGCGATGTCCGCGTGGATCGTCTCGGTGCTGACGTGCTCGGCGTGCTGGGTGGACAGGACGACGGTGTCGATGGTGGACGGCGTCGTGCCGTCGTAGCCGATGGTGACCTGGGTCTTGCCGTCGGGCCGGAGGTAGTCGAGCTCGCCCGACTTGCGGACGGCGGCCAGGCGCTCGGCGAGGCGGTGCGAGAGCCAGCTCGGCAGCGGCATGTACTCGGGGGTCTCGTCGGTCGCGAAGCCGAACATCAGGCCCTGGTCGCCCGCGCCCTGGCGGTCGAAGGCGTCCTCGCCCGCCTCGGAGGAGCGGACCTCGAGCGCCGTGTCGACGCCCGCCGCGATCTCGGGCGACTGCTGGCCGATCGAGACCGAGACGCCGCAGGAGCGGCCGTCGAAGCCCTTCTCCGAGGAGTCGTAGCCGATCTCGACGATCGTGTCGCGCACGATCTTGGGGATCTCGACGTAGCCGCTCGTGGAGACCTCGCCCGCGACGTGCACGAGCCCCGTCGTGACCAGCGTCTCGACGGCGACCCGGCTGTGCGGGTCCTCGCGGAGCAGGGCGTCGAGGATGCGGTCCGAGATCTGGTCGCAGATCTTGTCCGGGTGGCCCTCGGTGACGGACTCGGAGGTGAACAGGCGGAGGGGACCGGAGGTCATGCTTCTCTTCTCGTCCCGGCTCGTGCGGACCGGGGTCGTTCGTACCGGGAGTGGCCTGGCGGGCGCGATGCCGGGCGGCAGGCGATCGGCGCCTGGGCGGGCGGACCGGCGGGGCTAGCGCACGACCGCGTCGAGGACGCGATCGGCCACCTCCGCCTTGCTGCCCGAGGCCTCGCCAACTATATCGCCGGCCCGATCGAGGACCACGACGGCGTTGCTGTCGCTCTGGAAACCCTCGGCCCAGCCCACCCTGTTGAGGACGAGCAGGTCGCAGCCCTTGCGGGCGATCTTGGCGCGGCCGAGCGCGAGCATCGCGTCCCGGTCCGGCTCGGTCTCCGCGGCGAAGCCGACGACGATCTGCCCCTCCCGCCGGGAGGCGGAGATCTCGGCGAGGACGTCCGGGTTCTTGACGAGCTCGAGGACGAGACGGTCGCCCTGCTGCTCCTTCTTGATCTTCGCGTCGGCGACCGCGGCGGGCCGGTAGTCGGCGACGGCCGCGGCCATGATCACGACGTCCGCGCCGGTGGCCGCGGCGAGAGCGGCCTCGCGCAGCTCGAGCGCGGTGCCCACCGGGAGGACCGTGACGCCCTCCGGCGCCGGCACGTCGAGGTTCGCGGCGAGGAGGGTGACCTCCGCGCCCCGGGCCGCAGCGGCCAGCGCGAGCGCGACGCCCTGCCTGCCGCTGGAGCGGTTGCCGACGAAGCGCACCGGGTCGAGGGGCTCGCGGGTTCCGCCGGCGGTCACGAGGACGCGCACGCCCGCGAGGTCGCGGCGGGCGGAGGCGGAGCGGGCGTGGACGGCGAGGGCCTCCGCCACGATCGTCTCGGGCTCCTCCATGCGGCCGGGGCCCGAGTCGGCGCCGGTGAGGCGGCCGACCGCGGGGCCGACGACGTGCACGCCGCGGGAGCGGAGCACCGCCGTGTTCGCGACGGTGGCGGCGTTCGCCCACATCTCGGTGTGCATCGCGGGGGCGACCACGAGCGGGGCGGTGCTCGCGAGCACCGTGTTGCCGAGCAGGTCGTCGGCGAGGCCGGCGGCGAGCTTGGCGAGCGTGTGCGCCGTCGCGGGCGCGATCACGATGAGGTCGGCGGCCTGGCCGATGGCCACGTGCCGGACCTCGGCGACGCCCTCGTAGAGCTCGGTGTGCACCGGGTTCCGCGAGATGGCCTCGAGGGTGGGCTTGCCGACGAAGCGCAGCGCGGCCTCGGTCGCGACGACGTGCACGTCGTGCTCCGCGAGGACCAGCGCGCGGACGACTCCGACGGCCTTGTACGCGGCGATGCCGCCGGTGATGCCGACGACGACGTTGAGCCGTCGGCCGGCCTCGAGAGAGGAGCCCACCCGGAGGGGACTACTCGGCGAGGGGCTTGGCGACGAGCTTGTCCTCGTTGATCTCGTGCAGTGCGACCGAGAGGGGCTTGTCGTCGATGGTGGAGTCGACCAGCGGGCCGACGTTGTCGAACAGGCTGCCCTCGTGGAGGTCGGCGTAGTAGTCGTTGATCTGGCGGGCGCGCTTGGAGGCGAAGATCACCAGCGCGTACTTGGAGTCGACCTTCGAGAGGAGCTCGTCGATGGGCGGGTCGATGATGCCGAGGTTGTTGGCCATGGGTGTCTCCTTGCAGGCGCATCAGCGCCGATCTGCGGCTCCGGAGCAACACGGCTCGCGGGCTCCGAGGGGCGTGTGCCCGGTGGGACCCGGGGCGTCGGCCCGGAGGTGGTCGGTGGCCCGGTCTCAGCGGCCCGGGTCAGCGGGCGCGCCGTCGGCACGAGGCGACATCAATTCTACGACCTCGCGGGCCGCTTCGGGCACGGTGCTGTTGACGACGGCGAAATCGAACTCGTCCTGCGCGGCCAGCTCCACCTTCGCGGTGGCCAGACGGCGCTCCTGCTCCTCCGCGCTCTCGGTGCCGCGGCCGACCAGCCGGCGGACCAGCTCGTCCCAGCTCGGCGGCAGGAGGAAGACCAGCCGCGCGTCCGGCATCCGCTCGCGCACCTGGCGGGCACCCTGGATGTCGATCTCGAGCATCACCTGCCGGCCCTGCTCCAGCGCGGCGTCGATGGGGCCGCGGGGCGTGCCGTAGCGGTGAGCGTTGTGGACGACGGCGTACTCGAGGAACTCCCCCGCCGCGACCATCCGGTCGAACTCGGCGTCGTCGACGAAGTAGTAGCTGACGCCGTCCACCTCGCCCGGACGCGGGGCCCGGGTGGTGGCCGAGACCGAGAGCAGGACGTCCGGGTAGTTCTCGCGGATGTAGGTCGACACGGTGCCCTTGCCGACCGCGGTCGGACCGGCGAGGACGAGCAGGCGGTTGCGGCCGGGGCGGCGCTGCCGCGACTCCCGCTCCTCCAGGAACGACGACAGGCCCTCGACCTGGCGCCGGCCGAGCCCGCCGAGGCGCTTCGACTCGGCGATCCGCAGCTGGTCCATCACCCGGGGCGTCTTCACCACGCCGAGTGCGGGCACGGCGCGGAGCAGCTCGCTGACGCGCATCCGCCCCTCGACCCCGAGCGGCTCGGCCTGGGCCGCCGCGAGCACGGCGGTCGCGGGGCGGCGTCCGGCGGCGACGGCCTTCTTGACGGCGGCGCGGGCACGGCGCGCCGCGATCGCGGCCTCGGAGGCGGCGCGCCGGTCGACCTCGGGCGGCGAGGGACGGCGCACGGCCTCCGGGCGCGAGGAGGCGCCGGGATCGGGGCTGACGGTTTCAGCGGACAAGGGTCTCCTGGATGTCGGTCGCGCGGCGGGTGATCTCGGCCGCGATCCCCGAGGGGCCGGCGCCGAGCACGCTCCGCGACTCGCTGACGATGGTGGCGGCGCTCAGCGCGCCGAACAGCCGCTGCGCGTCCGCGACGGCCGCGCCCTGGTGGCCGAAGCCGGGCGCGAGCACCGGGAGTGCGGGGTGCAGAGGTTCGTCGATGCCGATGCCGAAGTCGCCCAGGGCGACCGTGGCGCCGAGCACCACGCCGATCGAGCCGATCGACGCGCGAGCGTGAGCGTCGTTCCAGGATGCCACGTCCGCCACGACCGCGCGTGCCACGGTGGATCCCGCCCGGCCGCCGTCCTGCACGAGGGCGCGCTGCACGGGGCGGGCCTCGGGGTTGGAGGTGGCTGCGAGGACGAACACGCCCTTGCCCGCCTCCTCGGCGAGGGTCAGCATCCCCTCGAGGGAGCCGAGCCCCTGGTAGGCCGCCGCGGTCATGGCGTCCGCCTCGAGCGGCGAGCCCGGCCGGAGCCACGCCTCGGCGTAGGCGGTGACGCTCGTGCCGATGTCGCCGCGCTTGACGTCGGCGATCACCAGCAGTCCGGCCTCGCGGGCGTCGGCGAGCACGCGCTCGAGCGCGGCGTAGCCCGCCGAGCCGTGCCGCTCGAAGAAGGCGATCTGCGGCTTGACGACGCCCGCACGGCCGGCCGCCGCCTCGACGACCGTTCGGCCGAAGCTCTCGAGCCCGGCCGCGTCGTCGGCGAGGCCCCACGCGTCGAGCAGGTACGCGTGCGGGTCGATCCCGACGCAGAGCCGGCCGTGCGCGGCGAACGCCGCCTCGAGGCGCGAGCCGAAGGAGGCGGTGCCCGCCGCGCCGCCGCTCACGCGGTGCGCTCCGCGCGGCGCAGGGCGTAGTCCTGCAGGCTCGTCACCTCGAAGGGCTCGTTCGCCGCGTCGAGCGAGGCGACCGCCGCCGCGAGCTGGGCGATCGTGGTGAACAGCGGCTTGTCCGCGGCGACCGCGGCGGCGCGGATCTCGTAGCCGTCGGCGCGGGTCGCTCCTCCGCTGGGCGTGTTGATCACCACGTCGACCTCGTCGCGGGCGATCAGCTCGACGATGGAGGGCGCGTCGCCCTCGGCGGTCTCGCTGTACTTGCGGACCACGCGGGCCTGGATCCCGTTGCGGTTCAGCACCTCGGCCGTGCCCTCGGTCGCGAGGATGTCGAAGCCGAGCTGGCGCAGGCGCAGCGCGGGCAGGACGATCGAGCGCTTGTCGCGGTCGGCGACCGAGATGAAGACGGTCCCGCTCGCCGGCATGCCGCCGTAGGCGGCGTCCTGGCTCTTCGCGAAGGCGCGGGGGAAGTCGCGGTCGATCCCCATGACCTCGCCGGTGGAGCGCATCTCGGGCCCGAGCAGCGAGTCGACGATCTGGCCCTCCTTGGTGCGGAAGCGCTTGAACGGCAGGACCGCCTCCTTCACCGCGATGGGAGAGTCCATCGGGACGTCGGAGCCGTCGCGCTCGGGCAGCAGGCCCTCGGCCTTCAGCGCGGCGATGGTCTCGCCCACCATCAGGCGCGACGCGGCCTTCGCGAGCGGGATGCCCAGCGCCTTCGACACGAACGGCACGGTGCGCGAGGCCCGGGGGTTCGCCTCGAGCACATAGAGCACGCCCTGGCCGATCGCGAACTGGACGTTCAGCAGTCCTCGGACGCCGACGCCCTGCGCGATCGCGAGGGTCGCCTCCCGCACCTGGTCGATCTGGCGGCGGCCGAGCGTCACCGGCGGGAGCGTGCACGCCGAGTCGCCGGAGTGGATGCCGGCCTCCTCGATGTGCTCCATCACGCCGCCGATGTAGAGCTGCTCGCCGTCGAAGAGCGCGTCGACGTCGATCTCGATCGCGTCGTCGAGGAAGCGGTCCACCAGCAGCGGGTGCGCCTCGTCGATGATCCCCTCGCCGGCCATCCGCTCGAAGTAGTCCTCGAGCTGGGGCGTTCCGTAGACGATCTCCATGCCGCGCCCGCCGAGGACGAAGGACGGACGGACGAGGACCGGGTAGCCGATCTCCACCGCGACCTCACGAGCGCCGTCGAGGTCGGTCGCGGTGCCGTTGCGCGGAGCGAGAAGCCCCGCCTCGTCGAGGATCCGCGAGAACGCGCCGCGCTCCTCCGCGAGGTCGATGTTCGCGGGGGTGGTGCCGAGGATGGGCACGCCGGCCGCCTCGAGGCCCGCGGCGAGCCCGAGCGCCGTCTGGCCGCCCAGCTGCACGACGACGCCGACGAGCTCGCCGGACTGCGACTCCGCGTGGATGACCTCGAGCACGTCCTCGAGAGTCAGCGGCTCGAAGTAGAGGCGGTCCGAGGTGTCGTAGTCGGTCGAGACCGTCTCGGGGTTGCAGTTGATCATGATCGTCTCGAAGCCCGCGTCCGAGAGCGCGAACGAGGCGTGCACGCAGGAGTAGTCGAACTCGACCCCCTGGCCGATGCGGTTGGGGCCGGAGCCCAGGATGACGACCTTGCGGCGGTCGGCGGCGACGACCTCCGTCTCCTCGTCGTACGAGGAGTAGTGGTACGGCGTGAGCGCCGGGAACTCGCCCGCGCAGGTGTCGACGGTCTTGTAGACCGGGCGCACGTCCAGCGCGTAGCGGGTGCGGCGGACCTCCGCCTCGTCGAGCCCGCGGAGCTCGGCGATCTGCGCGTCCGAGAAGCCGTGGTCCTTCGCCAGGCGGAGGAGTCCGGCGTCGAGGCCGTCGTGCTCGCGCACCAGGTCGGCGATCTCGTTGATCAGCACGATCTGGTCGAGGAACCAGGGGTCGATCTTCGTGGACTCGAACGCCTGCTCCACCGAGGCTCCCAGGCGCAGCGCCTGCTGCACGGTGACGATGCGGCCGTCGGTCGGGGTCCTCGCGATCTCGAGGAGCTCCTCGACCGAGCGCTCCTGCGCGCCCCAGTGGAACGACGAGCCGCGCTTCTCGAGCGAGCGGAGCGCCTTCTGCAGCGCCTGCGCGTAGTTGCGGCCGATCGCCATCGCCTCGCCCACCGACTTCATGGTGGTGGTCAGCGTCTTGTCGGCGGCCGGGAACTTCTCGAACGCGAACCGCGGGACCTTCACGACCACGTAGTCCAGCGTCGGCTCGAAGCTCGCCGGCGTCACCTTGGTGATGTCGTTCGGGATCTCGTCCAGGCGGTAGCCGATGGCGAGCTTCGCGGCGATCTTGGCGATCGGGAAGCCCGTCGCCTTGGAGGCGAGGGCGGAGGAGCGGGAGACGCGCGGGTTCATCTCGATCACGATGATCCGGCCGTCCGCCGGGTCGATCGCGAACTGGATGTTGCAGCCGCCGGTGTCCACGCCCACGTCGCGGATGATCCGGATGCCGATGTCGCGCAGCTTCTGGTACTCGCGGTCGGTGAGGGTCAGCGCCGGTGCGACGGTGATCGAGTCGCCCGTGTGCACGCCGACGGGGTCGACGTTCTCGATCGAGCAGACGACGACCGTGTTGTCGGCCGTGTCGCGCATCAGCTCGAGCTCGTACTCCTTCCAGCCGAGGATCGACTCCTCCAGGAGCACCTCGGTGGTGGGGCTCTGGTGCAGGCCGTCGCCGACCATCCGCACCAGCTCCTCGCGGGTGTAGGCGAAGCCGGAGCCCAGGCCGCCCATGGTGAACGACGGGCGGATGACGAGGGGGTAGCCCAGGTCCTCGGCGTACTCGATCGCCTCGTCGACGGTGTGCGCGATGTAGGACTTCGCGACGTCGGCGCCCGCGTCCAGCACCAGCTGCTTGAAGATCTGGCGGTCCTCGCCGCGGTTGATCGCCTCGAAGCTCGCGCCGATGAGCTCGACGCCGTACTTCTCGAGGATCCCGAGGTCGTGCAGCTGGATGGCCGCGTTCAGGGCCGTCTGCCCGCCGAGGGTCGGCAGGATCGCGTCCGGCTTCTCCTTGGCGATGATCGCCTCGATCGCCTTGGGCGTGATCGGCTCCACGTAGGTGGCGTCGGCGAAGTCGGGATCGGTCATGATCGTCGCCGGGTTGGAGTTGACGAGGATCACGCGCACCCCCTCGGCACGCAGCACGCGGCAGGCCTGGGTGCCGGAGTAGTCGAACTCGACGGCCTGTCCGATGACGATCGGGCCGGAGCCGATGACCAGGACGCTCTGGATGTCTTCCCTGCGCGGCATTACTTCTGCTCTCCGATGCTGCTGGTCGTGGGGATGTCGGTGGGCTCCGAGGCCCCGCGTCCGGCCGTGCGCTGCACGACCATCTCGCGGAAGCGGTCGAAGAGGTGGTTGGAGTCGTGCGGGCCGGCCGCCGCCTCCGGGTGGTACTGCACCGAGAAGGCGGGGATGTCGAGGCAGCGCAGGCCCTCCACGACCGAGTCGTTGAGGGAGTAGTGGCTGACCTCGACGCGGCCGAAGCCCTCGGGCGAGTCCAGCTCGCCCTCGATCGGCGCGTCCACGGCGAACCCGTGGTTCTGCGAGGTGATCTCCACGCGGCCGGTGAGCTTGTCGAGCACGGGCTGGTTGATCCCGCGGTGGCCGAACGGGAGCTTGTAGGTGCCGAAGCCGAGAGCGCGCCCGAGCAGCTGGTTGCCGAAGCAGATGCCGAAGAACGGCAGGTCGGCGCGCAGGGTGGTGCGCAGCAGCTCGACGTGGCGGTCCGAGGCCTCGGGATCGCCGGGGCCGTTGGAGAAGAAGAGCGCGGACGGGTCGAGCGCGAGCACCTGCTCGGCGGTCACGGACTCGGGCAGCACGTGCACGTCGAAGCCGCGCTCCGCGAGGTAGTTGACCGTCGAGGTCTTCACCCCGAGGTCGATGACCGCGACCGAGCCGACGCGCTCGCCGCGGGCGGGCACCGTGTACTGCTCGTCGGTCGAGACCGAGGAGGACAGGTTGAGCCCCTGCATCTGCCGGCCGCCGAGGACGAGAGCGAGCTGCTCCTCCTCGGGGAGGGCGAGGTCCTCGCCGGAGAACACGCCGGCGCGCATCGAGCCGGCCGAGCGGATGTGGCGCGTGATCGCCCGGGTGTCGACGCCGGAGATCCCGACGATGCCGTCGGTCTCGAGGTCGTCGCCGAGGGAGCGCTGCGCGCGGAAGTTGGAGACGACGCGGGAGGGGTCGCGGACGACGTAGCCGGCGACCCAGATGCGGCGCGACTCCATGTCCTCGTCGTTGGTCCCGGTGTTGCCGATGTGGGGCGCGGTCTGCACGACGATCTGGCCGGCGTAGCTCGGGTCGGTCAGCGTCTCCTGGTACCCGGTCATGCCGGTGGCGAAGACGATCTCGCCCAGGGTGCGGCCTCGGGCGCCGTAGGCCTGTCCCCGGAATCGTCGTCCGTCCTCGAGGACGAGGACGGCGGTGGGTTCGGTGCTGAGGCGTGTCGTTGGCACGGACTAGGAGCCCTTCTGGGTCGTGTCGGGGCCGCCCACCACGGCCCCCCCCACCCCCCTCACGTCCCCTCCGCCCGGCCAACGCAACGCCCCCCCCGCGACCGCCCCCCCGGCCCCGACCCCCGGCGCGGCCGCCCACCTCGCCGACAGGCCC